>NZ_JAOEEE010000005.1:0-245683 GCF_029837675.1 Pseudomonas sp. GD04015 | reverse complement strand
TTCCCGCGCAGGCGGGAATCCAGGGGCAGGCAGCTGTAGTGTTCAGAGAGGGGGCTTGACCACGCAACGCGTAGGGTAGGTTCGGCGCTTGCCGGCATAACCCAGCGGCGGTGCCGCAGTCGATTGCGCTGGTGGGTTACGGCCTTTGGCCTAACCCACCCTACGGGCTCCTATCGATATTGCAGGCAGGCCGTTTCCGCAGGGCAGCTGTAGCGTCTGCAACGCTTTTTATAGCTATGTGTTGCACACCTGACCGGTGCAGCGGCGCGCTGGCGTAGGGTGCGCCGCGCGTGCCAACAGGCTGGTACATGGCTGTTGGGAGCAAGAGCCCAGTCCGCGCGGCGGCAGAAAAAAGCCATCAAGCAACTCGGAGCCGAGTCCTCGTCAGGACGCCGAGCGAGTCATGAAGAGGCGGGGACGTTCCTTCGTGACGGCCCACGGAGTAAAACCAGGGGCGGATGCCGGGCTGGCCTTCTCTTTGGTTACTTTCTCTTGGCCTGGGCGGCGATCCGCAAACAAGAGCAACGAAGCGAAGCGGAGTAACGGCCGTAGGCTGGCCCGAAGGTCGAGCGTAGCGAGTCAAGTGACTCGCCCGGGAGGGCGAAACCAGTACCGTCAGTACGCTCGGTAATAGTCGGGCAGAAAGCCTCGACAGGTGCGCACGGCGCACCCTACGGAGCACATTGATGAAGACTCGGGCTCCGAGTTGCCTGAGAGTTTCTTGGAAGTTGGAATGAAAGCAACGCTTTCATATCGCCCGGATGAAATACGGGAGGAGGAGGTCCTTTTCCCGGATTTCATCCGGGCTACGCCGGTGCGCATGGCGCACCCTACGAGCAACCTGCCCCGCATCCCGGTGATCCATGGCTATCTGCGCCTGAGCAGCGGCCAGGTGCCCAGCACGGCTGGCAGGCCCAGGCCGAGCCAGGCGAGGGCGTCCCAGGGGCCGTCGCCGAGCAGCGCGGCGAACAGGCCGGCGGCGCTGAGCAGGCCCAGGGCGGCGGGGATGGCGAAGGTCGATTCGCGCCAGCGCTTCATGCCGCCACCTCGTCGCGCAGGGCCGCGCGTGGTGCGCGGCGGCGTACCCACCAGAGGTACAGGCCGCTGCCGAGGACGATCAGGGTGAGCACGTCGAGCACCGCCCAGAGGATCTGCATCGGCCGGCCGCCGTAGTCGCCGAAGTGCAGCGGCTGGGACATGGCCAGGGCGTCCATGTACCAGGGGCGCTGGCCGACGGCGGTGACGTCCAGGGTCCGCGCGTCGATCAGCACCGGGGTCCACAGGTGCGAGGTCAGGTGGCTGCTGCCCTTCATGAACACCGAGTAGTGGTGCTCGCTGGAGAAGCGGGTGCCGGGGAAGGCGATGAAGTCCGGCTGCATGCCGGGGGCGGCCTGTTGGGCGATGTCCAGCAGGCGGGTGGCTGGCGCCCGCTCGGTCAGCGGCGGGGCGTCGCGGTAGGGGCCGATCATGGCTGCCAGGGTGTCGTTGCGCCAGGCGCTGATCAGCAGGTCGGCGCAGGCGCTGATCACCCCGGTGATGCCCACCGTCAGCGCCCACACCAGGGTGACGATGCCGATCAGGTTGTGCAGGTCGAGCCAGCGCAGACGCGTGGACTTGTGCTGGCGCACCTCGGCGAACTTCAGGCGGCGCATGAAGGGCGAATAGAGCACCACGCCGGAGATGATCGCCACCACGAAGAGGACGCCCATGAAGGCCAGCAGCAGCTTGCCCGGCAGGCCGGCGAACATGTCCACGTGCAGGCGCAGCATGAGCATCATGAAGCCGCCGTTGGCCGCCGGCATCTCCACGGCCTCGCCGCTGCGCGCGTCGAGCATGAAGGTGTGCGAGGAGTTGGGCTCGGTGCCGGCGGTGGCGGCCATGATGGTCACCACGCCGTTGGGTTCGTCGTCTTCCCAGCCCAGGTACTGCACCACTTCGCCGGGCCGGTGCCGCTCGCCGGCCTCGACGATCTGCTGCAGGTCCAGGCGCGGCGTGTCCGGCGCCATCTCGCGCAGTTCCGGGGCCTCGCCCAGCAGGTGTTCGATCTCGTGGTGGAAGATCAGCGGCAGGCCGGTGAGCGCCAGCAGGAAGAGGAACAGGGTGCAGATCAGGCTGGTCCAGGTATGGACGACGGACCAGCGGCGGATGGTGGTGGATTTCATGTCCAGTCCAGAAGTGTTGCCCGATACGAGGTTGGGTGGAAAAACGACGAAGCCGCCCGTGACGGCGGCTTCGGGCTACGGCACAGGGGCCGGGCCGTTCAGAAGCTGTTTACGATCCTAGCCAGCTGCCCGGATCTTCTCCAACACGCAGGGCCATGGGCCCGTCGTACCGGCGCAGGCCGGTATCCAGTTGCCCGCACCGAGTCGCCTGTCGGTTTTCTGGACCCCGGCCTGCGCCGGGGTGACGAACTGGAAGGCAGGGTTCCAGTAAAAACCGAGTTGCTCAAGAGATCGTAAACGGGCTCTTAGAACTCCAGCTGCGCGGAGAAAGTCACGGTGCGAGGGTCGCCCAGGTAGGAGCTGTTCAGCCAGTACGACTTGTTCGCCAGGTTGCTCACGTTGGCGCGCAGGGTCACGCTGTTGTCGGCCACCGGGATGCGGTAGCGGGCACCGGCATCGAAGGTGGTGAACGACGGCAGGCTGTGCTGGTTGGCCTCGTCGCTGTACTGCTTGCCGGTGTAGTAGGCGCCGCCGGTGACGGCGAAGCCCGGCACGGCGTTGATGTCGTACTCGGCGTACAGCTTGGCCAGTTGCGAGGCGACGTTGGTCGGCTTCTGGCCTTCGTTGGCGGCGACGCTGGATTTCTTCACTTCCGGGTCGAGCAGGGTCACGCCGCCGACCAGGGTCAGCTCGGGCAGCACCTTGCCGGTGATGCCGAATTCCAGGCCGTTGTTCTCCTGGCGGCCGTCCTGCACGTAGTAGCCCGCGCCGTTGGTGTAGGCGTTGGGCTTGTCGATGTTGAACAGGGCCAGGGTCAGCAGGGCCTCGCCGACGCTGGCCTTGACGCCCACTTCGTACTGCTCGCTGACTTCCGGGGCCATCGCCGCGCCGGCGTTGAGCGCGGTGTTCGGCGCGATGCCGCCGGCCTGCAGGCCCTCAATGTAGGTGGCGTAGGTGGTCAGCCAGGGCAGCGGCTTGTAGATCAGGGAGACGTTCGGCGAGGTTTCCGACTCGTTGTAGCTGGTCGCGGTTTCCGCGTAGCCGAAGGCCCCGGCCCAGACGAAGTCGTTGCTGTAGGTCTTGATCCGGGTGTGGGTCAGGCCGAGGATCGACGACCACTGCTCGTTGAAGGTGATCACGTCACCGACCAGGAAGTTGTCCGACTGGGTGCGCGACGACACGCGCTGGTCGCCGTGGCCGATGGAGTAGCTGGGCTTGTCCACCTGCGGGGTTTCGCCGAACGGCGACGGTGTGCCGACCACGTCGACGTACTGCGGGCCCGGATAGGGCACGTAGTCGGTGTAGTCGCGGCTGCGCACCACGTTGCCCTGGTAGCCGACGGTGGCCTTGTGGCCGATGCTGCCGGTGGCGAAGGCGGCGTCGAGGAACAGGTTGCCCGAGGTCTCTTCGGTCTCGACCGGGGCGAAGGCATACAGCGGCTGGGTGTAGCTGCCGGCGCTGTACACGGTCGGGCCGGTGTAGGTGTATTCCTGGGTGTACTGGCTGTAGCCGAGGGCGCCACGCAGGCTGAACACGTCGTTCAGGCGCCAGTTGAAGCGGCTGCCGACGCGGTCGTGCTCGCTGTCGGAGAAGGCCCACTTCTGGCTGTACAGCTTGTCGTTGTCGAGGTCGTCGGCGTCCGGGCGGAACGACTGGTCGCCGAAGTACCAGTAGCTGGTCAGGCCGCGGGTCTCGTTCTTCTTGTGCGAGGCGTCGAACTGGATCAGCAGGTCGTCGCTGACGTTCCAGTCCAGGGCCAGGCTGATCATCTGGCGGCGGCGCTTCTGCAGGTCGATGGCGGTCTCGCCGTCCTGGGTCAGCAGGTTGACCCGGTAGGCGAACACGCCCGCGTCGTCGATCGGGCCGCCGAAGTCGCCGTGCAGGTAGTAGTTCTCGCCACCGGCGTTGCCCAGGGTCACGCTGTTGTAGCGCTCGTAGGTCGGCCGCTTGATCACGTAGTTGACCAGGCCGCCGGGGCTGGCCGGGCCGTAGAGGAAGCCGGACAGGCCGGTGAGGATCTCTATCTGTTCCATTTCCTCGACGAAGTTGCCGCTGTCGTAGCCGGTGGAGTAGCGCAGGCCGTCGTTGGCGATGCTCATGTTGCCGGCGCCGCTGAAGCCGCGGATGGCCACTGCGCTGGCGTAGCCGGCGTTCTTCGGCGAGTAGATCTGGGTGAAGGGGTTGCGCTTGAACACGTCGTCGATCGAGGTGGTCTGGGTGTTCTGCAGCAGTTCCCGGGACACCACGCTCATCGAGTAGGGGGTGTCCTGCAGGCGCATGCCGCCGAGGGCGCCGACGTTCTTGACCGCTTCGCTGCGGTAGCCGGCCTCGGCGCTGCCGGGGGCCTGGACGCGGGCGTTGATGCTGGTGCTCGGCAGGGTCAGCTCGTCGGCGGCGGGGGCCAGGCTGTAGCTGCCGCCGGCGTTCTGCACCAGCTGCAGACCGCTGCCTTGCAGGGCGGCGTCAAGCGCGGCCAGCGGCGAGTAGTCGCCGCGCACCGGCTGGGCGGTCTTGCCGGCGGTCAGCGCCGGGTCGATGCTGAGCACGATGCCCGCTTCGCTGGCGATGGTGCTGAGGGTGCTGGCCAGCGGGGCGGACGGCAGCTGGTAGCTCTGGGCGTGGGCCAGTGCCGGCACGGTGGCGAGGGCGATGGCGGCGGCCAGCAGGCTGGGGCGCAGCAGGTGCAGGGTACGGGACATGGTGAACGGCTCCTGAAGAAAGAAAAAAGTCTCTCGATGTCTTCCTTGCCGAAGCAAAAGCGGAAAGTGACAGGGGCCCGCGAAGATTTTTTCGAAGGGCCGCCTGGGAGGCTGTCCGACGTCCCGCGGACAGGGTGCACAGCGGGCTTTCAGCTGGCCCTCAGCGCTCCGCCGGCACCACCCGTATCCACCAGTCGGTATAGCGTTCGATGCGCACCGGCAGGCTCGGCGGCAGGGCGGCCAGGGCCTGCGCACTGTCACGCAGGGGGAAGCTGCCGCTGATGCGCAGGTCGGCGATGCGCGGGTCCACGCTCAAGTAGCCGGTGTGGTAGTCGTCCAGGCGTCCCAGCAAGTCGGCCAGGCGCTCGTTGTCGGCCACCAGCATGCCGTGGCTCCAGGCATCGGCGCCCAGCGGCGCCGGCGCGCCCTCGCCGAGACGGTCGCGGCGCATCAGCACCTGACTACCGGCCTCGATCACCCGTTCGTCCGGCTGGGCCTGGGGCTGGGCGGCCACCGCCGACTGCAGCACGATCAGGCGCGTCGCCTCGCCCTCGCGGCGCACCAGGAAGCGGGTACCCAGGGCGCGCAGGCTGCCCTGGGCGGTGACCACGAGGAACGGCCGGGTGTCGCCGTGGGCGGTCTCCACCAGGATTTCGCCGCTGCGCAGGTACAGACGGCGTTCGTCCGGGGTGAACTGGATGTCCAGCGCGCTGCGGCTGTTCAGACTGACCCGAGTGCGGTCGGGCAGTTGCAGCTCGCGCACCTCGCCGGTGCCGGTGTAGGCGTCGGCCAGGTAGTCGCCCAGCGGGCGCTGCTGGTTGGCCAGCAGGCCGAGGCCCAGGCCCACGGCGAGCAGCAGGCCGAGGGCGCGGCCGCCGATCCTGCGCTGCGGGCGGGTCAGGGCGCGCCGCGCCGGCGCCGGTGCGGCGACGCCCAGCTGCTGGTCGAGTTCGCCGAGCTGCTGCCAGACCCGCGCGTGCTCCGGGTGGGCCGCCAGCCAGGCGCCGAAGGCCAGCCGGTCCTGCTCGCTGGCCTCGCCGGAGCCCAGGCACAGCTGCCAGCCGATGGCCTCGTCGAGCACCCGCAGCGGCACGGCGCTCACCGGGGCTCCCCGTAGACGGCGATGTAGCACTGGCGCAGGCCCTGGGCCAGGTACTGGCGCACCCGCGACACCGACACGCCGAGGCGCTCGGCGATCTCGGCGTGGCCCAGGCCGTCCAGGCGGTTGTAGAGGAAGGCTGCGCGGGCCCGGGCTGACAGCTGGCCGAGCAGGCGGTCGACCTCGCGCAGGGCCTCCAGGGCCATGGCCTGTTCTTCCAGGCCGGGCTGCTCGGGCTCCGGCAGCTGCGCCAGTTCTTCCAGGTAGGTACGTTCCAGGGCGCTGCGGCGGAAATGGTCGATCAGCAGGCCGCGGGCGATGGTGGTGAGCAGGGCGCGGGGTTCCCGCGGCGCCTGCAGGTCGGGGCGGCCGAGCAGGCGGACGAAGGTGTCCTGGCCGAGGTCGGCGGCGCGCTGCGGGCACTGCAGGCTCTTGCGCAGCCAGGCGAGCAGCCAGTCGCGGTGATCGCGATAGAGCAGGCCGACCAGCTCGTTGTGGGTGTTTTCCCCGACGGACACTGTCACCTCCGCCAATGGGGGCAGAAAGAGAGAAGCGAGAATGCTTCTCATATAGTGTCAGATTGCCGCAGGTCATCGCAATCGTTGTCGATGGGTGGCTCGGGTGATCGGGTGATACGGGCGGGGGCAGGTCAGGAAATCCCGTCGTCCCCGCGAAGGCGGGGGGCCAGCTGTTGTTTATTGGGTCCCCGCCTGCGCGGGGACGACTGGGGAGGGGCGTGCAGTGGGTGTGGGGTGGTGTGGCCTGGTACGGACAGGGCAGCTGGCACATCCCCGTCATTCCCGCGAAGGCGGGAATCTAGGTGCGCGGTGTTTTTTGGGTCCCCGCCTGCGCGGGGACGACGGGGAGGGGCGTGCAGTGGGTGCGGGTGGGGTGGTCTGGTACGGACAAGGCAGCCGGAACATCTCGTCATTCCCGCGAAGGCGGGAATCCAGGTGCACGGTGTTTTTTGGGTCCCCGCCTTCGCGGGGATGACGGTGTGAGGGCGTGCAATGCGTGCGGAGTTCAGAGGGACGGGGCGAGCTGCCGGCGGCGCCATGACTGTGCCCGGCGCTGCAGTTCGGCCAGGCTGTCCAGGCCCTGGCGGCGCGCCTTGCTGAACAGGATCAGCGCCAGCTCGGCGGTGGCCAGGGCGTCGGCGCTGGCGTGATGGCGTTCGCTGGCCTGCAGGCGGAAATGGCTGAGCCACTCGTCCAGGCCACGGTAGGCCGGCGCTTCGGGGCACAGCAGCGGTGCCAGCACGGCGGCGTCGAGGAAGGGGTGGGTCAGGCGGTAGCCGAGGGTCTCGCGCAGGGCGCGCTCCAGCATGTGCTGGTCGAACGGCGCGTGGAAGGCCAGCAGCGGGCTGTCGCCGACGAAGGTCATGAACTCCAGCAGCGCCTCGTCCGGTTCGCGGCCGGCGGCCACCGCGCTGGGCGCGATGCCGTGGATCAGGGTGCTGGGGCCGGCCCGGTGGCCGGGCTGGCGCAGGGTGCATTCGAACTGCTGGGACAGGTCGATGGCGCCGTCCTCGATCACCACCGCGCCGATCGCCAGCAGGTGGTCGCGCTGCAGGTTGAGGCCGCTGGTCTCCAGGTCCACCACCACCAGGCGCTGGCGGGCCAGCGGGCGGTCGTCCAGCGGCGCCGGGGCCGGCAGGTGCAGGCCCCGCGGGTCGAGGGCCGGGCGCGCGGGGCGGAGGCGGGCGAGCAGTTTCTTCATGGCTGCCACGGGACGC
This sequence comes from Pseudomonas sp. GD04015, assembly GCF_029837675.1. Taxonomy (NCBI): domain Bacteria; kingdom Pseudomonadati; phylum Pseudomonadota; class Gammaproteobacteria; order Pseudomonadales; family Pseudomonadaceae; genus Pseudomonas; species Pseudomonas sp. GD04015. The sequence continues at coordinate 237,988 of NZ_JAOEEE010000005.1, read as the reverse complement.
GCCGTGCGCACCGGCGCAAGGCGTTGGCCGGCGGGAGCGCACGGCGCACCCTGCTAGAACGGGTCCACGGCGCGCGTGGGGGCATGGTCTTCCTCATAGCTGGTAGCGCAGCGCGAGGCTGGCCTGCAGGCGCTGGGCCTGGCGGAAGGACTCGCGCAGGATGCGCCGGTCCAGGTGGTTGAGGCTGTCCGGGTCGAGGCGGTTGGAGAAGGCCAGACCCTGGGCGGCCTGCTGCTGGTGCAGTTGCAGGCGCATCTGCTGGATCAGGTGGTAGGCCTCCTCGTAGGCCGCGCCGTCCTGAGCGTCGATCACCCGCAGGCGCACCAGCTCGGCGAAGCGGCGCAGGGTGCTGCTCTCGCCGATGCCGTGGGCCAGGGCCAGCAGGCGGGCGCCGTCGACGAACGGGGTGAGGCCTTCTTCCTTGAGGTCGAGGGTGTCCTTCTCGGCGCCCTTGCGGGCCACCACGAAGTCGCGGAAGCGCCCCAGCGGCGGGCGGTGGCGCAGGGCGTTGGCCGCCAGCAGGCGCTGGAACAGGCTGTTGTCGGCGACTTCGGCGAGCAATTGCTGGCGCAGCTGCTCGCAGCCTTCCTCGGCGCCCCAGATCACTCGCAGGTCGAAGTAGATGCTCGACCCCAGCAAGCTCTCCGGCGTGGCCTCGCGGATGAAGGAGGAGAAACGTCGCGCCCATTCCTGGCGCGACAGGCACAGCGCCGGGTTGCCGGCCATGATGTTGCCGCGGCACAGGGCGAAGCCGCAGTCGGCGAGCAGCTGGTTGATGCGCCGCGCGCGGGGTAGCAGGAGCTGGCGGATGCGCTCGGCGTCGGCGGCGTCCGTCGCTTCGAACAGGATGCCGTTGTCCTGGTCGGTGTGCAGGGTCTGTTCGCGGCGCCCCTCGCTGCCGAAGCACAGCCAGCTGAACGGCACGCCGGGGTCGCCCATTTCCTCCAGCACCAGTTCGATCACCCGGCATACGGTGTGGTCGTTGAGCAGGGTGACTAGCTGGGTGATCTGGGTCGAGCTGGCGCCGTGGGCCAGCATGCGCTCGACCAGCTGGCGGATGTCGCCGCGCAGCGCCACCAGGGTCTCGATGCGCCCGGCGTGGCGGATGGTGCGGGCCAGGTGGACCAGGTCGACCCGCTGCAGGGAGAACAGGTCGCGCTCGGAGACCACGCCGACCAGGCGCTCGTCCTCCACCAGGCAGACGTGGGCGATGTGCCGCTCGGTCATCGCCAGGGCGGCATCGAAGGCGCTGGCGTTGGGCGACAGGTGGAACGGGCGCTGGGTCATCAGTGCGCGGATCGGCTGTTCCAGCGATTCGCCGTCGGCCACCACCCGGCGCAGGTCGCGCAGGGTGAAGATGCCGTGGGGGCGATCGCCCTGGTCGACGATGACGATGCTGCCGACGTGCTGTTCGTGCATGCGCCGCACCGCCTCGCGCAGCGGCGTCTCGGCGGCGCAGGCCACCGGCTGCTGCGGGGCCAGTTCGCGTAGCGGGGTATCCAGCGAGTATTGCGCGCCGAGGTTCTCGGCGGCGCGCAGCTGCACCTGCTGGTTGACCTGGTCGAGCAGGCTGCTGACCCCGCGCAGGGCGAAGTCGCGGAACGGCGCGGACTGGGCGAACAGGCGGACGAAGGCGTCCTTGCCCAGCAGCAGGCAGAAGGTGTCCTCGCCGGCCAGGTGCTCGGTGCGGGTGGCGCGCTCGCCGAGCAGCGCGGCCAGGGGGAAGCACTCGCCGCTGGCGATCTCGAAGGTGGTCTCGCTGCCGCGCCGGGCCGAGTGCGGGCGCTCGCCCACCACCTGGCCCTGCTTGACGATGTAGAAGTGCTGCACCGGCCCGTCGTCGGGCTTGATGATGCTCTCGCCGGCGGCATAGAAGCGCAGCTGGCAATGCTCCACCAAGTAGGCCAGCTGGGCGCTGTCCATCTGGTTGAACGGCGGGTACTTGCGCAGAAACTCGCTGGTGCCGTGGATGTTCTGCAGTACGGCCGTCTTGCCGGCGGAGGTGGAGGACATGCGACGCTCCGATGGTCGAGTCGAGCCATCGTCGCGCCTGCGCCGCGAGGCGCCTATTGGACCTAGGTCGCAGGCGCCGGGCGCGGCAGGCTCAGCAGCGCGCCCAGGGCCAGGCCGGCGGCCGCCGCCAGCAGGGCCGGGGCGAAGTGCTGGTAGCGGCTGTGCAGGGCGTCGGCGAGCAGCGGGCCGGCGATCTGCCCGACGCCGTAGCTGGCAGTCATCCAGGCCGCCAGCTGGGGCCGGCGCTGCGACTCGCCCCTGGCCGCCGCCATGGCGATGGTCACCGTGCCCATGAAGGTGCCGCCGACCAGCAGCGCGCTGAGCAGGCAGGCCGGCACGCCGGGATCGAATGCCGGCAGGGCCACGCCGACGGCCTGCAGCCCCAGGTTGAACGCCAGCGCCGCGCGCGTGCCCAGGCGCTCGCGCAGGTAGTGCCAGAGGAAGCACGAGGGCGCCGCGCCGAGGCCGAAGGCGGCCCAGAGCTGCAGCGGGTCGACGCTGCCCAGGCCGTCGCGCAGCAGCAGCGGCAGGTAGGTGGCGGTGACGATGTAGCCGAAGCCGGCCAGGCCGTAGAGCGCCACCAGGCGGCCGGCGGGCAGCGCGCGTTGCGCCAGTGCCGTCTCGGCTGCGGAGCCGGTCGGCCGCTTCAGCGCCCCGAGCGCGGGCAGGCTGAGCAGCGCGGCGACCAGGGCCAGCGCCAGCCACAGCGCGGGGCTGTGCCAGCCGAGCGCGCGACCGGCGGCGATCAGCTCGGCGGACAGCAGGATGCCCAGCCCGACGCCGGCGTACAGCACTGGCGCCGCCTGCGGATGGTGGTCGGCGCGCAGCAGCCAGAGCGAGGCGCCGACCAGGGCCAGAGCGCTGGCGACACCGGCCAGGAAGCGCAGCGGCAGGATGCTGGCGACGCCCGGTGCGACGGCCATCGCCAGCAGGCAGGCCAGGCTGGCGAACAGCCCGGCGCGGCACAGGGTGGCCGGCTGCCATGGGTGGCGCCAGGCCAGCAGCAGGGCGCCGAGCAGGTAGCCGGCGTAGTTCGCCGAGGCGGCCAGCGAGCCGCCGCGCAGGTCGAGCACGCCGTCGGCGATCATCTGCGGGTAGAGCCCGGTGAAGGCGAAGCGGCCGAAGCCCATGCCCACCGCCAGGATCAGGGCGCCGGCCAGCGCGTCCCGCAGCGCCCGGCGTCTCACGCGGGGCTCCGCAGCGCCTCGTGCAGCCGCTCGAAGGCCGCGCTGGCGTAGCCGTGGCGGCGGATCAGCAGGGTATCCAGTTGCAGCAGCGGCACGCTGCGCACGGCCGGGGGCTGGCGCGGCAGTTCGAGCAGCGAGCGCGGCACCACGCCGACGCAGGTGCCGGCCGCCACGCAGGCGAGGATGGCGTGGTAGGAGCCGACTTCCTGCACCCGCACCGGCGGGCCGCCGGCTCCCAGCCAGCTCAGGGCGATGTGACGGTAGCTGCAGCCCTGGGCGAAGCCCGCCAGGGTGCGCACCCGCACCTGCTCGGGGTGGTCGACCGGAGGGTGGTCGGCGGGCAGCACCAGCAGCAGCTCCTCGCGGAACACCGGTTGCGCGTCCACCTCGGCCGGCAGCGCCTCCGCCTGCCAGCGCCCCTGCTGCCAGCTGTGGGGCTGGGCGATCAGCGCGCAGTCCAGGCGCCGCGCCAGGACGGCGTCGAGCAGCGCCAGGCTGGGACCGGTGCCGACTTCCAGCGTCACCTGCGGGTGCTCGCGGTGGAAGCGCACCAGCGGCTGCGGCAGGCGCACGGCGGCAGTGCTCTCCATGCTGCCCAGGCGCAGGCTACCTTCCGGCCGCTGCGGGTGCATGGCCTGGCGCGCCTCGTCGGCCAGGGCCAGCAGTTGCTCGACGTAGGCGAGGAAGGTGGTGCCGCGCTCGGTCAGGACCATGCGCTTACCCTCGCGCAGGAACAGGGCGGTGCCCAGGTCTTCCTCCAGTTGCTGGATGCGCGTGGTGACGTTGGACTGGGCGCGCTGCAGGTGCTGGGCGGCGCGGGTCACGCTCTGCTCCAGGGCCACGGTGCGGAAGATGGCGAGGGTGGCGAGATCCATGGATTTAAATCTCAAAAAAAGAATAAAGTTGTGTTAATAATCTTTATTAGAGATCGATCAGTCAATCCCGGAGGTTTCCATGTCGTCCCTGAGCACGCTACTGGGCATCCAGCATCCCATCATCCAGGCGCCCATGGTCGGCGTGTCCACGCCGCAGCTGGCGGCGGCGGTTTCCGAGGCGGGCGGTCTGGGTTCGCTGGGGCTGGGCGCCAGCAGCCCGGCCCAGGCGCGCGAGCTGATCGAGCAGACCCGGGCGCTGACGGCGAAGCCGTTCAATCTCAACCTGTTCTGCCATGCCCCGGCGAGCGCCGACGCGGCGCGCGAGCGGGCCTGGCTGGAGCGCCTGCGCCCGCTGTTCGCCGAGTTCGACGCCGAGCCGCCGGCCGCCCTGCGCGAGATCTACCCGAGCTTCCTGGCCGACCCGAACATGCTGGAGGTGTTGCTGGAGCAGCGCCCGGCGGTGGTCAGCTTCCACTTCGGCCTGCCGCCACGGGACTGGATCGAGCGGCTGCGCCAGGCCGGCATCGTGCTGCTGGCCTGCGTGACCACGCCTGAGGAGGCGGACCAGGCCGAGGCGGCCGGGGTGGATGCGCTGGTGGCCCAGGGCGTCGAGGCCGGCGGCCATCGCGGGGTGTTCGCCCCGGAGCGCGGCGACGCCGCCATCGGCACTCTCGCCCTGGTGCGCCTGCTGGTGAAGCGCTGCCGCCTGCCGGTCATCGCCGCCGGCGGCATCATGGACGGCGCCGGCATCCGCGCGGCCATGGCCCTGGGCGCCGCCGGCGTGCAGCTGGGCACGGCCTTCGTGCTGTGCCCGGAGTCCTCGGCCAACGCCGCCTACCGTGCGGCGTTGAAAGGCGAGAAGGCCGGGCGCACCGAGATCACCTCGAACCTCTCCGGCCGTCCGGCGCGCGGCCTGCCCAACCGCCTGTTCGGCGACCTGGGCGCGGCCCTGCCGGACTACCCGATCTGCTACGACGCGGCCAAGGCTCTGCACGCGGCGGCCAGCGCCAGGGACAGCCACGACTTCGCCGCCCAGTGGGCCGGGCAGGGCGCGCCCCTGGCCCGTGAGCTGCCGGCGGCCGAGCTGGTGGCGGTGCTGGTGAGGGAAATGGCGGAGGCGTCGCGGCCTTCGCTGTAGCGCCCACGACGGCCGGGTGTCTTCGCCCGGCCTGATCTTGTGTTCACGATCTCGCGAGAGCATCAGAAGGGCGCAGTTGTAGGAGCGGCTTTAGCCGCGAACCGAGGTGGTACGGTAAAAAGCTTCGCGGCTGAAGCCGCTCCTACCGTGTGTGTTCGCGGTACATGGCAGAAGGAGAAGCACGGGGCGGGCTGCGGTCCATCCCGCGCTTCGGGCGCCGGGATCAGCGCTGGGCTTTGCCGGCCATCCGTAGGATGTCGTCCAGCACGTTGCCGTCGCCGTTCAGGTCCAGCATCGAGGCCAGCCCGCCCAACCCGCTCTGCTGGCCCTGGCCGTTGCCGCCGCCGAGCATCCCGCCCAGCAGGTCGCCGAGGCCACCCGACGACTCGGACGGCTGCCCTGCGCTCGCCTTGCCCTGCTGGCTCAGGTAGCTGGTGACCAGCATGGCCAGGATCGGCAGCATCTTCTTCAGCAGGGAGGCGTCCAGGCCGGAGCGGTTGGCGGCGTCCTCGGCCACCGTGCGGCTGACGTCCTTGGAGCCGAAGATCTCCCCGAGGATGTCATTGCCGCCGCCGCCGTTACCGAGCGCTTGCCCGAGCACCTGGCCAAGCAGGCCACCGCCGCCGCCCAGCTGGCCGAGCAGCCCGCCGAGGCCATCGAGGCCGGAGGCCTGCGACTGCGCCTGTTTCTTCATGCCGCCGAGTATCGCCGGGAGCAGCGCGGCGGCTCCCTGCATGGCTTCGCTCTCGCTCACGCCGAGCGCCTGTGCCATGGGTTGGACGCCGCCCATCTGGGCGAGGATGTCTGTGGTCTGCATGGTTCGAAACTCCTTCTATCGTGGTGTGCCGGTCAGTGGCCCGGTTCGGCGGGGAGGGTGCCGCCCGTTCCCGGCGATACGCGCCGGCACCTGCTTGTACCGTTCCGAACGATATCGCGTTTTCGCCGCCCGGGAATGGAGTATCGGATGCGGCGTCGGAGGCTTGCGGGACCGCGTCACATGAAAAAAGGCCGGAGGGTCGCCCCGCCGGCCTTCTTCGTGGCGCTACCCCGGGATCAGGGCAGGGTGAACAGCACCTTGACCTGGTCGGTCACGGCGGCCTTGTCCACGTAGCCGATGGCGTCGGCCTCGGCGGCGACCTTGGCCACCACCTCGGCGTCGCCGCCCACGCTCGGCAGCGGCTGGCCCTTGCCGGTGAACACCAGGCCGGACCAGTAGGACTTCAGCTGGGCCTCGTTCTTGCTGGTGACCGCGGCGTAGAACTTCTCCTTGGTCGGGTTCCAGTCCTTCTGGTCGACGCCCTTCAGCGACTTGTTCTTGCCCAGGAAGATGTTGGCCACGTCGGACTGCGACGGACTGGCCGAGGCGCCGGCGTTGACGATCACGGCGACCTCGGCCTGGGCCATACCGGTCTGGGCCAGGGCCGCGGCACCGAGGCTGGCGGCGGCGAGGAGAACGCGAATGGATTGCTTCATATGCACGCTCCTCAGAACACGAAGTCGACGCCGGCGCTGATGATGTCGCCGTCGTAGTTGCGGGCCGGAACGCCCAGCGCGCCGCCGCTGATGTCGTTGACGGTGTTGTCGTACAGCTCCTGGGCGTTGCGCACGAACACGCCGTCGTAGCCGCCGGTGGTATTGACGCGCTTGTACTCGCCCTTGATGACCACGGTCGGCAGCACGTTGTAGTTCAGGCCGAGGGTCCAGGAGTTCTGCCGGCCGTCGTCCTCGTCCAGCTGGGCGTAGGTGACGTGGGCCAGGAAGTCGCCGAAGCGGCGGCCGCCCATCAGGTAGAACGCCTCGGTGCTGTCGCCGGCGTTGTTCTCGATCACCAGGCGGGTCCACTCGTTGGCGGTCAGCCAGGTGCCGTTGTCGTACTGGTAGCCGACGGAGGTGAACTTGCCCTTGTCGTCGTCCAGGGACAGCAGGGTGGCCGAGCCCGGGTTGCCGAGCACGTCGACGAAGCTGCCGGAGATCTCGGTCTTGATGTCGGCCTCGGCGTAGCCGATGCGCACGGTACCGAAGTCGTTGGTGGCCAGGCTCACGCTGGCGCCGAAGACCTTGGAGTAGTCGATGTCGAACTCGTCGTCGTAGGCGTAGTAGTCGCGGTTCTTGGCGACGCCGCCGGCCAGCTGGAAGGAGGCGGTGGCGAAGGACAGCGGCAGGTTGTAGACCAGGTCGGCGCCTTCGTAGTTGGACAGCTGGACCTGGCTGTAGACCTCGTCCGGCAGGCGCAGCCAGGGGTAGCTGAAGCCCACGTCGATGCTCTCGGAATACATGTACACCGGGGTGCGCAGGCGGCCGAAGCGGAGCATCAGGTTGTCGGTGCTCTGCCACGACAGGTAGGCCCACTCCAGGTTGCCCTTCCACTCGTCGCCGTAGGCCTTGGCGGTGGTCTGCAGGGTCAGGCCGACGGTGTCGGTGATGCCGTAGCTGAGCTGGGCACCGAACTTGCTCAGCTGGTCGCCGCGCCAGGAATCCTTGGTCTGGCCGGAAACGCCGTAGCCGCGGCCGTCGTCCTCGCCACCCAGGTGGGTGACGCCGAGGGTGCCGAAGGCGTTGATCAGGGCCTCGCCTTGTTCCAGCGCGAATGTCGGGGTGCTGGCCAGGCAGACGGCCAGGCCAAGTACACGGGCAGTAGTCATGCAGTGATGCTCCGGTGGAGGGTTATACACGGAATTGGGCCGTCGCCGCGCGCAGGTGGTCTCCGGTGCTGACCAGCTGCTCGCCGAGGCGTGCGGTGGCGTCGGCGCCATGGGCGGTTGCTTGTGCGTCCTGCTGCAACACTTGGGTGTCTTGCTGAATCGAACTGGACAGGCCGATCTGCTCCTGGGTGAGCTGGGCGATGCCGGCGTTCAGTTCGTCGATCTGGCCCACCGCCGTGGCGATGGTCTCGAGCATGTGGGTGGCTTCCACCGAGCGTTCGATGCTGGCCTGGGCCTTGTCGCCGTTGGCGGTCATCACGTCGAGCACGCCGTTGGCGCTGTTCTGCAGGCGCTGGATGATCTGCTGGATCTCGGCGGTGGAGGCGGCGGTCTTCTGCGCCAGGTTGCGCACCTCGTCGGCGACCACGGCGAAGCCGCGGCCCTGTTCGCCGGCGCGGGCCGCCTCGATGGCGGCGTTGAGGGCGAGCAGGTTGGTCTGTTCGGCGATGCTGCGGATCACGGTGAGCACCGAGCCGACCTGCTGGGTTTCTTCCTCCAGTTGCTGCATGGCCTGGACGGCGCCGAGCACGCTGCTGCCGAGGTCGCTGATGCTGCCGGACAGCGCCCCGATGCTGGTGCGCGCGGCCACCGCCTGGCGCGAAGCGTCGCCGGCGCCCTGGGAGGCCTGCTGGGAGCGCTGGGCCACTTCCTGGATGCTGCTGGTCATGGTCTGGATGTCGCGGCCGATGGAGTCGGTGTGGCCCTGTTGCGACTTGGCGTTCTCTTCCGCCTCCTGGGTCAGCCGGTACAGCTCCTTGGACATCTGCCCCAGCGGGCTGGCGGCGTCGATGATCTGGCGGATGGTGTTCTGCAGTTTGTCGAGGAAGCCGTTGAACAGCTGGATCATTTCGCCGATCTCGTCGCGCGAGTCGACGTTGACCCGGCGGGTCAGGTCGCCGTCGCCCTTGGCGATGGCCTGCAGCGATTCGATCACGCCATGCACGTTGCCCATGATGCCGCGGATGATCAGCCAGGCGCCGAGGCCGACCAGGGCCACCAGCAGCGCGGTGAGGATGAAGCCGACGCGGGTGGTGTCGGCGTTGTCGGTGCGGGCCTGGGCCAGGGTGTCCTGGAAGTCCTTATAGGTGTGGGCGCGGAACACCGAGCCGAGGTCCTGGGCGGTCTTCAGGTCGCTGGCCATGCGGTCCAGGCTCGGACGCAGGTCGTCGAAGCCGGCGCTGCCCTTGATCAGCTGCTCGGAGGCGGACAGGGCGTTGTCGGCGTAGCGGCCGATGGCGGCGCGCCACTGCTCCAACTCGTTGGTGCGCTCGGCGTTGGCGCGGGTCAGCGGCTGCAGGGCCTGCTGCATGCTGGCGATCTCGCCGAGCACCTGGCGCGCCTCGCCCAGGGTCTCCAGCTCGCCGGCGGCCACCGCGCTGTTGAGCAGGCCGGGCAGGCGGGAGAACTGGAAGATCACCGCGTCTGCCTTCTCCAGCGACGGGAAGCTGTGGGTCTCCAGCGTGACCAGGCGTTTGTCGTTGGCCGAGAGCTGGATCGAGGTGTACCCGACGAACAGCAGCAGGCCGAGCAGGGCGACAGCTGGCAGCAGTGACAACTTCAGGGTCAGCGACAGATTCTTCAACATGGCAGATACCCAATTCGGGGGCGCAGAAGTGTACAGAAAGCCGATTAGTGGCTAAAGGCCATTTGTCGGTCATCCCGTGACCATAAGTGCGGTTATTGTGTTGTCGCTATGTCGGCCATCCCTCTTATTTCTATAGCTGCATATCGTAGGAATTGCCTGTTTTCTGTCGTTCTCCGATGGTGGCGATATGCCCCCCGGCTCGCCTAGACTCGGGGCATAACTATAAGAAGGAGCCACCGATGCGCGCTGCGATCTTGCTCGGCCTGATGCTGAGCGCGGCCACGCATGCCGCCGACCCGGTGACGGAGGTCATGGCCGCGCTGCAGCCCAGTTCCCTGGGCGCCGCCGAGCAGCGTGCCGAGCTGGCCTGGTTCGCCGAGGCCGGCGAACCGTTCCGTGGCGTGCAGGTGCGGGTGATCGCCGAGCGCATTCCCACCCACTGGTACGAGGCCAACGTGCTGGCCCCGCTGTTCACCCGCCTGACCGGCATCCGCGTGATCCACGAGATCAGCGGCGAGGACGACGTGGTCAACAAGCTGCGCACCCAGCAGGAGACCGGCCTGCCGCTCTACGATGCCTATGTCAGCGACAGCGACCTGCTCGGCCAGCACTTCCGTGGCGGCCAGGTGCTGGTGCTGTCCGACTTCATGGCCGGCGAAGGCGCCGCGGTGACCTCGCCGACCCTGGCCCTCGACGACTTCATCGGGCTGCCCTTCGTCACCGCGCCGGACGGCAAGTTGTACCAGCTGCCGGACCAGCAGTTCGCCAACCTCTACTGGTACCGCCGCGACTGGTTCGAGCGCCCGGAACTGCGCAAGGCGTTCCGCGAGCGCTATGGCTACGAGCTGGATGTGCCGCAGAACTGGTCGGCCTACGAGGACATCGCCGCGTTCTTCACCGAACAGGTGGGCGAGATCGACGGCCAGCGGGTCTACGGCCACATGGACTATGGCGGCTTCGATCCGTCCATCGGCTGGCGCCTGTCCGACGCCTGGCTGGGCATGGCCGGGGTGGGCGACCCCGGGTTGCCCAACGGCTTGCCGGTGGACGACTGGGGCATCCGCGTCGAGGGTTGCCGCCCGGCCGGCGCCAGCGTCGCCCGGGGCGGCGCGCTGGACAGCCCGGCGGCGGTCTATGCCGTCCGCCAGTATGTCGACTGGCTGCGCCGCTACGCCCCGCCGGAGGCGCAGCAAATGAGCTTCAACCAGGCCGGCAGCGTCGCCGCCCAGGGCCACGTGGCGCAGCAGGTGTTCTGGTACACCGCCTTCACCGCCGACTACATCAAGCCGGACAGCGCCGTGGTGGATGCCGAGGGCCGGCCGAAGTGGCGGGTCGCGCCGTCGCCGCGCGGCGCCTACTGGCGCGACGGGATGAAGTCCGGCTACCAGGACGTCGGCGCCTGGACCCTGCTCCAGGCCACGCCGCTGCGCCAGCGCCAGGCGGCCTGGCTGTACGCCCAGTTCGTCACCTCGCGCAGCGTGTCGCTGCGCAAGACCCTGGTGGGGCTGACACCGATCCGCCGCTCCGACATGGAGTCGCCGGCCATGCAGGCCGAGGCGCCGCGTCTCGGTGGGCTGGTGGAGTTCTATCGCAGCCCGGCGGCGCGGCGCTGGACGCCCACTGGCGCCAACGTGCCGGACTACAGCGGCATGGCCAGCCTGTGGTGGCGGCAGCTGCATCCGGTGGTGGCGGGCCGGCTCGGCGCGGACCAGGCCCTGGGCAACCTGGCTCAGATCTTCGACCAGCATCTGCAGGCGCTCGGCCAAAGCCAGCGGCACCCCTGTGCGCCCCGGCTCAATGCGCCGCGCGCGGTGGACGAGTGGCTGGCGCGCCCCGGTGCGCCCTGGCCGAAGCTGGACAATGAACGCCCGCCCGGGCGCACCCAGACGTACGAGGAGGCCCTGCGTGCGTGGGATTAGTCTGTTGTTGCTGAGCCTGCTCGGCTGGCCGCTGGCGGCGGCCGAACTGCAGCTGTACGCCTGGGAGCGCGCCCCGCTGGTGCAGCAGCGCCCGGACGGTGGGGCGGCCGGCCTGGTGCCGGAGCTGGCCGACGAGCTGTTCCGGCGGGCCGGCATCGGCTACCGGCTGAGCTTCCTGCCGTTGCAGCGGGCCCTGCACCAGGTCCAGCAACAGCCGCGCAGCTGCGTGCTGCTGGTGGAGCGCCAGCAGGAGCGCGAGCCGCATTTCGGCTGGGTCGGGCCCTTGCTGGTGTCGCGTCTGGGGCTGTACGCCAAGGCCGACGACGACCTGCAGCTGGCCAGCCTGGAGCAGGTGCGCGGCCTGCGCGTGCTCAGCCACCAGGGCTCCGGGGCCGGCGAATACCTGCAGAGCACCGGCGTCGCGGTGATCTACTCGAACAAGGAGTCGCTCAACCTGAGCATGCTGCAGCGCAGCCGCGCGCGGCTGTGGGCGACCAGCTCGGCGGTGGCCGACTCGCTGGCGGCCAGGCCGCCGCCGCGCGAGGTGCTGCCCTTCCTCACCCTGATGGAGGACATCGCCTGCCACCCGGACATGGACCCCGCCGAGCTGCGACGCCTGCAGCGCGAGCTGTGGCAGATGTATCGCGAAGGCTGGGTGCAGGCCCTGTACCGCCGCCACGGCATGAGCCTGCGCTAGCGGCTCAGTCCGGCAGCGGAGTGGCGAGGCCGTCCAGGGTCTGCTCCAGCACCTCGCGGGCCTGTTCCAGGACTTGCCGCTTCCAGTCGTCGGCGTCCACGTAGAAGGCGTCGCGCAACTGGCGGCCGATGCGTTCGCGCTGGGCCGCGCTGGCCTGCGGGTTGCGGTGCAGCCAATGGTCGGCGCGCAGCGCGTTGAGCACCTTCAGCCCCGGCAGGGTGCCGTATTCCAGGGTCAGGCCGTTGTATTCGGCCTGGCCGCATTCGCTCATCGCCGCATGATCCTGGGTGCCGTCGAGGACGGCGGAGGTGGAGCTGCCGTCCAGGCTGCTGGTCACCTTGTCGCCCCACCAGGCCTTGGCCCGGCGCATGGCCAGCGGCGTGTCGTGGCCCTTGTAGATGCGCTCGCCGAAGCCGCGCGGGCCGAGGCCGGTGTGCACGTCGATCCAGCCGATGCGCCGGCATTCGCGGCCGTGCCGGCGCAGCACGCGGCGCAGGATGATGTTGCTCCAGGTCGGCGCGGTGCCGGTGAAGAACATGCCCCGGGGGTCGCTGTGCTGGCCGCGGGAGATGGCGCCCTGCAGCGCCATGCGCCCGCACAGGGCGTGACCGATCAGGCCCAGGGTGGTCGCCAGGGTCGGCGGCTCGCGGCGGGGCAGCAGCAGGTGGGCGATGCGCCGGTAGCCGGGGTTGTCCGGCAGCGGCTGGGTGAAGTCGAGGAAGTTGCGGTTGAGGTCGACGTTGTCCTCGTTCACCCGGCGCAGCCAGGAGAAGCCGTGGGGGTTGAGGGCGTGGATGAACAGCACGGCCAGGTCGTCGCGCCAGCAGCGTTCCATCCAGGCGGCATCGCGCAGGCGGTCGATCTGCACGGCCGAGCCGCAGAAGCCCTCCACGCCGTGGCAGCCGCTGCTCAGCACCAGCAGGTTGGCGGCGTCCGGCGGGCCCAGGCGGGCTACGTCCATCGCCAGCTGCTCGCGGTCGCGTCCCCGCAGGGGGTGGATGTGCGACTCGACGGCCAGGCCGTTGGCGCTGCAGGCGTCGAGGAATTTCTGCCGGGCTTCGGCGTAGCGCTGGGCGAAACAGGTCAGGTCCATGGCATTTCCGTGTGGTGAAGGGCGCCCGCGCGGTTTCGCGGGCACGGCCGGGCCCTCGGCGCGGGCTCGTGGCCTGCGCCGGACGTCGGCGGGAAGGGTCGGGAGGGAGCGGCGGCCTCGTGGGCCGCCGGCGTCAGGTGGCCGTCATGGGGCGATCACCACGCGGCCGAGGCTGCTGCGGCGCTCGCCGAGCTGCACGGTGTCGATCTCGATGAGCGTGCCGAACTCGGCGGACAGCTCGCGCAGGCGTTCGAGGATGCGCCGCGCCTGCTGCCGGTTGTCGGCCGTGTCGAGGGCCAGGCGCGGGATGCCGCGCTCGGCGTCGCGGCCGGCGAAGCCCAGTTCGATCGGGTGCAGCAGCAGTTCGCGCAGGGTGCCGTCGGCCTTGAAGCGGCATTCGGCGACCACGCTCTCGAACCAGATCGGCTCGCTGAAGATGCCGACCACGCGCTTCCATTCGAGGAACTCGGCGGGGGTCGACACGCGCGGGTCGGTGATGCCCCGGGGCCCGGCGATGGCTTCGGCGGCGGCCCACTCTGGCTCTTCCCACTCGTCGCGGGCGACCACCTGCTGGCTGTTGTCCATGAAGCAGAAGTTGCCCAGGGAATACAGCAGCGGCTTGCCGCGGTAGATCTCGATGCCGCGCAGCTGGTGCGGGCCGTGGCCGCAGAGCATGTCGGCGCCGTCGTCGACCAGTTGCCGGCCCAGGGTTGGTAGGTAGTTCGGCACTTCGGTGGTGAAGTTGTCCGGCTCGTGGGTGTGCTGGGCGACGATGGCGAAGTCGCTGGTCTGCTTGGCCTGGCGCAGGTTGTGGACGATCCCGGCCTGGTCGCGCTTGTCGCATTCGTAGTGGATGCGCAGCGAGCCGGGGGCGGTGTTCGGGTCGATCCGGTAGTGCAGGGCCATGCCCAGGTGCAGGCTGTGCTCGCCGTACAGGGCCTTGAGCAGGTAGTGGTCCTGGAACGGTTCGTGGGCGTTGAGGCGCTTGAGCACGGCGAAGTCTTCGGCGCTCACCAGGCGATGCGCCGTGGTGCGCAGCGGGTTGAGCCCCGGGCGCGGCGGCACCACGCCGAGGCCGTCGTTGGCCGGCGCGTTGGCCTCGAAGGTGGTGGCGTAGGAGATCAGCGACACCCGCGCCCGGGCCGTGTCGAGGAAGGCCGGCGCGCGCGCCGCGGACAGGCTGGCGCCGGTGCCGGCGTGGGCGATGCCGGCCTCGTCGAGCAGCCGGTCGGTCATGCGCAGGCCGGCCGCGCCCCAGTCCAGCGCGTGGTTGTTGGCGCGAGCCATCAGGTTGAAGCCGAGGGCGGCCAGGTCGGCCGGCGCGTCGGCGTCGCTGATCAGCCAGGCGAAGCCGGACTGGGCCTCGGGGTGGCCGTCGTAGGTGCGCAGGTCGATGGCCGAGCCTTCGTAGTTGCCCACTACCACGTCGCCGCGGCGCAGGATGTCCAGCAGCTCGGGCGACTTGCGCGCCAGTTTGGCGCGGATGGCGTGGGTGATGATGATGTCGCCGACGGCGACCACGCAGAAGCCGTCTTCCACGTCGGCGTTGCGCCAGGTCGGCTGCAGTTCCAGGGACTCGGGGCGTTGCTGCGGGGCTTTGATGCGTTGATGCATGGAGCGGATTCCTGATCAGGCCTGGCTGGCGGCCGGCGCGTTGACGGATTCGGGGATGGCGCGGGCGGCCAGGTCGGCGCGGCTGCGCTCCGGGTCGACCAGGCGCAGGGCGAGCAGGCCGCCGGCGAGCAGGGCCAGGCCGAACAGGCCGACGGCCAGTTCGAAGCCGCGCACCAGATCGCCGCCCTGCCAGCCGATGGCCTGGCCGACCACGTGCGGGGCGAGCATGCCGGCGCTGGTCATCAGGCCGATGTGGATGGCCAGCATGCTGCCGCGCTGCCGGGGCGGGGCGATGTAGGCGACGATGGAGTTGGCGAAGGCCGGCAGCAGGTTCACCACCACGCCGCCGACCAGGTACAGCGCCAGGGTCAGGTGCAGGCCCTGGTCGAAGAAGCCCATCAGGCTCATGGCCAGGCCGCCGACCAGGCAGGCCAGCGCCGGCGGCAGGGCCATGGCCAGGCGCACGCTGGCGCCGCGCTTGAGGGCGCGCTGCGACAGGCCGGAGACGCCCAGGTTGAGCAGGATCACGCCGAGGGTGGCGGCCATCACCACGTAGCCGGACTGCATCGGCGTCATGCCCAGGCCCTTCTGCAGGTAGGTCGGCACCCAGCTGTAGATCAGCGCGGTGGGCAGGTAGGAGCAGAAGCCGGCCAGGGTGATGAAGACGAAGGTGCGGTTGAGCAGCAGGTGGCGGTAGGGCGTGGTGGCGCCGCCGGTCTCGCCGGCCGCGTCGTCGTGCCGGCCCTCGCGGCCGACCGCCAGCCACAGCCCCAGCCAGAGCAGGCCGATACCGGCCAGGATCAGGTAGCCGACGCGCCAGCCCAGGTGCTGGATCAGCAGCGGCAGGGACAGGGCGCCGGCGATGGCGCCGAGCATGATCGCCACCTGGATCAGCGCCGAGGGCAGCACCCGCTCGCGCGGCGCGTACCACTTGAAGCAGGCGTGCTGGGTCACCGCCGTGCCCGGGCCGCAGCCGGCGCCGAGCAGCATGCGGCTGGCGACCAGGGCGAAGAAGCTGGTGGACAGCGCGGTGAGCAGCTGGGCGGCCATCCACACCAGCGACATGCCGGAAAGAATCCAGCGGCTCGGCAGGCGGTTGGCGAGAAAGCCCACCAGCACGCCGGAGACGGAATAGAGGAAGAAGAAGGCGCTGCCGATGAAGCCGAACTGCTCGGGGGTGAGCTGCAGCTCGTCGATGATCTGCGGGCCGGCGAAGGCGAAGATGGTCTTGTCCAGCACGCTGATGACCATCACCGCCATCAGCATGGCGACGATCAGGCCGCGTCGGTCGTGGGCGGGAAGCGGCATGGATCAGGCCTCGCGCGGGCGGGTCGTGGCCGGGCGTCGGCGGCGCTGGGCGAGGGGCTGCGGGGTCGGCTGCATCTGTCGTGGTCCTTGTACTTCCCGGATGCTGTGCAGCATGCCGCAGCGGGCCGCCGCTGGATAATCACCTCTGCGCATGTGTATCGGCTTTGGTTATGCTGGCCCGCCGCCTGGTTCGGAGAACTGCGATGGCGCTCTACACCGCCGAAATCCTCTGGTCGCGCGGCGACCAGGACTTCCTCGACAACCGCTACAGCCGTGGCCACCTGTGGCGCTTCGACGGCGGCGTGGAAGTGCCGGCCTCGTCCTCGCCCCACGTGGTGCCGCTGCCCGGCTCGCGCGAGGACGCGGTGGACCCGGAGGAAGCCTTCGTCGCCGCGCTGTCCAGCTGCCACATGCTCTGGTTCCTCTCGCTGGCGGCCCGCGACGGCTGGCGGGTGGACGACTACCGCGACACGGCCGAGGGGCGGATGGGCCGGAACGCCGAGGGCCGCCTGGCGATGACCCGCGTCACCCTGCGCCCGGCGGTGACCTTCGCCGGCGCCGCGCCCAGCCGCGAGCAGCTCGACGCGCTGCACCACGCCGCGCACGAGGAGTGCTTCATCGCCAGCTCGGTGAAGACCGAGGTGCGCTGCGAGCCGCACTACGTCCCCTGATCTCCGTAGGGTGCGCTGTGCGCACCAGCGCCGCATCAGGCCTGCGGCGCATGCGGGCTCTTGTAGGCGTACACCAGCTCGTCGGAGAGGGCCTTGGCCTCGCGGGTCATCAGTTCCTGGTCGCGGCAGACCAGGGAGATGTTCATCGGCGGTATCTGCTCGGCCAGGTCGAGCACTTCCAGCGCCTGGCCGAGGGTCTGCACGCGCTCCAGCAGGCGCTGCGACCAGTAGCTGATGGCGTCGGTGTTGAGCGCCAGCTCGGAGAACAGCACCACCGAGGCGCACTCGATGATCCGCTCCGGCGGCTCGACCCGGTAGTGGTCGAACATCAGGCCGACCCGTGATTGTTCCAGCGAATCCTGCAGCAGCCATTCGTGCTCGCGCAGCTCCGCCAGCGAGCGGCGCGCGCCGCCCAGCGGATGGCCCTTGCGCACCGCCAGCACGGTGGGCTGGGCATACAGCTCGGTCCAGTGGAAGCCGTAGCTGTTGCGGATCGCCGGCTGCGAGGTCAGCACCAGGTCGAGCTGGCCCTCGCGCAGGCCCTCCATCAGCTTGGACGGGCGCAGTTCGTGGATCTGCACCCGCACCTGCGGGTAGCGCTTGCGGTAGCGGTTGAGGCTGGCGACGAACTGGGCGCCGGGAGTGACCGGCGACACGCCGATGGCCACCTTGCCGTCCATGGTGCCCTTGAGAGTCTCGATCTCCTCGCGGGCGCGGCGCACTTCCTCGAGGATCAGGCGGGCGCGGCGCACCAGGCGCTCGCCGTACTCGGTAACGGTGATGCCGCGGTTGGAGCGGATCAGCAGCGGCACGCCGAGTTCGGCCTCCAGCTCCTTGATGCCCTTGGACAGGGCCGGCTGGGAGATGTGCAGCAGGCGCGAGGCCTCCTGGATGCTGCCACTCTCGCTGATCGCGAGCATGGCGCGGAGTTGGTGCAGCTTCATGGGCGACGCCAGGATAGCGGTGGGTGAAGCCCTGAATGTAAAGCAAAACGCGGACACCGGCAGTGCTCCGGGTCAATGGCGGGGAAAACGCCGGCAGCCCGCGGGCCGCCGGCGTGGCGGGTGGAGCTCAACGGATGCCGGAAGCGCGCAGGGCTCCGGGAGTGAACTGCTTGCGGCTGTAGCGGACGTCGAACTGGTAGGCGTTCTTCTCCTCGTTGTACAGCGCGTTCACCGCGTAGCGGCCGGACAGCACGTCGTAGTGGGTCTCGGCGTTGAACAGCGGAATCTGCTGGTCGTAGAAGAAGCTGGCGTGACCCTCGGAAACGCGCCACAGCTGGCCGCGCCCGTCGTAGGCGTCGGCCTCGGCGGCCTGCCAGCTGTCCTCGTCGATGAACAGGTCGCGGCGCGAGTAGACGTGGCGCTGGCCCGGCTTGAGGGTGGCGCTCAGGTGCCACACGCGGTGCAGCTCGTAGCGGGTGTGCGCGGGGTCGAGGTGGCCGGGCTTGATGAGGTCGGCGTACTTCAGCTCGGGCGAGGCCAGCTTGTAGCTGTTGTAGGGGATGTACATCTCCTTCTTGCCCACCAGCTGCCAGTCGAAGCGGTCCGGCGCGCCGTTGAACATGTCGAAGTCGTCCAGGGTGCGCATGCCCTCGGCGCCGGGGCTGTCGTAGGCGATCTGCGGGGCGCGGCGCACGCGGCGCTGGCCGGCGTTGTACTGCCAGGCCATGCGCGGTTCCTTGACCTGGTTGATGGTCTCGTGGACCAGCAGCACGCCGCCGGCCAGGCGCGCGGGAGAGAGGAACTCCTCGCGGTAGAAGTAGAGGATGTTGGTCATCTCCTGCGGCGCGTAGTCGCTGAGGCCGACCGGGTAGGCCAGCTGCTGCTTGATCAGACTCGGGGTGAAGGCGCCGCTGGCCTGGGGCGAGGCCTGCACCACCATGCGCTGGAAGGCCAGGCCGCGGTAGCGGCCGATGTGGTTCCAGATCACCTCCAGGCCGTTCTGCGGGATGGCGAACGGCAGGCCGCCGCTGCGGTAGTTGTGCAGGCCGTTGCCGCCCTCGGCCAGCTGGGTGTCGGCGGCGTTCTGGCGGGTGGTGTCGAGGTAGCCCTGGGGCAGGCCGACCGAGCGCCGGGTCGGGTAGACCGGGATGCGGTAGGTCTGCGGGTAGCGCTTGAACAGGGCGAGCTGGCCGGGGGTCAGCTTGTCGCGGTACTGCTCGACGTTGGCGGCGGTGATGGTGAACAGCGGCTGGTCGGCGGCGAACGGGTCGGCGAGGAAGCCGTTGGCGTCGCGCCGGCCGGCGTCCCTGGCCAGGCCGCCGGTCCATTCCGGGATGCTGCCGTCGGCGTTGCCGGCGCGTTCGGCGCCGATCGGGGTCAGGTCCTGGTCCAGGCGGGCGATCTGCTCGGCCGGCACCGCGGCCAGTGCCTGGCCGGCGAGCAGGCCGAGGCCGAGCGCGCCGGCGCGCAGCAGTTGCGTGGGGATCGGGGAATACGTCATGTGCATAGACCTCAGAAGCTCATGCCGACGCTGAAGGCGAGGAAGTCGCGGTCGGTGTTGGTGTTGAAGTCGCCGCCGAAGTAGTTGGTGTAACTCAGGCTGGCGGTGTAGGTGGACAGGTAGTCGGCGTCCAGGCCGAGGCTCACCGACTTGTTGCCCTCGGTGAAGGTCGGCCCGAAGCCTTCCACGTCATGGGCGAAGGCCAGGTTGGGCTTGAGGTTGACCCCGGCGATGGCGTCGTTGAACTCCAGCTGGGTGCGCAGGCGGTAGCCCCAGGAGTTGCGGGTGTAGAAGCCCTTGCTGGTGCACTGGTCCGGGTTGGTCGTGTTGAGCAGGGCGGTGCACAGGCCGTTGCCGGTCATGCCCAGGGCGGCGGCGGAGTCCGGCAGGCGGCCGTTGCCGAACACGCTGCTGCGGCCGAAGCGCAGGTCGGAGCCGTCGCTGGAGCCGAGGCGGCCGATATGGCTGTAGCCCACCTCGCCGACCAGCACCAGGCGGTCGCCGCCGAGCACCTGGTCGAAGGTGCGCACGGCGCTGACCTGGGCCTGGGTGAAGGGCATGCGCTTGTAGCCCTGCACCAGGCCGCCGGTCTCGGTGCCGGCCCAGCCGGTGTCGAAGATCGCCAGGCCGTCGATGTCCAGCGCGCCGACCAGGCCGCCGACGCTGGCGGCGGTGGACACGTCGGTGCCGTTGAGCGACAGCGGCATGTTCGGCCGGTGGCTGATCTCGCCGGATAGGGCGGTGCCGTCCGGCGTGGTGGTGGCGAAGCTGAGGCCGTACAGGCGGATGTCTTCCGGGTACTGCAGGTAGTAGCGCGCGCTGGCCGGGCCGGGGGCGCCGGTGACGGCGCTGAAGTCGGCGTTGCCCACCTGCCACATGCTTTCCGGCGTGCGGCTGTGGTAGTTCAGGGCATAGAGGCCGAACTCGGTGTCGTTCAGCGCCGGCACCAGCCAGCGCAGGGCGACGCCGAACTGGCCGCCGTCGCGGGCCTCGCGGTCATCCAGGCGCGGCACCCAGCCGTACATCGACGGGTCGCGGTTCCGGTCGCTGCCGAAGGTGGTCATGCCGTACTCGCAGCCCTTGGCGGCGGTGTCGGTGCCGAAGAAGGTGCCGCAGTTGTCGAGCACGGTCTTCTCCCATTCCAGCTGGTAGAAGGCCTCGACGGACAGGTTCTCGGTCAGCCCCTGGGTGACATAGAGCATGTTCACCGGGATCAGGCCTTCCTTGATCTCCGAGCCGGGGCGGCGGAAGGCCGCCACGTCGGCCGGGTTGATCGCGTTGATGCTGTTGCCGATGAAGGTGCTCTCGCCCCAGCTCACCACCTGCTTGCCGGCGCGCACGCTGCCGGGCAGGTCGCCGATCAGGTAGTTGTGGTAGACGAAGGCGTCCAGCAGCTCGAAGCCGGATGCCTGGGCGGCGTTGTCGCGGCCGCCGTCGTCGATGTCGTAGAGCAGGCGGTGCTCGTCCTTCAGCTCGAAGTCGTACCAGTACTTGCCACGCAGGAACACGCCGCTCTCGCCGTAGCGCAGCTGCAGGTCGTGGACGCCCTTGAAGATCTTCGAGAAGGTCTCGCCCTTCTTGAAGTTCAGCCGTCCGTCGTCGCTGGTGCGGGTCGAGGCGCTGCCGCCGTTGGCCTTGCCGACGAATTTGGCGTCCGCGTCGTCCAGGGCCCAGCTGGCGCCGATGGATAGGGAGGAATCGATCTGCCCCTCGATGGGGCCGATGTTGAAGCTGGCGGCCTGTGCCGGCAGCGCGCTCGCCAGCGCCACGGCCAGTGCCAGGGTGTGGGGAGGCATGGTCCCCGCGCCTGTTGTTGTTCTTTTCATGCTGCTCTCCCGCTGTTCAAAGAAGGCCCGCGGCTCGGCCGCGCGGCGCATCGCTTCTTTGCAGCCTGCTGACAGGTGCCGGGGCATCCTAGGTAAGCCCCGCGCCGCTGACTTCTGAAAAATCCTCATGCCCATAGCCAAAGGTGAGGGCGGCCGCGTGGGCGGAGCGGCGTGAGGCGCGGCGGGGCCGGGAAAGCCCCGTGGTTGGCGGGCCGCGCGACTTGGCCGCGGATAACCCGGGGTTATCCCGATAAGCAGTGGGTTGTGGCTGCCCCGTTCGCGGGCATGCCCCGTCGGGCGTTGCGCGCAAGCCCCGGCGGCAACGTGTGGGTGACGCCGTGCCGCGCAGGTCTATTCCCCCGCCAGTGCCACCACCGGGTCGAGCCTGGCCGCCTGTCGCGCCGGCATGAAGCCGGACAGGAAGCCGGTCGCCAGCGCACAGGCGAAGGCCAGCGCGGCCGCCCAGGCCGACAGGCCGATCGGCACGCCGGCCAGGCCGAGCCCGCCCGCGGCGGCGGTGCCGAGCAGCAGCCCGACCACGCCGCCGGCCAGCGACACCAGCACCGACTCGGTGATGAACTGGCCGAAGATGTCGCGCTGGCGCGCGCCCACGGCCAGGCGGATTCCGATCTCGCGGGTGCGCTCCTTCACTGCCATCAGCATCACGTTCATCACGCCGATGCCGCCGACCACCAGCGACACCGCCGCTATCAGCCCCAGCATCAGGGTCATGCTGCGCTGCGCCGCCATCTCGACGTTGAGCTGCGCGGCGGCGTTGCCGATGGCGAAGTCCTCGCGCCCGCCGTGGCGCGTCAGCAGCAGCGCGCGGATGGCCTGCTCCGTGGCGCCCACCGCCGCGGACGACGGCGCCTCGACCACCAGATGCTGGGGATGCTCGTGGTGCATCACGCGGCTCATCGCCGTGTGGTAGGGCACGAAGACATCGTCGTCCTTGCTGCCGCCGGCGCTGTCGGCGCCCTGCGCGGTCATCACGCCGATCACCTCGAATGGCGCGTCGCCGATCAGTACCTGCCGGCCGATGGGGTCGGCCACGCCGGGCATCAGCAGGGCCAGCCGCTCGCTGCCCAGCACCACCACCGGCGCCAGCGCGGCGTCCTCGGCGGCGTGGTGGAAGCGGCCCTGGGCCACGGGCCAGCGGTGGATCAGCGGCATCGCGTCGGTGGTGGCGGTCACCCACACCGGCTGGCTGACGTTGCCGTGTCGCAGCAGGTGCTCGCCGCCGACCACCGGCATGGCCCGGCGCACCTGCGGCAGCGCCTCGATGGCCGCCAGATCGTCCAGGCTGATGCGCCCCGGCGGGCCGCCGTCGGCCGGCTCGCTGGCGCTGATGTACAGGGTGGCCGTGCCCAGCGAGCCCAGTTCGGCCATGACCTTGCGCCGGGCGCCCTCGCCGATGGAGAACATCACGATGACCGAGGCCACGCCGATGACGATGCCCAGCAGGGTCAGCGCGGTGCGCAGGCGCTGCGCCCGCATCACCCGCCAGGCCGAGCGCAGCGCCTCGCCCAGGCCGCCGAGCAGGGAACCCGTGCCGGGCCCGGCGGCGTGCGCCATGTCCGGCGGCGGCAGGGGGCGTGGCGACGGCTGCCCGCCGCGGTCGGCGGTGATGGCGCCGTCCCTGATCTCGACCACCCGGGGCGCATGGGCGGCGACCTCGGGGTCGTGGGTGATCAGGACGATGGTGTGGCCCGCGGCGTGCAGTTCCTTCAGCAGGGCCAGCACCTCGCCGCCGCTGGCGCGGTCCAGCGCGCCGGTGGGCTCGTCGGCGAGGATGATGCGCCCGCCGTTCATCAGCGCCCGGGCGATCGAGACGCGCTGCTGCTGGCCGCCGGACAGCTGCGTCGGCCGGTGCGCGCTGCGCTCGCCCAGGCCGAGGCGGCCGAGCAACCCGGCAGCGCGGCGCTGGCGGTCGGCGGCGGCCTGGCCGGCGTAGACGGCGGGCAGCTCGACGTTCTCGCGCGCGGTCTCGCCGGGCAGCAGGTGGTAGCCCTGGAAGACGAAACCGAACGCCTCGCGGCGCAGCCAGGCGAGCTGGTCGGCGTCGAGCGTGGCCACGTCGTGCCCGGCGAAGCGGTAGTGGCCGGCGCTGGGCCGGTCGAGGCAGCCCAGCAGGTGCATCAGGGTGGACTTGCCCGAGCCGGACGGGCCGACGATGGCGACGAACTCGCCGGCGCGGATGGTCAGGTCGACGCCGCGCAGCACCTCGGCCACGGGGCGGTCGCCGCCGCCATGGCGCTTGCCCACGCCGATCAGTTCGAGCAGCGGCGGGGTCATGGCGCGTCGGTCGTGGCCAGGACCAGACGCTCGCCGACGTCGAGGCCGGCGACCACCTGCGCGTGGCGCCGGTCGCGCACCCCGAGCGTCACGCGGCGCTCGACCGGCCGGCCACGCGCATCGAGCACGCGCGCGATGAAATGGTCCGCCTGGCCGGGCAGCAGGGTGAGCGCCGCGAGCGGCACCAGTGGCACGTCCCTGACCGCCGCGGTGACGAAGGCTACCTGCGCGCTCATCGCCGGCTTCAGCGCGCCGTCGGCGTTGTCCACCTCGAACAGCACCGGGTAGCTCACGGCCGTGCTGGTCGCCGGCGCGCCGTCGGTGCGTTTCGGCGGCGCGGGCAACACCTGGCGTACCGTGCCCTGCCAGCGCCGGGCGTCGTTGCCCAGCCGCACGAAGGAGGCGGCCATGCCCGCCTGCACATGGCCGATGTCGGCCTCGGCCACGCTCACGCGCACGGTCATGCGCGACAGGTCGGCGATCGACAGCAGCGGCGGGGTCTGGTACTCGGCGTTGAGCGTCTGGCCCGCCCTGGCCTCGACCGAGATCACCGTGCCGGCGATCGGCGCGTGGACGCGGGTGTAGCCCAGCAGCGCCTCGTCGCCCTTGAGTTCGGAGGCGACCTGCCAGAGCTGGGCCTCGAACGCCGCGATGCGCGCCTGGGCCGAGCGCATCGCGGACTGGGCCACCTCCACGTCTTCCAGGCGGGTCGCGTCCTGGCGTTGCAGCAGGCGTTGGCGTGCCAGTTGCTGGCGCGCCAGGTCGGTCTGCGCCTGCTGGTCGGCGAGCTGGGCGCGCAGCGCGGCCAGGCGTGCCCGGCCGGCCTCCACCGTCGCCTGGTGCAGCGAGGCGTCGATCTCGGCGAGCAGCTGGCCCTGTCGCACCGTATCGCCGGGCTGCACCAGCAGCCGCACGATCTGGCCGGAGACCTGCACACCGACCTCCACCTCGGTGATCGGCTCCAGCCGGCCCAGGGCATGCACCGTGGCCTGGATGTCGCCGCGGGCGATCGCCTGCGTCTCGTGGCGCGCGCCGCTGTCGCCGAGCCAGGGCCAGGCGGCGCCCAGCAGGGCGAGCCCGGCCAGCAGCGAGGCGGCGAGCGCGAGCGCCCGCCGGGAGCGGGGCGGGCGCGTCACTTCGCGGTTCTCTGCCGCGCCGGGCGGGCCGGCTTGCCCGAGCCGGTCGCCCGGGCGCGCAGGGTGATGGCCAGCACCAGCGCGATGGCCGGCAGCGAGATCAGCGCGCCCCACAGCAGCAGGCCGGTCAGCGCGCCCCAGCGGGCGACCATCGGCAGCGCGCTCGCCATCAGCAGCAGCCAGCCCGCGACGCGCAGGAGGCGCCCGCTGCGCGCGGCGAAGGTACGCCCGGCCAGGTCGCGCTGGTGCCGATCCATGGCCGCCGCCAGCGCCAGCAGGCCGGCGAACGACAGCGCGATGGCGCAGAGCAGTTCCCAGGACGGCGTCATGTGGCTTTCCTCGCCATGCGCAGGGCGATGGCCGCCAGCAGCGCGCCCACCACCAGGCTGACCAGCTCGACCGCGAACATCTGCCAGCGGCCCTGCCCGGCGTAGCGGCCGAACCAGTCGCCGGTGGTCGCCAGGTTGAGCAGCGGCAGCGCCAGGCAGAGCAGGGCGGCCAGCCCGAACTGCTCGACCCAGGCACGCCGCCCGGGCCGCGACAGCGCGTGCAGCAACGTGGCCGCCCAGACCAGCAGGAAGACGCGGATCTCGGTTTCCGGCCGCTCCGGCAGGTCGAGCGGAAGCAGCCGGTTGCCCCACAGGTAGGCGATCGAGGCCAGGCAGATGCCGGCGACGCAGGCGACGTTGAGCGCCTCGATCAGCCGGTACATCTGTGGGGTGGCCCGGCCGAACTCGTTACCGCTGCGCTGCCGGCGCTTGACGGTGAACAGCACCAGCCCGGAGGCGATCATCACGCAGCCGACGACGCCACACAGGAACCACAGCCAGCTCGCCGTCCAGCCGCCGAAGCGGGCTTCGTGCAGGTTGATCAGCACGCCGCGCGTGTGCTCGGCCTCGGTGCGCGGATAGCGGGCTTCCTCGCGCAGGCGCGGCGGCTCGCCGACGATCTGGAAGGTGGCGGCGCGGGGGCGCGGCAGCGTCTGCGCCTCGGCCGCCGCCATGCCGAGCCACAGCCGGTAACCGCCGTCGTCGTCCGCCTGGCGGGTCATCCAGGCCAGCGGCTGCCCGCTCCGCGTCTGGGCCTGCGCCACCAGCGGCAGCAGCGCGTCGGGCGCCAGCCCGGCGGCGGGCTGTGCCTGTGGCAGCCCTTGCTGGCGCCGGGCCTCGGCGCGCTCGGCATCCCAGTAGGGGCTGCTCAGTTGCAGCTCGGCCCCGAGGCCACCGGGCATGCCGTAGTGGTAGAGGATGGAGCCGGGCATCCACACGTTCTGGAAGATCACCAGGCCGGTGTAGACGATCATCAGCTGGAACGGCAGCGACAGCACCGAGGCGATGTTGTGGCCGTCGAGCCAGCTGCGCTGCCCCTTGCCCAGCCGCAGGGTGAAGAAGTCCTTGAAGATGCGCTTGTGGACGACGATGCCGCTGACCAGCGCCACCAGGGTGGCGATGCTGACGACCCCCACCAGCACGATCCCGCCCATGCCGGCGTGCAGGCTGTAGTGGAAGCCGACGAAGTGCCAGCCGCCCGCGGTTTCCCGGGGTTTGTGCCGCGCCTCGGCGGGAATTTCGCGGCCGCTGGAAGGGTCGAGCTGGCGCTCGTGCTCCACGTCGTCGGCGTCGTGCCATTCGACGTCCACGCGCGCGGGCGCGAGGACGACGCTCCACTCCGCCGCGTCGCCCGCCTCGCGCTGCAGGTAGCGCAGGGCGAAGCCCAGCGCCTGCTCGCTCTGCCCGGCGGACAGCGTGCCCTGGGGCGCAGGCGGCCCGCCGCGCATCCACTGGCTGATCGGCGCGCTGAACACGCAGATCGTCCCGGCCACGAAGATCACCATCAGCAGCCAGCCGAACACCAGGCCGCTCCAGGTGTGCAGGCCGGAGAGCGATTGCCGGAAGCCCGTGCTCATGGCGTGTCTCCCAGCAGCAGGATTACCGCCAGCGGTGGCAGCGAGGCCAGGACGAGGCCGGCCCAGGCGCGCGTGGCGCTGCGCGCCGCGAACACCCAGACCGCCGCCGCCGTCCACACGGCGAAGCCGCCGAGCGTGGCCCACAGCACCGCCTGCACCCGGCTGCCGGGCAGCAGCAGGGGCAGGGCGATGATGACCGCAGAGGTGAAGCCGAAACCGCCGACGATGGCCGCCACGATGCGCGACAGCACCGGCATGGGGGCGGCCGCCATCAGAAGCTGTACTTGGCGGTCAGCATGAACTTGCGCGGTTCGCCGTACAGCGCGTTGCCGCCGCTGGTGGGGATGATCCGGTAGTAGGTCTTGTCGAACAGGTTGGTGACGTTCAGCTGCACGTCCAGGTGCTCGTCGTGCTGGTAGCCGACCATCGCGTCGGCGATCGCATACCCGCCCTGGTTGAAGCGGTAGGCCTGGCCGCGCAGGGTGCCTTCGTCGTAGACGCCGTTCTGCCAGCGCAGGTTGCCGCCGATGCGCCACTGGTCGCCTGGCAGTCGGTAGCTGGTGAACAGCTTGAGCTGCTGGGTCGGCATGTTGGTGTTGCGCTTGGTGCCGATCCTGCTGGGGTTGGCGTCCTTGCGGATTTCCGAGCTGGCGTAGGTGTAGCCGCCGCCCAGCTGCCAGTTCGAGGTCACCGCGCCCTGGGCCTCCAGCTCGTAGCCCTCGCTGCGTACCAGGCCGGCCGCTTCGTAGCAGGTCCGGGTCGGGTAGAAGGGGCAGCTGGTCGGCTGGTCGTCCAGCGCCATGCCCAGGTTTTCCTGGTCGATGCGGAACACCGAGGCATTGGCGTTGAGCGCGCCGTCGAAGTATTCGCCCTTGATGCCGATCTCGTAGTTCTTGCCGACCACCGGCTCGATGAACTTGTCGGAGGCGTCGCGCAGGTTCTGCGGCTTGAAGATGTCGGTGTAGCTGACATAGACCGAGTGCTGCGCATCCAGGTCGTAGACCAGGCCGGCGTACTTGGTCAGGTGGCGGTCGTAGCTGTAGCCGCTCGCCGTGGGCAGCCAGTCGCCGGTCGTCGGAACGATGTAGCGCCCCGTGGATTCCTGCTCGAACCAGTCGAGCCGCGCGCCGAGGATGAGCTTGAGTGGGTCGGCGAGGTTCAGCCGGGTGGTGACGTAGTAGCCGTGCTGGCGCTCATCGTTGTCGAAGTCATGGTCGTGGTGGTCGTCGAAGCCACCGGGCCAGACCGCGTCGTGGCTCCAGTTGTCGAAGTCGATGCCGGTTGCCAGGGTGGGTGCCAGCGCCCAGTAGCCACCGGTGCGGCCCTCGTTGTCGACGGTGCGATAGCTGGCGCCGAGTACCAGCTCGTGCTTGCGGCCCAGCAGCTCGAACGGGCCCTGGGCGCTCAGGTCGTAGCTGACCCTGTCGTTGTCGCTCTTCGAACTCCAGCCGACCAGTCGCGGCTGAAGGGTCGCGTCATAGCCGGCACTGCTGGCGCGGGCGTCGGTTTCCGCCCATATCCAGTTGGCGGACAGGTTGACCTTCCAGTCGTTGGCGAAGCGATGCTCCAGGCTGGCGAAGACGTTGGTGTTGAGGATGTCCCAGAAATCCCCCTTGTTGCCGAGGAAGGTCGAGCGCGACAGTTTCATGTCCCGGCCGTAGGGATCGGACGGCAAGCCGCTCCAGGTCATGATGTCGTTATTCTTCTGATGGGACAGACCCAGGGTCAGCAGGGTGTCTTCGCTCAGATCGGCTTCGCCGACGAAGTAGTAGAGCTGCCGTTTTTCCTCGGCGACGTCCTGGAAGCTGTCGCTGTCGCGCCCCGAGACCACCATGCGACCGCGCAGGGTGCCGGCCTGGTTGAGCGGGCCGGAAACATCCGCCTGCAGGCCGTAGTGATCCCAGCTGCCCACCTGGCCCTGGAGGTTGGCCTGGAACTCCCTGGTCGGGCGCTTGCGCACGAAGTTGATCGCGGCGGATGGCGTGCCCGTGCCCTGGGTCAGGCCGGCCGAGCCGCGCACGACTTCGACCCGGTCATACATGGCCAGGTCGTTCAGCAGCAGCTGGCCGTAGAACACCGAGGTAGGCAGGCCGTCGAAGGTGTAGTTTTCCACTTGGAAGCCGCGCGAGAAATAGATTTCCCGGCCAGGGCCGCTGTTGGAGTGGGCGACGATGCCGGGGGTGTTGACCAGCGCGTCGCTGACCTTGGCCATGGCCTGGTCGTCCATGCGCTGGCGGGTGATGACGGTCACCGACTGCGGCGTCTCGCGGATCGACAGCGGCAGCTTGGTCGCGGTGTTCATGCTGCCGGTGGTGTAGGAGCCGCTGCCTTCGGTGGTGCCGGTGACCAGCGCCACGCCCGTCACGCTGGTAGGCGCCAGGGTGGTGGCGCCGTCGCCGCTCGCCACCTGATGCAGCGAGTAGCCGCCGTTGCCGGTGCTCACCAGCTGGTAGCCGCTGCCGGCGAGCAGGCGCTCGAAGCCCTCGTGCACGCTGTAGCTGCCCTGCAGGCCGTTGCTGCTCAGACCGTCCAGCATGCGCGGGTCGAACACCAGCTGTACGCCCGAGGCGGCGGCGAACTGCGCCAGCGCGTCGCTCAGGCTTCCGGCGGGGATGGTGTATTCGCGGCTGGCGGCGCTGGTGGATTCGGCGGCCAGCGCGTGGCCCGGGGCGAGCGCGGCGGCGCCCGCCAGGCCGGTCAGCGCGCAGCCGATGGCGAACGCCAGCAGGTGGGGCCGGCAGGTCGGCGAGGCTTCGCCGCGGACAACGATGGAGGATGCGAGATCCGCTGTGCGGGCCGGTTGCCGTGGAAGCCTGAAGACCATGCCGAATACCTTTTCGTCGATGTGGGTGGGTGGTGTTCGCG
Organism: Pseudomonas sp. GD04015; assembly: GCF_029837675.1. Classification (NCBI taxonomy): domain Bacteria; kingdom Pseudomonadati; phylum Pseudomonadota; class Gammaproteobacteria; order Pseudomonadales; family Pseudomonadaceae; genus Pseudomonas; species Pseudomonas sp. GD04015. The sequence goes on along the minus strand of NZ_JAOEEE010000005.1, from coordinate 208,713 downwards.
CCTCGGGAAGCGCGCATTCACCCGGTACACCGGACGAGGCGGAAAAAGTGATCACCTGGCGGCAAATTTTTTTGCTGGCCGTGGGTCAGGTGCGCGGGCCGACCGTGACCCAGTAGCGCGTGCTGCGCCCGATGCGCACCGGCAGGGTCTTCTCCAGCACGGCCAGGCCGGCATCGGTATCGGCCAGCGAGATGGCGCCGGACAGGCGCAGGTCGGCCACGGCCGGGTCGCAGCGCAGCAGGCCGGGACGATGGCGGGCCATCTCGGCGATCACGTCGCCCAGGCGCATGTCGCGGGCCAGCAGCATGCCCCGTTCCCACAGGGTGGCGCTGTCATCGACGGGGGTCGGCGGCGCGATCTCCGCCGCGCCGAAGTCGGCCTGCTCGCCGGCGTGGAGGACGCGCGCCGCCCCGCTCAGCGGGCGAACTTCGACCGCGCTCTGGAACACGGCGACGCGGCAGACGGCTTCAGTCTCCAGATGGCGCACGCTGAAGCGCGTGCCCAGGGCGCGCACTACGCCGTACGGGGTGTCGACGAAGAACGGTCGGTGCGTCGGGTCCGCGTGGGTGGTGACGAGGATTTCGCCACTCACCAGGCGGATGCGCCGCGCCACGGCATCGAAGGCGATGTTGACCGCGCTGGCGGTGTTGAGCACCAGGTTCGAGCCGTCGGGCAGCGCCAGCGTCCTGCGCTCGCCGGTGGCGGTGGCCACGTCCGCCGCCCACTCTCGCCAGGGTGTGTGGCGCACGGCCAGCCAGCCGGCCGGCGCGGCCACCAGCAGGGCGCTCAGCAGGTGCAGGGCACGGCGCCGGTCGTAGCCGTGTTCCAGGCTCTTGATCGCTTCTTTGCCGATGCCCGCGGGCACCTGGTTGAAGGTGAGGAAGACCGCCTGGGCGCGCGCCCAGGCGGCCTCGTGCGCCGGGCTCTGCCGGCGCCAGCGCTCGAACGCCTGGCGCTCGCCCTCCGTGGGCATGTCGTACTGGAAGGTGATGGCCCAGTCGGCGGCTTCCTTGAGAAGGGCGCTGGCCAGGGCGGCGGCGGGATGGCCTGGCATGCGCTCAGGCCACGGTCATGCAGGCGACCAGCGCCTTGTGGATGTGTCGGCGCACGGTGATGACCGGGGTCTGCGTACGTTCGGCGATCTGCTGCAGGGTCAGCCCGTCGATCTGGGCCAACAGGAAGATTTCCCGGGTGCGTGCCGACAGGCTGGCGAGCATGGCGTCGATACGCATCAGCGCCTCGATGATCAGCAGGCGCGTCTCGGGCGAGGGCGCCTCGGGTTCCGGCAGGTGGGCCAGCGCGTCGAGGTAGGCGCGCTCCACGTCCTGCCGCCGCCAGTGGTCGATGACCAGGCCCTTGGCGATGTGCGTGAGCAGTGCGCGGGGCTCGTCGCCGAGCTGGGCCGGCAGCCGCCGCGAGGCCATGACCCGCAGGAAGGTGTCATGCGCCAGGTCCGCGGCATCGCAGGCGTTGCCGAGCTTGCCGCGCAGCCAGCCGTACAGCCAACCGTGATGGTCGCTGTACAGTGCGTGTACCTGTCGCGTTGCAAGGGTATCGGCCGCCACCACGGCGCCCTCCTGTCCATAGGTCGAGCGCAGTTGCGGACCTGAATTCTAATAAGAATTGTTCGCATTTTAACGATTGCCGGATGGGACTTGCAAGTTCGGGCTTGCACAGGGGCGAGCCATGGCATCGCCTGCGGAGGGGCATGAAAAGAAAGGTTGTGTCCTCGTTGCATGTCTCATGTCCTGCAGGCGCGGATTCATCCGGGGCATTTGCGGCTGAAGCACTTCGCCGCCCGGCCGCGCCTGCAAAGCAGGAGCGGTGCAACAAGGGGTTGTGGGACATACAAAAGGCGATGTCGCCGTCAGGTGTTGTAGTGCCTGACCCCTTCTGGATTCCCGCCTGCGCGGGAATGACGAGGTGGGGTGGAGTTTCTTCCGAAACCGTCATCCCCGCGCAGGCGGGGACCCAGGGGCAGGCAGCTGCAGCGTCCGGATTAGAGGGGCTTGACCGCGCAACACATAGGGTGGGACAGCCGCTTGCCGGCGTAACCCCTCGGCGGTGCTACGGTCGATGGCGCTGGTGGGTTGCCACCCTACGGGCTCCGTCTGATATCGCAGGCAGGCCGCTTCCACGGGGCAGCTGTAGCGTCTGCAACATGAAACGCGGACATGGCCATAAAAAAGGCTATGTCCCCGTTATGTGTTGGTGGCGCAATCCTGCTTTTGTGGGAGCGGCTGGATGGCATTCCGATTGGCCGCGAAACTCGCGGATAAATCCGCTCCTACAAGGCGTGCAACAACTAACGGGGATATGGCCATAAAAAAACCGCCCCGGAGGGCGGTTCTTTTTCTACCTGTCGCGGATCAGAGGCCGTTGGCGGCCTTGAACTCGCGGCGGCGGCGGTGCAGGACCGGCTCGGTGTAGCCGTTCGGCTGCTGGGTGCCTTCGACCACCAGTTCCAGGGCGGCCTGGAAGGCGATGTTGCCGTCGAAGTCCGGCGCCAGCGGGCGGTACAGCGGGTCGTTGGCGTTCTGGCGGTCGACCACCGGGGCCATGCGCTTGAGGCTGGCGACGATCTGCTCTTCGCTGACGATGCCATGGCGCAGCCAGTTGGCCAGCAGCTGGCTGGAGATGCGCAGGGTGGCGCGGTCTTCCATCAGGCCGACGTCGTTGATGTCCGGCACCTTGGAGCAGCCGACGCCCTGGTCGATCCAGCGCACCACGTAGCCGAGGATGCCCTGGGAGTTGTTATCCAGTTCGTTCTGGATCTCTTCGGCGGTCCAGTTGGTGTCGGGTGCCAGCGGGATGGTCAGGATGTCGTCGATGGACGCCGGGGCGCGCTTGGCCAGTTCGGCCTGGCGGGCGAACACGTCGACCTTGTGGTAGTGCAGGGCGTGCAGGGTGGCGGCGGTCGGCGACGGTACCCAGGCGGTGTTGGCACCGGCCAGCGGGTGGACGATCTTCTGCTCGACCATGCCGGCCATCAGGTCGGGCATGGCCCACATGCCCTTGCCGATCTGGGCGCGGCCCTGCAGGCCGGTGGCCAGGCCGATGTCGACGTTGTTGTTCTCGTAGGCGCCGATCCACTTCTCGCTCTTCATGGCGGCCTTGCGCACTACGGCGCCGGCTTCCATGGAGGTGTGGATTTCGTCACCGGTACGGTCGAGGAAGCCGGTGTTGATGAACACCACGCGCTCGCTGGCCGCCTGGATGCAGGCCTTGAGGTTGACGGTGGTGCGGCGCTCTTCGTCCATGATGCCGACTTTCAGGGTGTTGCGGGCCAGGCCGAGCACGTCTTCGACGCGGCTGAAGATTTCGCCGGTGAAGGCGACTTCTTCCGGGCCGTGCATCTTCGGCTTGACGATGTAGACCGAGCCGGTGCGGGTGTTCTTGCGGCTGGTGTTGCCGTTCAGGTTGTGCACGGCGATCAGGCTGGTGAACAGGGCGTCCTGGATGCCTTCCGGAATCTCGTTGCCGGCGGCGTCGAGAATGGCCGGGTTGGTCATCAGGTGGCCGACGTTGCGCACGAACAGCAGGGAGCGGCCGTGCAGGGTCAGCTCGGAGCCGTCGGCCTTGGTGTAGACGCGGTCCGGGTTCATGGTGCGGGTGAAGGTGCTGCCGCCCTTGCTGACTTCCTCGGCCAGGTCGCCCTTCATCAGGCCCAGCCAGTTGCGGTAGACGACGACCTTGTCGTCGGCGTCGACGGCGGCCACGGAGTCTTCGCAGTCCATGATGGTGGTCAGGGCGGCTTCCATCAGCACGTCCTTCACGCCGGCGGCGTCGGTCTGGCCGATTGGGCTGGAGGCGTCGATCTGGATCTCGAAGTGCAGGCCGTTGTGCTTGAGCAGCACGGCGATCGGCGCGCTGGCGTCGCCCTGGAAGGCGACGAACTGGGCCGGGTTCTTCAGGCTGGCGGTGCCGCCGTTGCCCAGGGTCACGGCCAGCTCGCCGTCGACGATGGCATAGGCGGCGGCGTCGACGTGGGAGGCGCCTTCCAGCGGGGCGGCTTCGTCGAGGAAGGCGCGGGCGAAGGCGATGACCTTGTCGCCGCGGACCTTGTTGTAGCCCTTGCCCTTCTCGGCGCCGTTTTCTTCGCTGATCACGTCGGTGCCGTAGAGGGCGTCGTACAGCGAGCCCCAGCGGGCGTTGGAGGCGTTCAGGGCGAAGCGCGCGTTCATCACCGGCACCACCAGCTGCGGGCCGGCTAGGCGGGCGATCTCGTCGTCGACGTTGGCGGTGGTGGCCTGGAAGTCGGCCGGTTCCGGCAGCAGGTAGCCGATTTCCTGGAGGAAGCTCTTGTAGGCGGTGGCGTCATGCGCCTGGCCCTTGCGGGCCTGGTGCCAGGCGTCGATCTTGGCTTGCAGCTCGTCGCGTTTGGCCAGCAGGGCGCGGTTCTTCGGAGCCAGATCGTTGATCACGGCTTCGGCGCCGGCCCAGAACTGCTCGGCAGCGACGCCGGTGCCCGGGATGGCTTCGTTGTTGATGAAGTCGTAAAGGGCCTTGGCGACCTGCAGACCACCTACTTGAACGCGCTCAGTCATTGCTTGCCTCACTTGATGCTAGACAGGGCCGGAAGGCCATGTAGTAAGAGTCGGCGGATACTACATGACTCATCCGGAAAAATCAGTCACAACCTGTACCCGCCTGCCGGGCGGCGGCGGGTCCGGCCGTCCTATACTGCGGGGACTTTTCACCCCTCCGGAGCCCTCATGCCGATCAACCGTGTCGAGCCCGCCGATCTGCCCGAACTGGCCGGGTTGTTCGCCGGCTACCTGGCGTTCTACCAGGTGCCGCGCCCCCTCGCCGAGGTCGAGGATTTCCTCGCGGCCCGCCTGGAGAAAGGCGACTCGGTGCTGTTCATCGCCCGCGACGAGGCAGGACGCGCCCTGGGCTTCGTCCAGCTCTATCCCTTCTTCGCCTCGCTGCACCTGGCGCCGGCCTACCTGCTCAGCGATCTCTACGTGCACCCGGACGGCCGCCGCCAGGGCCTGGCCGAACGGCTGATGAATGCCGCCCGTGCCCATGCCGAGGCCGAGGGCGCCTGCGGCCTGCAGCTGGAGACGGCGAGGGACAACCTGGCCGGCCAGGCACTCTACGAAAAGCTTGGCTACGTCCGCGATGAGATGTTCTATACCTATTGGCTCGGCCTGACGGGTTCGGCCTGATCGGCTCGGCCTGAAGCCCTGGCTCCAAACTACGCAACGAGAGGCCTTTCATGGATCATCTGGTACTCACCGTCATCGCCCCGGACCAGCCGGGCCTGGTGGAGCGCATCGCCCAGTGCATCGCCGGGCATGGCGGCAACTGGCTGGAGAGCCGCATGTCGCGCATGGCCGGGCAGTTCGCCGGCATCCTCAAGGTGGCGGTGCCGGCCGAGGGCTACGACGAACTAGTGGAGGGCCTGCAGGGGCTCAACGCCCACGGCATCCGCGTGCTGGTGGCGGAGAGCGGCATCGAGCCGGCCTGCACCTGGAAGCCGATCCACCTGGACCTGGTCGGCAACGACCGCCCCGGCATCGTCCGTGACATCACCCGCCTGCTGGCCGAGCAGGGCATCAACCTGGAAAGCCTGACCACCGAGGTGGCGCCGGCGCCCATGAGCAGCGAGCCGCTGTTCCATGCCGAGGCACTGCTGGCGGTGCCGTTGACCCTGTCGCTGGACCTGCTGCGCGACCGCCTGGAGAGCCTGGCCGACGACATGATGGTGGAACTGAACCTGCGCTCCGAGGAGTGAGCCGGGGATAACCCTGTGGATAGCCTGGGGAGCCCCGGCGCGCCGCTTGGCGCCCCGGGGCTTTTTCTTGTCCGCTCGATGTTCGCGGGCTTGTGCACAGAGTGCGGGGATGGATCTGTGGATAGCACGGGGATGAGGGCCGCCAGGCCTCGTCCGGCGTGGCTTGGCGCCGTCTGAGCGAATTTCGTCCAGGGTTCGCCGGGCGGTGGATATCCACCGAAGCTGTGGATGAAGGTGTGGGCAGCCTGGGGGATGGACGCTCCGGGCCAGATGGGCCGCGGCTTTCCGGGCCTCGATCAGAAAATCAGCAATATCAACGACTTGTATACAAAGTCCGGGGATCGTTCTGTGGATAAGGCGGGGATTTACCGCTGCGCTTCAGGCGGGACGGGGGCTGTAGCGATCTGGTCGATTCTTGCTCAACCGTGGTTTGCCGTCGCGCGGTGGATAATTCCCGCCCCGCCGCTGCGTCGAGCTGTCCCCACCTCTCGGGGAAAGAGCTGTGGACAGCCTGGGGAGGTCGTGCTGCAGGCCAGGCAGGGCGAGGCCTGTAGCGCTTCGCTCAGGAAATGACCAGCACCTCCGGGTTTGTGCACAGAGCCTGGGGATGGCCCTGTGGAAAAGGCTGGGAACAACCGCGCCAGCCCAGTCCCGCTGCGCTTTCCGGTGCGCTGGTCGTTTTCTAGGCAGCCTGGCCGCGCCGGCGCATCCCCAGCCAGATGTCCAGGCTGTAGATGAACAGCGCCGCCCAGATGCAGATGAAGGACAGCAGCTTGCTCGCTTCCAGCGTCTCGCCGAACAGCAGCACCGCCTGCAGCAGCACCAGGGTCGGCGCGAGGTACTGCAGGAAGCCCAGGGTGGTGTAGGGCAGGTGGCGGGCGGCTGCGTTGAAGCACAGCAGCGGCACCAGGGTGATAGGCCCGGCGGCGATCAGCCAGAGCGCTTCGCTGCTACTCCAGAACGCGGGCTGGGTGCTCATCGCTGCCGGATGCAGGAGCAGCCAGCCGAGGGCCAGCGGCAGCAGCAGCCAGGTCTCCACCACCAGGCCCGGCAGGGCGGCCACCGGCGCCTGCTTGCGGATCAGGCCGTAGAAACCGAAGGTCAGCGCCAGCACCAGCGACACCCAGGGAATGCTGCCCACCTGCCACAGCTGCTGCAGCACGCCCAGCGCGGCCAGGCCCACGGCGACCCATTGCAGGCGACGCAGGCGCTCGCCGAGCAGCAACATGCCGAGCAGTACGTTGACTAGCGGGTTGATGTAGTAGCCCAGACTGGCTTCCAGCATGCGCCCGTTGTTCACCGCCCAGACGTACACCAGCCAGTTGCTGGCGATCAGCAGGCCGCTGCCGGTCAGCACCGCCAGGCGCCTGGGGTTGTCGCGCAGCTCGCGCCACCAGCCCGGGTGTTTCCACAGGGCCAGCAGCAACGCGCCGAACAGCGCGGACCAGATCGCCCGATGGGCGATGATCTCCAGCGCCGGCACGGCCTGGATGGCTTTGAAGTAGATGGGGAACAGGCCCCAGATCAGGTAGGCGGTGATGCCGAGGGTGTACCCGCGCCGCGGGTTGGCGGTGGCCATGGGAGTCCTTGGAGTGGTGCGTAGTAGAGCGATTCTAGCCCTGCCAACCCGTGGCTGTCCGTTCGGTCAGCATCGTATCGGGCGGCAGGGAGAGCTTCCGCGAGGCCCCGGATGGCGTATCATGCGCCCCCACGCAGAACCACACCTTGCAAGGGCTACATCCATGCGCATCCTGATCACCGGCGGCGCCGGTTTCATCGGCTCGGCTCTGATCCGCCACCTGATCCGGAATACCGAACACGAGGTGCTCAACCTCGACAAGCTGACCTACGCCGGCAACCTGGAGTCCCTGGCGTCGGTCGCGGACAGCCCGCGCTACCGCTTCCTGCAGGCGGACATCGCCGCCAGCGACGTGGTGGGCGCGGCCCTCGCCGACTTCCAGCCGGACGCCATCATGCACCTGGCCGCGGAGTCGCACGTGGACCGTTCCATCGACGGGCCGGCCGCCTTCATCCAGACCAACATCGTCGGCACCTACGCCCTGCTGGAAGCGACGCGCGCCTACTGGGCGGCGCTGCCGGAGGCGCGCAAGGCGGCCTTCCGCTTCCACCACATCTCCACCGACGAGGTCTACGGCGACCTGCACGGTGTGGACGACCTGTTCACCGAGACCACGCCCTACGCACCCAGTTCTCCCTATTCGGCGAGCAAGGCCGCTTCCGACCACCTGGTACGCGCCTGGCAGCGCACCTACGGGCTGCCGGTGCTGCTCACCAACTGCTCCAACAACTACGGCCCCTTCCACTTCCCGGAGAAGCTGATCCCGCTGGTGATCCTCAACGCCCTGGAAGGCAAGCCCCTGCCGGTATACGGCGACGGCCTGCAGGTGCGCGACTGGCTGTTCGTGGAGGACCATGCCCGCGCCCTGCTCAAGGTGGTGAGCGAGGGGCAGGTCGGCGAGACCTACAACATCGGTGGCCACAACGAGCAGCGCAACATCGACGTGGTGCGCGGCATCTGCGCCCTGCTGGAGGAGCTGGCCCCGGCCAAGCCCGCCGGCGTGGCGCGCTACGAGGACCTGATCACCTTCGTCAAGGACCGCCCGGGCCACGACCAGCGCTACGCCATCGACGCCGGCAAGATCCAGCGCGAACTGGGCTGGGTGCCGGAGGAAACCTTCGCCAGCGGCCTGCGCAAGACCGTGCAGTGGTACCTCGACAACCTGGAGTGGTGCCGTCACGTGCAGGACGGCAGTTATCAACGCGAGCGACTAGGAGCTTCAGCATGAAAGGCATCATCCTCGCCGGAGGTTCCGGCACCCGGCTGCACCCCATCACCCTGGGGGTTTCCAAGCAGCTGCTGCCGGTCTACGACAAACCGATGATCTACTACCCGGTCTCGGTGCTGATGCTCGCCGGCATCCGCGACATCCTGATCATATCCACCCCCCAGGACCTGCCCCAGTACCGCAACCTGCTGGGTGACGGCAGCCAGTTCGGCGTGCGCTTCAGCTATGCCGAACAGCCGTCGCCGGACGGCCTGGCCCAGGCGTTCCTGATCGGCGAGGAATTCATCGGTGGGGATTCGGTCTGCCTGATCCTCGGCGACAACATCTTCCACGGCCAGCATTTCACCGAGCAGCTGCAACGGGCCGCCAGCAATCCGAAAGGCGCCACCGTGTTCGGCTACTGGGTCAAGGACCCGGAGCGCTTCGGCGTCGTCGAATACGACGAGCAGGGGCGCGCCATCTCCATCGAAGAGAAACCCGCCAAGCCCAAGTCCAGCTACGCGGTCACCGGGCTGTACTTCTACGACAACGAAGTGATCGACATCGCCAAGGCGGTGAAGCCTTCGCCGCGGGGCGAACTGGAGATCACCGACGTCAACAACGTCTACCTGAAGCGTGGCGAGCTCCGCGTCGAGAAGCTCGGCCGCGGTTTCGCCTGGCTCGACACCGGCACCCACGACAGCCTGCTGGAGGCCTCCCAGTACGTGCAGACCATCGAGCACCGCCAGGGGCTGAAGGTCGCCTGCCCCGAGGAGGTCGCCTACCAGCAGGGCTGGATCGACCGCGAATGCCTGCTGCAGCAGGCCAAGGCCTTCGGCAAGACCGGCTATGGCCAGTACCTCTACCAGCTGGCGGGAGAGACGCGGTGAAGGCCATCCCCACACGGCTCGCGGAGGTGCTTATCCTCGAGCCCCGCGTGTTCGGGGACGAGCGCGGCTTCTTCTACGAGAGCTTCAACGCCCGCGCCTTCGAAGAGGCTACCGGTGTGCGCCGGGACTTCGTGCAGGACAACCACTCCCGCTCCGCGTGTGGCGTGCTGCGCGGCCTGCACTACCAGATCGAGCAGCCCCAGGGGAAACTGGTCCGCGTGGTCGCCGGCGAAGTGCTGGACGTGGCCGTGGACATCCGTCGTAGTTCGCCCGGTTTCGGCCAGTGGGTCGGCGTGCGCCTGTCCGCCGAGAACAAGCGCCAGCTCTGGGTGCCGGAAGGCTTCGCCCACGGCTTCGTGGTGCTGAGCGAGCACGCCGAGTTCCTCTACAAGACCACCGACTACTACGCGCCGGCCCACGAGCGTTGCATCCGCTGGGACGACCCGGAACTGGCCATCGACTGGCAGTTCGACGGCGTGCCGCAGCTGTCGGCCAAGGACCAGGCCGCGCCTGTCCTGCGCGATGCCGAGCTGTTCCCATGAGAGTGCTGATCACCGGCCGCCACGGCCAGGTCTCCCGCGAGTTGCAATTGGCCCTCGGCGCCGAGGCGGAGCTGCTGGTGCTGGGCCACGAACAGCTCGACCTGGCCGATGGCGACGCCATTCGCCGCCAGGTGCGTGAGCTGCAGCCGGGCCTGCTGATCAACGCTGCGGCCCACACCGCGGTGGACCAGGCCGAGAGCGAGCCCGAGCTGGCCCATGCGATCAACGCCAGCGCGCCCGGAGTGCTGGCGGAGGAAGCCGCTGCGCTGGGCGCTCCGCTGATCCACTACTCCACGGACTACGTGTTCGACGGCCGCAAGGCCTCGCCCTACGTCGAGAGCGACGCCACCGGCCCGCTGGGCGTCTACGGCCGCAGCAAGCTGGCCGGCGAGCAGGCGATCCGGGAGGTCGGCGGCCAGCACCTGATCCTGCGCACCAGCTGGGTGTACTCGCTGCACGGGCGCAACTTCCTGCTGACCATGCAGCGCCTGCTGCAGGAGCGTGAAGAGCTGCGCGTGGTGGCCGACCAGATCGGCGCGCCGACCTGGGCCGGTACCATCGCCCAGGCCACGGCCGAGCTGGTCCGCCACTGGCGCGAGGGCCGCGCCGGCGAATGGGGCACCTACCACCTGACCGGGCAGGGCGAGACCTCCTGGTTCGGCTTCGCCGAGGCCATCGCCGCCCAGCTGAAGGCTCAGGGCAAGCCCTGCGCGCGCCTGCTGCCCATCGCCACCAGCGAATACCCGACACCGGCGCAACGGCCGGCCAACTCGCGCCTGGACTGCTCGCGTCTGCAGCACGAATGGCAGATCGAGCTACCCGACTGGCACCAGACCCTGCTGGAGTGCCTGAACAGCCCGCGCTGAGGGCTGGCGGTGCATAATGCGCCGATCACCCCGGCGCACCGTCATGACCCAGCCTGCCACTCCCTACCGCCCCCGCTGGCGCAGCCTGATCCTGCTGGCCCTGCTGCTCGTCCCGCTGATGTGGCCGCTGCAGTACTTCGCCGAGCGCTACTACCGTGGCGAGTTGCTCGAACAGAACCGGCAGACCCTCGACCTGTACGTCGCCAACCTCTACGGCACCCTGCGCCGCTACGAGACGCTGCCCTACATCCTGGCCGACCTGCCGCCCCTGCGGGCGCTGCTGGCCGCGCCGGACGACGATGAGCTGCAGGAGACGGCCAACCTGCTGCTGGACCGGGTGCGCCGCGAGACCGGTGCCGACGTGATCTACCTGATGAGCCCGCAGGGGCTGACCCTGACCTCGTCCAACTGGGACCAGATGGACAGCTTCATCGGTCGCGACTTCACCTATCGCCCGTATTTCCGCGAGGCCCTGGCCGGCAAGCACGGGCGTTTCTTCGGCCTCGGCACCACCTCGCGCAAGCGCGGCTACTTCTTCTCGAGCCCGGTGCGGGACGGCGACGAGGTGGTCGGTATCCTCGTGGTCAAGGTCGATCTGGACGACTCGGAACGGCTCTGGGGCAGCACTCCCGAGCAGCTGATGGTCACCGACAGCAACGGCGTGGTGATCATCGCCTCGCGCCAGGACTGGCGCTTCCGCGCCACCCGCGAGCTGGACAACGCGGAGCGCGCCGCCATCGTCGCCAACCAGCCCTATCCGACCCAGGCGCCCGCGCCGCTGCGCCTGGACGAGCGCGCCTGGCTGATCCAGAGCCGGGAGCTGGCGGAGAGCGGGCTGACCGTCAGCCTGCTCGCGCCGCGCCAGCTGGTGGACCGCCCGGTGCGGACCACCCTGGTGGTGGGCGGGGCGGTGCTGTTGGCCGGGCTGCTGATGCTCGGCCTGCTGCTGCAGCGGCGGCGCCACTACATCGACCGCATCGCGCTGGACGCCAAGGCACGACGCGAGCTGGAGATGCGCGTGCTGGAGCGTACCCGTGACCTGGAGACCCTGAACAACCGGCTCAAGGACGAAGTGCTGGAGCGCGAACAGACCCAGCAGGAGCTGCTGCGCACCCAGGACGAGCTTGTGCAGGCCGGCAAGCTGACCGCGCTCGGCACCATGAGCGCCAGCATCAGCCACGAACTCAACCAGCCGCTGGCGGCGATCCGCAGCTACGCCGACAACGCGGGCGTGCTGCTCGACCACCAGCGCCTGGACGACGCCCGCGGCAACCTGCGGCAGATCAGCGAGCTGACCGGGCGCATGGCCTCGATCATCGCCCACCTGCGCGCCTTCGCCCGACGTGATCGCCACGCGCCGGAGAGCGTGGCGCTGCAACCGGCGCTGGAAGACGCCCTGGCCCTGGTGGCCAAGCGTCGCCGGGCGCTGGAGGTGGAGCTGATCCGCGACCTGCCGGACGCCACCCTGTGGGTGCAGGCGGGCGAGACGCGGCTGCGCCAGGTGCTCGGCAACCTGCTGTCCAACGCCCTCGACGCCCTCGCCGAGAAGGCGCCGCCCCGGCGCATCTGGCTGAGCGTGGAGACGACCGCGGAGGGCGTCGACCTGACCCTGCGCGACAACGGCCCCGGCTTCAGCGAGCAGGCCCTGGCCCATGCCCGCGAACCCTTCTTCACCACCAAGACCCGCACCCAGGGCCTGGGCCTCGGCCTGGCCATCTGCGAGACGCTGATGCGCGCCCTGGGCGGCGAGCTGCTGCTGGCCAACCACCCGGACGGTGGCGCGCGGGTCACCCTGCGGCTGCGCGGCGCCGAGCCCGGCGCCAACCTGCAACCTCCCGAGGAGTTTTCATGACTGCCATCGACGACCGCGCCCAGGTCCTGCTGATCGACGACGACGAACACCTGCGCCAGGCCCTGGCGCAGACGCTCGATCTGGCCGGCCTGCGCGTCGAGACCCTGGCCGACGCGCGCGGCGTGGCCGAGCGCATCGCGCCGGACTGGCCGGGCGTGGTGGTCAGCGATATCCGCATGCCCGGCGTGGACGGCATGCAGCTGCTGGAGCAGCTCCACGAACGGGATGCCGGACTGCCGGTGCTGCTGATCACCGGCCATGGCGACGTGCCGCTGGCGGTGCAGGCCATGCGCGCCGGCGCCTACGACTTCCTGGAGAAGCCGTTCGCCAGCGAGGCCCTGCTCGACGGCGTGCGCCGCGCGCTGGAGCTGCGCCGCCTGGTGCTGGAGAACCGCAGCCTGCGCCTGGCCCTGGCCGACCGCGACGAGCTGGGTGGCCGCCTGATCGGCCAGTCCGCGCCCATGCAGCGCCTGCGCGAGCAGGTGGGTGCGCTGGCCGCCATCCACACCGACGTGCTGATCCTCGGCGAGACCGGGGCGGGCAAGGAGGTGGTGGCCCGCGCCCTGCACGACCTTTCCGCACGCCGCAAGGGGCCCTTCGTGGCGATCAATGCCGGCGCGCTGGCCGAATCGGTGGTGGAGAGCGAGCTGTTCGGCCACGAGCCGGGCGCCTTCACCGGCGCGCAGAAGCGGCGCATCGGCAAATTCGAGTTCGCCAACGGCGGTACCCTGTTCCTCGACGAGATCGAGAGCATGAGCCCGGACGTGCAGGTCAAGCTGCTGCGCCTGCTGCAGGAGCGCGTGGTCGAACGGCTGGGCGGCAACCAGCTGATCCCGCTGGACATCCGGGTGATCGCCGCGACCAAGGAGGACCTGCGCGCCGCCGCCGACCAGGGGCGCTTCCGCGCCGACCTGTACTACCGGCTCAACGTCGCGCCGCTGCGCATCCCGCCGCTGCGCGAGCGCGGCGCGGACATCCTGCTGCTGTTTCAGCACCACGCCGAGGCCGCTGCCCAGCGTCACGGCCTGCCGCCCCGCGAGTTGCAGACGGGGCAGCGCGCCCAGCTGCTCAGCCACGCCTGGCCGGGCAACGTGCGCGAGCTGCAGAACGCCGCGGAGCGTTTCGCCATGGGGCTGGACCTGGGCCTGGACCTGCCCGGCGGCGCGTTGCCGGCCGGCGACGACGGGCAGAGCCTGGGCGAGCGGGTGGAGGCCTACGAGAAGGCGCTGATTGCCGCCGAGATGGCCAAGGGGCATAGCTCCGTGCGCAGCCTGGCCGAGGCCCTGGGCCTGCCGCGCAAGACGCTGCACGACAAGCTGCGCAAGCACGGCCTGGATTCCGGCGGCGACGAGGACTAGACGGAGGCGTGCAGGTCCAGCCGGCGCAGCTCGATCCCGGCCGTCAGTTCGTCGAAGCCGGCCGCCGGAGCGCCCTTGGCGCCTTCCAGCAGTACGGCCCGCACCCGGAAGTCGCCCAGGTCTTCCACTTCCAGCAGCAACGCCTGGCTGACGCCTCCGTCGGCCAGGTCCAGCGCGGCCAGCCGCTGCAGCTGTGGCCACACCCGCGGCCCGGCGCCGATGAACAGGTTCGGTCCCTCCAGTCCCAGCTGCTGGGCGACGTGGAAGCCGGCGGCGTTGCTCACGCTGTTGACGAACTCGAAGGGCTTGGGCTGGCGCTGCTGCACGCACACGGCGTCGAGCAGCGCGCCCATGGTCGGCCGCGCCGGGTGGCGCGAGGCCAGGTAGAGGCCGCAGTCGCTTCGCACCCGGTCCTTGAGCAGGGCGGCGCCGAGCAGGGCCTGGAAGATCAGGCGGTCGATGCGCCGTGGCGGGCTGCTCAGGTACTGGCCCAGGGCGGCCTTCAGCGCCTTGTCGTCGAGGGCGGCGCTGCCGCTGATCTCGCTGGCGGCGATGACAGTCATGACTGTTCTCCCGTAAGACAGCCCTGCAGGACCAAGCTGGCGTTGTTGCCGCCGAAGCCGAAGAAGTTGGCCAGCAGCAGGGCATCCGGGGCGATGGCCGTCGGCGTGGCCGGCAGTGGCAGCAGCGCCTCGCCGGCGTAGTCCAGCGCCGGCAGCGCGCCCCGGCGCAGGGCGGCGAGCAGCAGCAGGGGCTCGCTCAGGCCGCAGGCGCCGAGGGTGTGGCCGAGCCAGGGCTTGAGCGCGGCCATCGGCGGCATGGCCTCGGGGTAGAGCAGGTGCATGCCGGCGCTTTCGGCCAGGTCGTTGGCGCCGGTGGCGGTGCCGTGCAGCTTGGCCAGGCCGATCTGCCCGGCCGCGACGCCGGCTGTGTTCAGTGCGCGCTGCATCACCCAGTCGATATGGCTGCCGTCCTCGCGGGTGGTGGTCAGGCTGCTGGTGTCGCAGGCACTGAAGCCGCCGAGCAGCCTGCCCAGCGGCGCCGGGCCGGGCTCCGGGCCGAGCAGGGCGGCGCAGTAGCATTCGCCGAGGATCAGGCCGTCGCGCTGCGGGTGGAAGGGGCGGTAGGCGCCGCTGGGGCTGATCAGGTCGAGAGCGCCGAAGCCCTGTTGGGCAATGGCGCTGGGTGTCTCGAAGGCCAGCACCAGCACCCTGGGGTACTGCCCGGCCCCGATCAGCCGCGCGCCGTAGAGCAGGCCGTTGGCGGCGCTGGTACAGGCGGTGTTGAGGGTGAAGGCGTCGAGGAAACCGTGGCGCTGGCGCAGCCGCTCGGCCATCAGGTCCAGCGGCGTGGAGTGCTCGAAGCGGAAGCCGTCTTCCTCGGCCGCCCGCGCCTCCAGCTCGGTGATGTCCAGCGCGGTGCTGGCGACGATCAGCAGGCAGTCGTCGGCCGGCGCGTCGCCCAGGGTCTCGGCCAGCAGGCGATCCAGGCGCGCATCCAGCGTCTCGTCATCGGCTACGGCGAAGTAGGGACGTTCCTGCCGCAGCTCATGCAGTAGGAACGGGCGCGGCTGCGGCTTGCAGTCGGACAGCAGGTTGCTCGCCGCTTCACCCAGGTCGGCGCCCAGGGCGCTGTGCAGGGTGCCGCGCTGCAGGTAGACCGGCTTCACCGCTGCTTACGGATATAGGCGGCGATGTCGGCGATGCTGGCGAGGATCTTGCGGCCGTCCTTGGCGCCCTCGATGCGCACGCCGTAGTGCTGCTGCAAGGCCAGCGACACCTGCAGGGCGTCCAGGCTGTCCATCTGCACGCGGCTCTTGGCGCCGAACAGCGGTTCGTCGTCGGCGATGCTCTGCCAGTCGATGTCGTCTTCCTTGTCGCACTCACGAATCAGCAGTTGCTTGAGTTGTTGTTCTAGTAGGTCGTCCATTGCGTTTGCTGCACTCGTCTTCGGAACAGGAGCCATCCGCCGCCGCCGAGCAGGGCGGCCATCAGCAGCAGGCGGAGGCAGTAGGGGGCGATGTCGGCGACCGAGCCCTGGCCCACCAGCAGGGTGAGGAAGGCGTCCAGCGCCCAGCTCATCGGCGAGATTTCCGCCAGCTGGCCCATGGCCGCCGGCATCACGCTCTTCGGCACCATGATGCCGCCCAGCGCGGCGAGGATGATATTGATCCCGCCGCCGAGCAACAACGCCTGTTCGGCGCTGCGTGCCAGGCCGGCCAGCAGCAGGCCTAGGCCGCAGGTAGCGAGGGTCAGGCTGATGGCGAGCAGCAGGTAGGCCGCTGGGCTGCCGGGCAAGGTCAGGCCCTGCAGGCCAAGCAGCGGCAGGCCGTAGACGCCGATGGCCAGCAGCAGGGCGAACTGCACCAGGTTGATGGCGAGGTACGGCAGCAGCTTGCTCAGGGCCAGGGTGGCCAGGCTCAGGTCGAGGGCGCGGAAGCGCAGCAGTGCGCCGCTCTGCTGCTCGCGCTGGAAGCCGCCGGCCATCGGCAGGGCGACGAAGAACATGCCGAAGATCAGCCAGGCCGGCACGCTCAGCTGGCTGGCGTTGGCCCGGCCGCTGAGGTCGCCGCTGGCCAGCAGCTCGTGTTCCTCGACCCGGCTCTGGGTGCGCTGCTGGACCAGGGCCAAGCGCTCGGCCAGCGGCAGGCTGGCGTCCACGTCGCCACTGTCCTCAAGGAAGGCGAGCAGACGGGTCTGCGCCAGGGCGATGCGCACCGCGCCGCGCAGGTGCTGGCGCGACAGCTTGTCCAGCTGCGGCGGGAAGCTCAGGGCCAGCCCCGGCTGCTCGTCCTGCAGCAGGGTGTCGGCGAAGTCGGCCGGCAGGTCGATCCGCGTGCTGCGCGCATCGCCGTGGTCCAGCAGCTCGCTGCCCGGCAGCTGGGCGGCCAGGGCGGCGTGGAAGAATTCGCTGTAGGCGCTGGCCTGGGGCGTTTCTAGCGTCAGGCGCAGGGCCGGCGGCTTGTCCTGCAGGTAGTTGGACATGGCGCCGGCCATCAGCACCAGGAACAGGGTCGGCATGATGAACAGCACGGCCAGCGCATGGGGGTCGCGCAGCAGCAGCAGGAGCTCCTTGCGCACCAGGGCCAGCAGCCTCATAGGCGGCCTCCGTTGAGGCGCAGGTAGAGCTGTTCCAGCGACGGGCGGCCGAAGCGCAGCAGGCGCGGCAGCCCGGGCCGGTCGGCGAGGAAACGTGTGATCTCCAGCAGCTGCGGGCCATCCAGGGCGGGAATGCGCAGGCCGCCCGGCAGCGGCTCGGCCACCAGGTGCAGGCGTGCCAGCAGCTCTTGCAGGCCGGCCGGCTCGGCGTCCTGCCACTCCAACAACAGGCCGTGGCCGTCGTCGAGCAGCTGGCGGCTGTCCAGGTCCAGACGCACCCGGCCTTCGTGCAGCAGCAGGATGCGCTGGGCGACCCGCTCGACCTCGTCCAGGTAGTGGCTCGTGTAGATCACCCCGTGGCCCTCGGCGGTCAGCCGCTCCACGGCGGCCAGCAGCAGCTGGCGGCTGGCCGCGTCGACGCCGACCGTGGCTTCGTCGAACAGGTACAGGCGCGCCGGTTGCAGCAGACCGATGGCGAAGTTCAGGCGGCGCTGCTCGCCGCCGGACAGGCGCGCGGCGCGGCGCGGCAGCTTGTCTTCCAGGGCGGTGCTGGCGATGCACAGTTCCAGGCGGCGGGCGCGCTCGGCGCCACGCAGGCGGTAGAGGTCGGCGAACAGTTCGAGGTTCTCGCGCACCTTCAGCTCGGCATAGAAGGCCAACTGCTGCGGCACCAGGCCGAGGCTGCGCTCGCCGTCCCAGCGGATTTCGCCCCGCTGCAGCGGCAGCACGCCGGCCAGCAGGGACAGCAGGGTCGTCTTGCCGGCGCCGTTGCTGCCGAGCAGGCCCAGGCACTGGCCGGGGCGCAGTTGCAGGTCGATGCCCTGCAGGGCCGGGGCATCGGCGCCGGGGTAGCGGTGGGAAAGGTCGATCAGCTCAAGCACGGACCAGCACCAGCAGGAGCTTGCCATCCAGCAGCAGGCGCTGCCCGGTGTGGATGCTGAAGGCGTAGAGGGCACCGGCCGGGCTCAGCGCCTCCTGAGTGGCGGCGACACGCAGCTCGCCCTCGCGGCGCGGCGGCTCGAAGTGCAGCTGCAACTGGGACAGCTTGCCCACCAGCGCCATGTCGATGGCGCTATCCTCGCCATATAGGGCACCATGCGCGGCGCACAGCTGGGCGGCGGCCTCGAACAGCAGGCAGGGCGAGGCGTCCGCGCCGAAGGCCGCCAGGTGATGCCAGGCGGACAATCCCTCGATGCGACCGGAGTCGTGGCCGAGCAGGGCGTCCAGCCACAGGGCGGGGCCCTGGTGCGGCAGCAGGCTGTGCAGTTGGGTGCGGTCCATTGCGTACGCCAGGAACTGTGAGGCCGGCAGTGTATCAGAGGCCTGGGCGCGGCTGGCGAAGCGGCAGAGGGAGGAACGAGGGATGTGGATGCAGGTGGTGGGTTTTCTGGTCGGTTCGCTGATATTGCTCGGCATTTCCTGGCGCACGCTGCGCAACCCCCGGTCCCACGGCTTCTATCGCTTCCTCGCCTGGGAGGCGATGCTGGCGCTGCTGGTGCTCAACGCACCGGTCTGGTTCGAGGACCGCTACGCGCTGCACCAGAAGGTGTCCTGGGTGCTGCTGTTCGGTTCGCTGACCGTGTTGTTCCTCGGCCTCTACCAACTGCGCCGCGACGGCCGGCCCGGCGAGCAGCGCCAGGACGACGAGCTGTACGCCTTCGAGCGCACCTCGCGGCTGGTCACCGGCGGCATCTACCGCTTCATCCGCCATCCGCTGTTCTGTTCGCTGCTGCTGCTGACCTGGGGCATCGTCTGCAAGGACTTGCATGGCGTCACCCTGCTCTTGGGCCTGGTGGCCAGTGTGCTGCTCTACCTGGCCGCGCGGCGCGACGAGGCCGAGTGCCTGGACTACTTCGGCGAGGCCTATCGCGAGTACATGAGCCGCAGCCGGATGTTCATCCCCTACGTCTTCTAGCAGACGAGGGCGGGTGAAACCCGCGTATTTCGAGTTGAAACGCGGGTTTCACCCGCCCTACGGTCATTCCCAGTCCAGTCGCGCCAGCTTCCACGCGTCGCCCTCCCGCCACCATTCCAGCTTCACGCTGTAGTGGCGGGCGCTGTCCGGGATCAGTCCCTCGGCGCCGGTCAGGGCCACCTCGGCGCGGGTGTGGCCCCGGTCGCTGTAGGTGGGGTCGAGTTCGCTGCGGGCGCCGATGGCGATCACCCGCACCTGCTTGTGGCGCAGGAACAGCAGCGCCATGGTGCGCCGCGCCCAGTCCCGGTCGAACTCCTGGCGGGCGCTGAACTGCGGGTGCAGCAGGTCCAGCACCTCGTCGCTGCGCTTGGCCTCCAGCTCGTCCTGCAGGCGCTGGACGGCCGCCTCCAGCTCGGCCTGCGGATCGCTTGGCGCACAGCCGACGAGCAGGGCGCAGATCAGCAGAAAAGGCAGGGCAAATCGCTGGGTAGGCATGTTCAACTCCCGATTCATGGTTATGATGCCCGGCAGGGTCGGTCCGAGGTGGACCCAGGGAAACTACGCACAGACTCGGGAGTGCGCCATGCTGACTTTGTATCCGGAGATCAAACCCCACGCCCGCCATGAACTGGCGGTGGCGGAGCCGCACGTCCTCTACGTGGACGAGAGCGGTTCTCCGGACGGCCTGCCGGTGCTGTTCGTCCACGGCGGCCCCGGCGCCGGCTGCGATGCCGCCAGCCGTCGCTACTTCGACCCCAACCTGTACCGCATCATCACCTTCGACCAGCGCGGCTGCGGCCGTTCCACGCCGCACGCCAGCCTGGAGGGCAACACCACCTGGGACCTGGTGGCCGACATGGAGCGTATCCGCGAGCACCTGGGCATCGACAAGTGGGTGCTGTTCGGCGGCTCCTGGGGCTCGACCCTGTCCCTGGCCTACGCCCAGAGCCACCCGGATCGCGTGCATGCGCTGATCCTGCGCGGCATCTTCCTGTGCCGCCCGCAGGAGTTCGACTGGTTCTACCAGGAGGGCGCCAGCCGCCTGTTCCCCGATTACTGGGAAGACTACGTGGCGCCAATTCCGGCCGAGGAGCGCGGCGACCTGATGCAGGCCTTCTACAAGCGTCTCACCGGGCCGGACCAGATCGCCCAGATGCACGCGGCCAAGGCCTGGTCCTGCTGGGAGGGCCACACCGCCACTCTGCGGCCCAATCCGCAGGTGGTCGACCGCTTCACCGAGCCGCATCGCGCCCTGTCGATCGCGCGCATCGAGTGCCACTACTTCGTCAACAATGCCTTCCTCGAGGAAGACCAGTTGCTGCGCGACATGCCGAAGATCGCCCACCTGCCGGGCGTGATCGTGCACGGCCGCTACGACGTGATCTGCCCGCTGGACAATGCCTGGGCCCTGCACCAGGCCTGGCCCAACAGCGAGCTGCAGATCATCCGCGACGCCGGCCATGCTGCTGCCGAGCCGGGTATCACCGATGCCTTGGTGCGCGCCGCCGACCAGATGGCCCGGCGCCTGCTCGACCTGCCCCTGGAAGACGCGTGAAGCTGCTGATCCAGCGGGTGCGTGGCGCCCGCGTCGAAGTCGCGGGAGAGATCGTCGGCGCCATCGACCAGGGCCTGCTGGCGCTGGTCGGCATCGAGCCGCAGGACGACGCGGCGACCAGCGCCAAGGGGCTGCAGCGGCTGCTCAACTACCGGGTGTTCTCCGACGATGCGGGCAAGATGAACCTGTCGCTGACCGACGTGAACGGAGGCCTGCTGCTGGTCTCCCAGTTCACCCTGGCCGCCGACACCAAGAGCGGCCTGCGCCCGAGCTTCTCCAGCGCGGCGCCGCCGGCCCAGGGCCTGGCCCTGTTCGAGCAACTGGTGGCCCTGGCCCGCGAGCAGCATCCGCAGGTGGCCACCGGCCGCTTCGGCGCGGACATGCAGGTACACCTGGTCAATGACGGGCCGGTGACCTTCCTGCTTGAGGTCTGAGCGCCTCGCTACCGGTCGTCGGCACGGCGACCTGGCCCGATTCCTGCCTGCTTTGCGACTCGCCATCCACTGTCCGGGCGGTTAGGATTGCTCGCCTTGCCCCGGTGTCCGTGGGCGCGCGTCCTTGAAAATCGAGTTGTCCCCTAGGAGATAGGAATGAAGAAGTTTCTCGCATCTCTGCTGCTTTCCGCTTGCGCGGTGACCGGCATGGCCCATGCCGGCATGGTCGACGACGCGGTCAAGCGCGGCACCCTGCGCGTCGGCATGGACCCGACCTACATGCCGTTCGAGATGACCAACAAGCGCGGCGAGATCATCGGTTTCGAAGTCGACCTGCTGAAGGCCATGGCCAAGGCCATGGGCGTCAAGCTGGAACTGGTGTCCACCAGCTACGACGGCATCATCCCGGCCCTGCTCACCGACAAGTTCGACATGATCGGCTCCGGCATGACCGTGACCCAGGAGCGCAACCTGCGGGTCAACTTCCCCGAGCCCTTCATCGTGGTCGGTCAGACGCTGCTGATCCGCAAGGAGCTGCAAGGCGAGATCAAGTCCTACAAGGACCTCAACGACGCCAAGTACCGCATCACCTCGAAGATCGGTACCACCGGCGAGATGGTCGCCAAGCGCCTGATCGCCAAGGCCCAGTACCACGGCTTCGACAACGAGCAGGAAGCGGTGATGGACGTGGTCAACGGCAAGGCCGACGCCTTCATCTACGACGCGCCTTACAACGTGGTGGCGGTGAACAAGGCCGGCGCCGGCAAGCTGGTGTTCCTCGACGAGCCGTTCACCTTCGAGCCGCTGGCCTTCGGCCTGAAGAAGGGCGACTACGACAGCATCAACTGGATCAACAACTGGCTGCACCAGATCAAGCACGACGGCACCTACGAGCGCATCCACACCAAGTGGTTCAAGAAGAACGACTGGCTGAAAGAGATGGAATAAGCCCCGCGTCGGACTTCGGTCCTCGCTGGTGACGACAGGCCCGGCCCACAAGGTCGGGCCTGTTTCTGTTCCCCGCCATGAGCGAGATTTCCCGTGATTAGAAAACATCGTCGTACCTGGCCCTGGCACATCCTCACCGGGCTGATCCTGGCCCTGGTGGCCTGGGGCCTGTGGTACTCCACCTCGCTGATCTCCTACGAGTGGCACTGGAACCGCGTGCCGCAGTACTTCGCCTACCAGGCCGAGGAAGCCCAGCGCTCTGCCGACTACGGCAGCGTCAGTGCCGTCACCGAAGCGGGCGGCCTGAGCCGCGTGACCCTGACCGCCGAGGGCGGCGAGGAGCAGGTGCTCGAAGTCGCCAGCGACAGCCTGCGGGTGGCCGAGGGCGACGATGTCAGCGAGGGCGACGAGATCGGCGTCACCCGCCAGTGGGCCGCCGGCCCGCTGCTCTGGGGGCTGTGGACCACCCTGTGGATCTCCGTGGCCTCCGGGGCGATGGCGCTGGTGATCGGCCTGGCCACCGGCCTGTGCCGGTTGTCCAGCAACCCGACCCTGCGCGACCTGTCCACCGTCTACGTCGAACTGGTGCGCGGTACGCCGCTGCTGGTGCAGATATTCATCTTCTACTTCTTCATCGGCACCGTGCTCAACCTGTCCCGCGAGTTCGCCGGGGTCGCCGCACTGGCGCTGTTCACCGGCGCCTACGTCGGCGAGATCATCCGTGCCGGCGTGCAGTCGGTGGCCCGCGGCCAGGGTGAGGCGGCGCGTTCGCTGGGCCTGACCGCCGGCCAGTCGATGCGCCACGTGATCCTGCCGCAGGCCTTCAAGCGCGTGCTGCCGCCGCTGGCCGGGCAGTTCATCAGTTTGGTCAAGGACACCTCGCTGGTCTCGGTGATCGCCATCACCGAACTGACCAAGAGCGGCCGCGAAGCCATCACCACCTCGTTCTCCACCTTCGAGATCTGGTTCTGCGTCGCCGCGCTCTACCTCGTCATCAACCTGCCGCTGTCGCAAGTCGCCAGCCGCCTGGAGCGGAGGCTCGGGAAAAGTGATTGAAGTCCGCAACCTGGTGAAAGTCTTCGACGCCCGCGGCCACGAAGTGCGCGCGGTGGACAATGTCAGCACCACCGTCCAGCGCGGCGAGGTGGTGGTGGTGATCGGCCCCTCGGGCTCCGGCAAGTCCACCTTCCTGCGCTGCCTCAACGGCCTGGAGGAGCTGGACGATGGCTCGGTGAGTATCGACGGCGTCGACCTGGCCAACCCGAAGACCGACGTGAACGCCTACCGCCGCGAGGTGGGCATGGTGTTCCAGCACTTCAACCTGTTCCCGCACATGACCGTGCTGGAGAACCTGTGCCTGGCGCAGAAGATCGTGCGCAAGCGCGGCAAGGCTGAGCGCGAGGCCAAGGCCCAGACGCTGCTGGCCAAGGTCGGCATCGCGCAGAAGGCCCACGAGTATCCGTCGCGCCTGTCCGGCGGCCAGCAGCAGCGCGTGGCCATCGCCCGTGCCCTGTGCATGGACCCGAAAGTGATGCTGTTCGACGAGCCGACCTCGGCCCTCGACCCGGAAATGGTCGGCGAGGTGCTGGACGTGATGAAGCAACTGGCCCAGGAGGGCATGACCATGGTCTGCGTCACCCACGAAATGGGCTTCGCCCGCGAGGTGGCCGACCGCGTGCTGTTCTTCGATCACGGTAAGCTGTTGGAAGACGCGCCGCCAGCGCAGTTCTTCGCCCAGCCTCAGGATGCGCGGGCACAGAGTTTCCTGCGCCAGGTGCTGTAGAGCGCTTGCGTCGGCGCTTGGGCGTCACTCCTGCGGGTGAGCGTCCGGCTCGGGTACACGCAGGCGCAGCAGGGTCCTGTCGTGTACCAGTATTTCGTCGCCCGAGGGCGAAATGGCCAGCAGGCGGGGGAAGGTGTCGGTGGCGATCCGCCCCAGCAGTTTTCGACTGGGGATGTCCCACACCTCGACGGCATCCTGCTGGCTGGAGATGGCCAGGCGCCCGTTGGCGGAGAGCGCCATGGCCAGCACGTTGTTGTTCATCTCCAACTCAAACGTGCGCCGGTAAGGCTCGACCTGGTAGACCTGCACGCGCTCGCGCCATGCGGCGGCGAAATGATCACCGGCGGGATCGGTGACCAGCTCGACGTTGCCATCGCTGGCGAACCAGGGCGCGCGGCCGCAGTGTTGCACCGGTTTCAGTTCGGGCAGTGGCCATACCCGGCAGGCGCCGTCCGAATCCTGTGCCACGACATGGCGGCTGCCGCGCGTGAGCACGGCCTCTCCGGGAGAGATGCCCAGCTTCCACTGGATGCTACTGTCGCTGAGCGGGTCGTAGAGCATCGCCCAATTGCTGGGGTAGCTGGTCGAGAAGACCTTGCCGCTGTCTGTCAGAGCATGGTCGAAGCCGGCCGGGCTGAATGTCCTGACGGGATATTCCTGACCGGTATGCCAGTTGACCAGGGTGTCGGGGTAGTTGATGTAGGTGCGGTTTGCTCGAACCGGACGAGTGTCGCTTAAACCGGGGGGGCGGTGGGTATGCAGGCGCTTGGGTGGGTTTATCTGCTGGATATTCACGCGGAAGTCGTGCGGCTTGATACCCATATCCCCAGCGGCATAGTAGTAGGTATTGCTGTCGATGATACCGGCGTACCAGAGGCTCTGTGCCGTGGCGGCATATTCTGGATCGCCGGGAGGATTTCCCGCGAAGAGCGCCTTGATGGGCTCTTCGGTAACCAGGGTTGCTTGCGCAGTACTAAAAATACCAATGCCGGCGAAGAGGTCGCCTATCAAGTAATGTTTACCGTCCGGGGTGTAGGCCACCGTTTTCAACGCCTTGGAAGTTGATCCGCTGTTGATCGGTATCAACGGCTTGGCGCTAGTGCGCTGGCTCTCGATATCACCGTCGCCCAAAGCAGGGTTTGTGGCCAGCCCGAAAGCCAGAAGAAATAGGCAGATGAGTCGCAGCATGGTGATGTCTCACGAGGGTTATAGGACTACGTGCACGTAGCCATAGAAGTACGGCAGGAACTGCCTGACGGTGAGGTTTGCGATCCTGTGGCTGGAGCGATGATTGCCATCGCCCCAGGTGTAGCATTCGAACTCGAGAAGGGAATTGAGGAATTTCTCCGATCCATAGCTGGAAGGAGTCCAGCTGTCCCTGCCGACCCGGATGGGCGAGCCAAGCACGATCCAGTGGTCGGGCGTGCCTAGAAAGGTTTTAGGTGTGCCCTTTTTCAGCTTGTCGAGTGGTAACGTTCCCGCGACAGGGCCGAGAATCGCCGCGCGGATCAGCAGGCAGACCAGGCTACCTGAGCCATGGTGCTGATTGGCTTCCATGAGTGTTTTCGCCGAACCGCCGAAAACATAGTTGACCTTGCTGTCGGCGCCGCTGAACAGTCCGCAGGATTCGAACCATTCGACCATCTGCCCGGCTGCTGTGATGCCCGCCATGTTCGAGCCTCCGCTGCTCATGCTCAGTAGGCCATTGGATGAGTCGCGCAGGCTGGCCAGTGCCACCCAGTCCACAGGATTAATTTTTTTTGCCGAGCCATTGCGGCAGGCCAGGCTGGGCTTGACGTGCAGCTGCCCCAGTTTCGCTTCGCCATGGAGTAGCAGTTCCACTACGTAGCGCTTGTAGACCTCCTTGTGATGCTTGGCCACGCAGTACATGAAGGCGGCCGGGCCGCAGAGAGGAGTTAGACCTTGGGAGATGATGGAAGGGGTATTGGTGCGGTCTGCGATAGCTTTGACTAAGTCAGGATTATCATTTGCGCAGGAGAAACAGAGGTCGGTGTACCTGACCCCTGGCGCATTCAGGAATTCTTCAACGGACGGTTTTTTCGACATGACGCAATCCTTTGCGTTGGCGGGAGCTGTTCTTCCTAGCTGCCATGATCAGGGCGAGGCAAGATCGATCCGGCGTAGGAGGGGTTCCAGCTTCCGTGCTGGCCATTAGAGGCGGGTGAGATTTGTTTCCACTGCATTTCAGGGCAGTGACATTCTGCACAGTGCGCCCGGACTTTCCATGGGCCTCGTCACGCTTTGGGGCGTGCTTGAGTGCTCCGAGGCGAATCTCAGAACAGCCGCGCCAGCAGCGCCGTGACCGCCGTTTCCACCCGCAGGATGCGCTCGCCCAGCTGCACCGGCGCGAGTCCCGCTTCGCGCAGTTTGTCCACCTCGTAGGGAATCCAGCCGCCTTCCGGGCCGATGGCCAGGGTGACGGGGGCAGCCACTGCGCGGGGGCAGGGCGGGAAGTCGCCGGGGTGGCCGACCAGGCCCAGGGTGCCGGCGGCGATGGCCGGCAAGCGGTCTTCGACGAAGGGCTTGAAGCGCTTCTCGATGACGACCTCGGGCAGCACCGTGTCGCGGGCCTGTTCCAGGCCGAGGATCAGTTGCTCGTGGATGGCGGCGGGTTCGAGGAAGGGAGTCTGCCAGAAGCTCTTTTCCACCCGATAGCTGTTGAGCAGCACCAGGCGCGGCACGCCCATGGACGCCACGGTCTGCAGCACACGCTTGAGCATCTTGGGGCGCGGCAGAGCCAGCAGCAGGGTCAGGGGCAGTTTGGCCGGTGGCGGCTGGTCCAGTTCGACACGCAGCTCGGCGTGGCGCTCGTCCAGCGCCAGCAGCGTGCCGCGGCCCATCGCGCCGCCGAGGCGGCCGACCCGCAGCTGGTCGCCGGTCTCGGCGCGATGCACTTCGTGCAGGTGCTTCAGGCGCCGGCCTTCGAGCACGGCGCGGTCTGCCGCGACGAAGTCGGCGTCCTCCAGCAGCAGCAGGTTCATTGCAGCGGTGCGGGTGGCTGGTCGTCGGGTTGCTCTTCGGGCTGGGCGTCCTCATGGTCGCTGCGCTTGCGCACCAGGCCGCCGAAGAACACGCCGACCTCGAACAGCAGCCACATGGGCACGGCCAGCAATGTCTGCGAGAAGATGTCCGGTGGGGTGAGGACCATGCCGACCACGAAGCAGCCGACGATCACGTAGGGCCGGCTCTTGCGCAGGGTGTCGATGTCGACGATGCCGACCCAGAGCACCAGGAAGGTCGCCACCGGTATCTCGAAGGCCACGCCGAAGGCGAAGAACAGGGTCAGGACGAAGTCCAGGTATTCGTTGATGTCCGTCATCATCGCCACCCCGTCCGGGGTCACGCTGGCGAAGAAGTGGAACATCAGCGGGAACACCAGGAAGTAGGCGAAGGCCATGCCACCGTAGAACAGGAAGATGCTGGAAACCAGCAGCGGCAGGGCGACGCGCTTCTCGTGCTTGTACAGCCCCGGGGCGATGAAGCCCCATACCTGATGCAGGATGATCGGCACGGCGAGGAACAGCGAGCACCAGGCCGTCAGCTTGAACGGGGTGAGGAAGGGCGAGGCGACGCCGGTGGCGATCATCGTCGCGCCTTCCGGCAAGTAGGCACGCAGCGGCGCCGAGACGAAGGTGTAGATGTCCTGGGCGAAGTAGAACAGCCCGGCGAACACGATGAAGATGGCGATCACGCAGCGCAGCAGGCGCGAGCGCAGCTCGGTGAGGTGCGCTACCAGGGGCATCTCGGTATTCGGATCGGTCATGGCTGGCGCGGCGGCTCCGGGTTGGCCGGGGGAGTGGCGTTGTCGGCGGGCGCGGGCTGAGCCGCGGGCGGCTCTTCCTGCGGATTGGCCACTGTCGGCTCGGGCGCAGCTGGCGTCGGCGGCTGGATCGACTGCTTCAGCTCGCGCTCCAGTTGCAGGATCTGCTCGTTATGCAGCTGCCGGCGGATTTCATCGGCGCCGACTTCGCGCTCCACTTCCGCCTTGATGGCGTTGAAGCTGCGCTTCAGCCGGCCGATCCACAGGCCGGCGGTGCGCACGGCGCCGGGCAGGCGCTCGGGGCCGAAGACGATCAGCGCCACTAGCCCGACCAGCAGCAGTTCCGAAAAGCCGATATCGAACACGCGTCAGTCCTTGCGCGCCGGCTCTTCGACCTTCTGCGCCTGGGCGTCGATGGTCTGCGGCTTGTGCAGCTGCTCGCTGGCGGCCGGGGCCGGCTGTTGCGGCTCGGGTTTCTCGTCGTCGGTGTTCATCGCCTTGCGGAAGCCCTTGATGGTCTCGCCCAGGTCGGAGCCCAGGTTCTTCAGGCGCTTGGTGCCGAATACCAGCACCACCACGATCAGGATGACGACCCAGTGTTTCCAGTCAAAAATGCCCATGCAATCAGTCCTCGCAATGAATTCAGGAAGTGGGGCGCGCCGCTTTCTCGTCGTGCCCGGAAAGGCCGAAGCGCCGGTCCAGCTCGTCCAGCACGGCCTGCGGATGCTGGCCGAGGGCGGCGAGCATGACCAGGCTGTGGAACCACAGGTCAGCGGTTTCGTAGATCAGGTCGCTGCAGTCACCGCTGGCGGCGGCGTCCTTGGCCGCCAGGATGGTCTCGACCGACTCCTCGCCGACCTTCTCCAGGATCTTGTTCAGGCCCTTGTGGTACAGGCTGGCCACATAGGAACTGTCCGGCGCCGCGCCCTTGCGCGCCTCCAGCACCTCGGCCAGGCGGGTCAGGGTGTCACTCATGCTTGTGTTCCTGGTAGATGGCGTGCGGGTCTTTCAGCACCGGGTCGACGGTGTGCCATGCACCGTTCTCGAAGACCCGGTAGAAGCAGCTTTCGCGCCCGGTGTGGCAGGCGATGCCACCGAGCTGTTCGACCAGCAGGATGATCACGTCGGCATCGCAGTCCAGGCGCAGCTCATGCAGCTTCTGCACGTGACCGGACTCCTCGCCCTTGCGCCACAGCTTGCCACGGGAACGTGACCAATAGATGGCGCGCTGCTCGGCGGCGGTGAGCGCGAGGGCTTCGCGGTTCATCCAGGCCATCATCAGCACCCGCCCGGTCTTGTGGTCCTGGGCGATGGCGGGAACCAGGCCATCCTCGTTCCAGTTGATTTCGTCGAGCCAGTCGGTCATTTCTGCATTCCGCCCGTTTCGGGGCTCTTTCCAAGGCGCTTGCGTACGCCGGTTATGAAAGGCCAAGTGTGCCAGCCATGGACGGCACTGGCTATCGGCGCAGGATCAATGCCAGGCCGGCGCCGAGGCTGAGCCAGGCGGCCCAGGCCGCCGGGGCGAGCACCAGCCCCTGGCTGACGCCGCCAGCCACCAACGCCGCGCCGAGCAGGCGCAGCGGCCACGGGTTGCGCTGCTCGCGCCACGGCGCCGGCGGGTCGCTGGCGTGGGGCTGGCTCATGCGTTCGAGCAGGTCACGGGTCATGTTGGCGAGGTGCGGCACCTGCTCGACCTGGGTCTGCAGGTTGTGCAGCAGGTTGCGCGGGCTGACCCGCTCGCGCATCCAGCGCTCGAGGAACGGCTGCGCGGTGTTCCACAGGTCCAGGTCCGGGTACAGCTGGCGGCCCAGGCCCTCGATGTTGAGCAGGGTCTTCTGCAGCAGGACCAACTGCGGCTGCACTTCCATGTTGAAGCGGCGCGCGGTCTGGAACAGGCGCAGCAGCAGCTGGCCGAAGGAGATGTCTTTCAGCGGCCTCTCGAAGATCGGCTCGCAGACGGTGCGGATGGCCGCCTCGAACTCGTTGACCTTGGTTTCCGCCGGCACCCAGCCGGAGTCGATGTGCAGCTGCGCCACCTTGCGGTAGTCGCGCTTGAAGAAGGCTAGCAGGTTGCGCGCCAGGTAGTCCTGGTCCTCGTCGGTGAGGCTGCCGACGATGCCGCAGTCGATGGCGATGTACTGCGGGCTCCAGGGCGTGCGGGTGGCGACGAAGATGTTGCCGGGGTGCATGTCGGCGTGGAAGAAGCTGTCGCGGAACACCTGGGTGAAGAAGATTTCCACGCCGCGCTCGGCCAGCAGCTTCATGTTGGTGCGCTGGTCGGCCAGGGTCGCCAGGTCGGTCACCGGCACGCCGTAGATGCGCTCCATCACCAGCACCTTGGGCCGGCACCAGTCCCAGTGCACCTGAGGCACGTAGAGCAGCGGCGAACCCTCGAAGTTGCGCCGCAGCTGGCTGGCGTTGGCCGCCTCGCGCAGCAGGTCGAGTTCGTCGTAGATGGTCTTCTCGTAGTCGGCCACCACTTCCACCGGGCGCAGGCGACGGGCGTCGGCCGAGGCCTTCTCGGCGATGCGTGCGGCGAGGAACAGCCAGGCCAGGTCGGAGCGGATGATCGGCCGCAGGCCGGGGCGGATCACCTTGACCACCACCTCCTCGCCGCTCTTGAGCTGCGCCGCGTGAACCTGGGCCACCGATGCGGAGGCCAGCGGGGCGACGTCGAAGCGGGCGAATGCGGCGTCGATGCTCACGCCGAGCTGCTGTTCGATCAGCGCCACCGCGTGTGCCGGGTCGAAGGGCGGCACCTGATCCTGCAGGCGTGCCAGTTCGTCGGCCACATCCGGCGGCAGCAGGTCGCGGCGGGTGGACAGCAGCTGGCCGAACTTGATGAAGATCGGGCCGAGGTCTTCCAGCGCCAGGCGCAAGGCTTCACCGCGGCTGCGCTCGAGCGGCTGGCGCGGCAGCCAGCGCCAGGGCAGGGCGAAGCGCAGGGCGCGCATCCAGGTGGGCAGCGGCAGGGTCAGCAACAGGTCGTCCAGGCGATAGCGGATGACCACGCGCAGAATGCGCAACAGGCGGCGGGCAGCGAGCAGGCTCATGGGTTCTTGTTCAGGTTGCGGGCGAGGCGGTCGATGCGCGCGTCGAGGCGGTCGAGGGCCAGCTTGAGGTCGTCCAGTTCGTCGAAGCGGGCCTGGGCTTCGCGCTCGCCGACCAGGCTGCGCGACTCCTCGGCCAGGTAGTCGGCCAGGGTCTGGCGCAGGCTGTCCAGGCTGTCGCCGACCCAGCCCGCACGGCTGCGCAGGTGGCCGGCGAGCAGTTGGCTGCCGACCGGGCCGAGCCAGCGCGAGAGTTCGTATTCCCAGTCCAGTTCCAGGTCCTGGAGGATGCCGGCCAGCTCCAGCAGCACGGCGCTGTCGCCGCTCAGGACGACTTCCGGGCGGTGCAGGATGGCGGTCTTGTCCCTGGCCAGGGCCAGGCGCAGCAGGCTGCCGGCCGGGGCGCTGAGCACGCAGTCGGCATCGCCCCATTGGCCGGCCAGTTGCAGGCCGTCCGCGCCAGGTAGGATGAACAGCTTGAGCGCCGGGTTCTGGCAGTCGACCTCGATCACCTTGCCTTCCAGCCGGGCCAGGCGCGGCAGCGCGGTGCTGTCCATCTGCAGCACGCGGTTGAGGCCCTGCTCGACGCCGGCCAGCAGCCCGGTGATCAGCATCAGGGCTTGATACCGCGATGCAGGGCGACGATACCGCCGGTCATGTTGTGGTAGGTGACGCGCTCGAAACCGGCCTCGACCATCATCGCCTTGAGGGTTTCCTGGTCCGGGTGCATGCGGATCGATTCGGCCAGGTAGCGGTAGCTGTCAGAGTCGTTGGTGATCAGCTTGCCGGCCAGCGGCATGAAGCTGAACGAATAGGTATCGTAGGCCTTGGCCAGCAGCGGGTTGCCGGGCTTGGAGAACTCCAGCACCAGCAGGCGGCCGCCCGGCTTGAGCACGCGCAGCATGGAGCGCAGGGCGTTTTCCTTGCGTGTCACGTTGCGCAGGCCGAAGGCGATGGTGACCACGTCGAAGTGGTTGTCCGGGAAGGGCAGCGCCTCGGCGTCGGCCTGGACGAAGGCGACATTGCCGGCCACGCCCTTGTCCAGCAGGCGGTCGCGGCCGACCTTGAGCATCGAGTCGTTGATGTCGGCCAGCACCACCTCGCCGGTCGGGCCGACCAGGCGGGAGAACTGGCGGGTGAGGTCGCCGGTGCCGCCGGCGATGTCCAGCACGCGATTGCCCGGGCGCACGCCGGACAGCTCGATGGTGAAGCGCTTCCACAACCGGTGCAGGCCGCCGGAGAGCACGTCGTTCATCAGGTCGTACTTGGCCGCGACCGAGTGGAAGACTTCGGCGACCTTCTCCGCCTTCTGGCTTTCCGGAACGTCCTGGAAGCCGAAGTGGGTGGTCTTTTCCTGCTCTGGAGCCTTGCGCGGATCGTTCATGTCGCCGTCACCTGAATCGAAGTGGCGGCCATTCTAAACCCGTGGCCGGCCTTTGTCTTGGCGCGGGGTGGAGCTGATATAGTCGCGTGACACAAGGTCGCAGCAGGAGTCGCCCATGTCCCGCATCACCGTCGAACGCACCCATTCCCTGGGCCTCGCCGCCGCCCGCAAGAAGGCCGAGGCGCTGGCCCAGCGCCTGGCCAGCGAGTACGACGTGAAATACCGCTGGAACGGCGACAGCCTGCAGTTCAAGCGCAGCGGCGCCGATGGCCATATCGACGTGGCCGCCGACAGCGTGCGCGTGGAGCTGAAGCTCGGCCTGCTGCTGTCCGCGCTCGGCGGCACCATCCGCCGCGAGATCGAGGAGACCCTCGACAAGCACCTCCAGGCCTGAGGTGCCGCGCCCCTAGTATGTGATTTCTAATTTTTCCCACTACCTTGCGCTCACGTCCTGGAAAGGGACGACCAGTCCATCACTTTGAACGTGAGGTGCACCATGGCCACTAAAGTTGCCGCCAAGAAGAAAGCCGTAGTCGCGAAAGTCGAAGACAAAGCTACCGTTCTCACCGATGTCAAAGCCTATGCCCGTCGGGTATGGCTGGCGGGCCTGGGTGCCTATGCCAAGGCCGGTGCCGAGGGCGTCGACTACTTCAAGGAGCTGGTCAAGGCCGGCGAGGGCGTCGAGAAGCAAGGCAAGAAACTGGTGAACGAGCAGGTCGATGCCGCCAACAGCCAGATCGAAACTCAGATCAAGACCGTCAAAAACAGCGTTTCCGAAGTCAAAGGCAAGGTCGAAGTGCAATTCGACAAGATCGAGAAGGCCTTCGACAATCGTGTCGCCAGCGCGCTCAACCGCCTGGGTATTCCCTCCAAGCAGGATGTTGAGGCACTCTCTGCTAAGCTGGACGAGTTGAATGCTTTGCTTGAGCGAGTGGCGCGTACCCAATAAGGAGAGCAGGATGGCTGTTAAGAAAACTACCGCGGTAAAACCGGCGGCAAAACCGGCAGTGAAGAAGCCGGCTGCCAAGAAGGAAAGCAATTCCTGGATCGGCGAGATCGAGAACTACTCGCGGCAGATCTGGCTGGCCGGCCTCGGCGCCTATTCCAAGATCAGCAAGGACGGCAACAAGCTGTTCGATGGCCTGGTCAAGGATGGCGAGAAGGCTGAGAAGAAGGCCAAGACCGAAGTCGACAAGCAACTGGACGTGGTCAAGTCCAGCGTCGGCACCACCGTCGGTTCGGCCAAGTCGAAGGTCGACGAGGTCAAGGGCAAGGCCCTGGGCAAGTGGAACGAGCTGGAAGAGGCCTTCGACAAGCGCCTGAACAGCGCCATCTCCCGTCTGGGCGTGCCCAGCCGCAATGAGGTGAAGGCGCTGCAGACCAAGGTCGACAGCCTGACCAAGCAGATCGAGAAGCTCACCGGCGTTTCGGTGAAGTCGGTCAAGCCCGCTGCCGCGAAGCCGGCCGTCAAGCCTGCGGCCAAACCCGCCGCCAAGCCTGCTGCGAAAGCGGCTGCCAAGCCGGCAGCGAAGCCTGCGGTCAAACCGGTGGCGAAAGCTGCCGCGAAGCCTGCGGCCAAGCCCGCTGCGAAACCGGCCGCCAAGCCGGCTGCCGCGAAGAAGCCAGCGGTGAAGAAACCCGCCGCGCCGAAGCCGGCCGCCAAACCGGCCGCTGCCGCCAAGCCCGCTGCTCCGGCACCGGCTCCGGCTGCTGCACCGGCAGCTCCGGCCGCCGCACCGGCGACGCCCGCAACTCCGTCCTGATTCTTTCAGGATGTGCAAACGCCCGGCCCAGTGCCGGGCGTTTGCATTTCAGGGAGCGGAAAGCCTCAGGCTTCGAGTTAGCTCAGGCTTCGAGGTAGCGGCGGGCAATGCGCTCGGCGGCGTGGCGCGATTCGTCGGTGAGGTGCGGGGCGACCAGCATCATCACCTGGAACACCACCAGCCGCACTTCGCCGTCCGCGCCGAGGATGCGCTGGTAGTCCAGGGAGAACAGCAGGGTCAGGGTGATCTGCTCGACCAGTTGGCCGAGCGCCTCGGTGTCGCTGCGCAGCTGGTCCTGGGCCTTGAGTCGCGCCAGCAGGCTGGCCAGGGTGCGCTTGAGCAGGTTGAGCCACTGGCGGATGCCACGGGCCAGCCTGGGCAGGCGGCCGGAGAGGTTGGACAGGTCCTGGAACAGGAAGCGGTACTGGGCCAGCCGCTCGACGATCAGGTGCAGGAACAGCCAGTAGTCCTCGGCGCCCAGTTCGGCTTCCGCGGGTGGGTCGAGCAGCGGCGCCAGTTCGTGCTGGAAGCGCTCGAACAGCTCCATCACCAGCGGCTCCTTGCCATGGAAGTGGTAATAGAGGTTGCCCGGGCTGATGCCCATCTCGGTGGCGATCTCGAGGGTCGAGACGTTCGGTTCGCCCTGCTCGTTGAACAGCTGCAGGGCGCATTCGAGGATGCGGTCGCGGGTCTTCATTCCATGATCTTGTTCTGGCCGCCGGAGCAGCGACGATAACTGGCCGGGCGGTCGCTCGGCCAGTGCTTTGTCGGCGGCTCAGCGAACATGCACGTAGATGCCGGGTGCCGCCTCCATGGCTGGGTACTTGTTGCTGCCGACGCTGAAGATGGTCTCGCGCTGTTCACCCGAGCGCTGCTGGATCCATTCCAGCCACTGCGGCCACCAGCTGCCTTCCTTCTTCTCCGCGTCGTAGTACCAGGCGCGCGGGTCGCTGGTCAGCTTGCCGTTCTCGAAGTAGTTGGCCTTGGGGTTGCCCGGCGGGTTGAGGATGCTCTGGATGTGCCCGCTGTTGGACAGGATGAAGCGGCTGTTGCCGCCCAGCAGCAGGGCTGAGCGGTAGACCGTGTCCCAGGGGGTGATGTGGTCGTTGATGCCGGCGACGCTGAAGCTGTCCAGGTTGACCTTGGACAGGTCGATCGGCGTGCCGCACACCTCCAGGCCGCCGCTTCGGGTCAGCGGGTTGTGCTTGAACAGGTCGAGCAGGTCGCCGTGCAACGCGGCTGGCAGGCGGGTGTTGTCGTTGTTCCAGTAGAGGATGTCGAAGGCCGGCGGTTCCTTGCCCATCAGGTAGTTGTTGACCCAGTAGTTCCAGATCAGGTCGTTGGGGCGCATCCAGGCGAACACCCGGGCCATGTCGCGGCCGTCCAGCACGCCGCTCTGGTAGGAGCGGCGCTTGGCCGATTCCAGGGTCTGCTCGTCGGCGAACAGCATTGCCGGGCTTTCGACTTGGGCGTCCATCAGGCTGACCAGGTAGGTGGCGCAACCGACCTTGCGCAGCTGGCGCTTGGCCTGCAGGTGGCCCTGCAGCGCGGCGATGGTCAGGCCGCCGGCGCAGGCGCCGAGCAGGTTCACTTCCTTGCTGCCGGTGATCGCGCGGCACACCTCGGTGGCGTCGTCCACCGCCTGGACGTAGCTCGACAGGCCCCATTCGCGGTGGCGTGCATCCGGGTTGCGCCAGCTGATCATGAACACCTGCAGGCCGTTCTTCAGGCAGTACTGGATGAAGCTCTTCTCCGGGCTGAGGTCGAAGATGTAGAACTTGTTGATCTGCGGCGGCACCACCAGCAGCGGGCGCTGGTACTGCTTCTCGCTCATCGGCTTGTAGTGGATCAGTTCGAACAGCTCGCAGCGGAACACCACCGAGCCCGGGGTGGTGGCCAGGTTGCGGCCGATCTCGAAGGCCTGCTTGTTGACCTGCCGTGGCATGCCGCTGTTGTGTAGCAAGTCGTCGAGCATGTGGCGCAGGCCACGCACCGCGCTGCTGCCGCCGCTGTTGAACAGCTCCTTGAGCGCCAGCGGGTTGAGCAGGGTGTTGGTGGGCGCCAGGGCGTCGTTGAGCAGGGCGAACAGGAAGTGCGCGCGAGTGCGGTCGTCCGGCGACAGGTCGCTCTCGTCGATCCAGGCCTTGAGCTGCTTCTGCCAGGCCAGGTAGGCCTGCAGGGTGCGTCGGTAGAAGGGGTTGAGGTGCCAGGTGGGGTCGGCGAAGCGCTGGTCCTGCGGGTTGGGCTGGTGCGGTGTGTCGCCGAGCATCACCCGGCCCAGTTGTCTGCCGAACGACAGCAGGTGTCGCGTGCTGTGCACCGGTTGGCGCAGTCCTTGGAACGCCAGGTTGCGCAGCGTGGAAAAGAGATCGCGGCCGCGCAGGCCGACCATCGCGCTTTGCGCGTTCATGAAGTGTGCGGGGACCGGCATGGATCCCGGTGCAGTCTTGTCTCGCATGAGGGCAGGCTCCGTCGTCGAACTGTCACATCCGGTGACAGCAAGGCTTGTACCAAGGCGCGCCGGAGAGCATTCCAGACTGCCGCGCAAAAATCATCCCTGTCCGGCATGCCCCGTTCGGGGGCGAAGCGTGCCGGAGCCGGGCGATCAGTGACTGCGAACGGGCTGCGGCTGCGGATGCATCACCGCACGCTGCCGTTCCTCCTGGAGGAATTTCATGATGATAGGCGCCACCGCTTCGGCGCGCGTCACGAGGAACAGGTGACCGTCGTCGATGACGTGAAGTTCCGAGTTGGGGATGCGCCAGGCGAGCAGGCGCATGTTGACCAGCGGGATGAGCGGGTCATCGTCGCCGGCCAGTACCAGGGTAGGCTGGCGAATGCGATGCAGCCAGTGGATGCTGGTCCAGCCGAGGCCGGCGAACAGCTGCCAGTAATAGCCCATCTTGCCGCCGGAACGCACCTTGCTGGCATGCGCCAGGGCCAGCTTGGGATCGCGGCGGAAGGCACCACCGTAGATGTCCGGTGCGATGTGCACGCCGTAGGACGGCTGGATGTAGCGCCGCGGGCTGGCCATGCGCCAGAGCACCTTGGGCTTGCCCGGCACCATCACGGCG
The DNA here is from genome assembly GCF_029837675.1 of Pseudomonas sp. GD04015. Taxonomy (NCBI): domain Bacteria; kingdom Pseudomonadati; phylum Pseudomonadota; class Gammaproteobacteria; order Pseudomonadales; family Pseudomonadaceae; genus Pseudomonas; species Pseudomonas sp. GD04015. The sequence continues at coordinate 171,894 of NZ_JAOEEE010000005.1, read as the reverse complement.
CCGGCCGAGGTGGCGGCCAGCACCAGCTTCTTGCAGCGTTCCGGGTAGTCGTGGGCGAACTGTTGCGCCAGCGCGCCGCCCCAGGAGACGCCGATGGCGTTGACCTGGCCGTAGTCCAGGTAGTCGAGCATGCGTGCGGCCAGCTTGGCCAGGCCGGGGAAACGGTAGGGTGTGGACGGTGTCGACGAGCCGCCGACACCGGGGACATCGAAGGCGATCACCTCCAGGTCCGGGTCGAGCGCGCGGACGAAGGGCATGACCAGCTCGAGGTTGGCGCCGATGCCGTTGAAGATCAGCAATGGCGTCAGGCTGCTGCTGCCCGGGCGGACCGCGGTGCGGATGGTCTGGCCATCCAGCTCGATGGTGCGAAATACGAAAGGTTGCGGCATGCACTAGGCCCTATACATGGATCAGCGGAGAGCGACCTTCCGGGGCCGCTCGCCAGTCTCCCGCCGCTTGGCGGGCGCCGCCCGGGCCACTGGCCTGGGCGGCGTGCGGCACGTCCGGGTGCCGCGGGCAGTACTGCGCAAGGAGCAGCGTTGCCGGTTTCAGCGTTCGTGCACGTAGGTCCCCGGCGAGGCTTCGCCTGGCGCGTGGGCCTTGTTACCCAGGCTGGTGGGCGCCTTCTTCAGCTTGCCCGAGCGTTCGGCCAGCCATTGCTGCCAGTGCAGCCACCAGGAGTCGGCGTGCTTGGTCGCATGTTCCAGCCACTGCTTGGAGGTCGCGGCCTGCTCGCTGTTGGTGGAGAAGCGCGCCTTGGGGTTGCCCGGCGGGTTGAGGATGCTCTGGATGTGGCCGCTGTTGGAGAGCACGAACTCGACCTTGCCGCCGAACAGCAGCGAGGACTTGTAGCAGGCTTCCCACGGGGTGATGTGGTCGGTGGTGCCGGCCACGCAGTAGATGTCGCTGGTGACCTGCTTGAGGTCGATCGGCGTGCCGCAGACCTCCAGGGCGCCGGCGCGGGTCAGGGGGTTGGTCTTGAACAGTTCGATCAGGTCGCCGTGCAGGGCGGCGGGCAGGCGGGTGGTGTCGTTGTTCCAGTAGAGGATGTCGAACACCGGCGGCTCGTTGCCCAGCAGGTAGTTGTTGACCCAGTAGTTCCAGATCAGGTCGTTGGGGCGCATCCAGGCGAAGACTTTCGCCATGTCCTTGCCTTCCAGCACACCTGACTGATAGGAGCGGCGCTTGGCGGCCTCGAGGGTCTTCTCGTCGGCGAACAGGGCGACCTGGGTGTCCAGCTTGGTGTCGAGCACGCTGACCAGCAGGGTCATCGAGTTGACCTTCTGCTCGCCGGTGGCGGCGTAGTGGCCGAGCAGCGAAGAGATGGTGATGCCGCCGGAGCAGGCGCCGAGCAGGTTGACGTCCTTGCTGCCGGTGATGGCGGTGACCACGTCGACGGCTTCCTTGAGCGCCTCGATGTAGGTCGACAGGCCCCATTCGCGCTGCGCCTTGGTCGGGTTGCGCCAGCTCACCACGAAGGTCTGCACGCCGTTGCGCAGGAGGAAGCGGGCGACGCTCTTCTCCGGCGACAGGTCGAACACGTAGAACTTGTTGATCTGCGGCGGCACCACCAGCAGCGGGCGCTCATGCACCTGCTCGGTGATGGGCTTGTACTGGATCAGCTCCAGCAGGTCGTTGCGGAAGATCACAGCGCCTTCGCTGGTGGCCAGGTTCTTACCGACCTCGAAGGCGTCCATCTTCACCTGGCTGGGCATGCCGCCGTTGTTGACGATGTCCTTGGCCAGGTGGGAGAGGCCATCGAGCAGGCTCTTGCCGCCGGTTTCGAAGAAGCGCTTGACGGCCGCCGGGTGGGCCATGCTGTTGGTCGGCGCCATGGCTTCGGTCATCAGGTTGATGACGAAGTGGCCACGGCTGGCGTCCTGTTCGGAGAGGTTGCTGTCCTCGATCCACTCGTGCAGCTCCTTGCGCCAGGCCAGGTAGGTCTGCAGGTAGCGGCGGTACAGCGGGTTCTGGCTCCAGGCCGGGTCGCTGAAGCGACGGTCGTCGGCGTCGGGGGCCAGGGTGGACTGGCCGAGCACCACGTTCTTCAGCTCAAGGGCGAAGTGAGTGACGTGCTTGGCGCTGTGAAAGGGTTGCTTGATGGCCTGGGCCAGCACCATCCGGGCAGAAGTGAGTAGATCCTTGCCGCGCAAGCCGATCACCGGGTTCAGGCCCAAGGTGTTTTCCGAGGCTTGGCGATGCAGGTCATCATTATTCTTTTGGGTCATCTACGACGCTCCATTGTCCTGAGACGAATACCAACTGCAGCTGTGTGACGGCACAGGGCGAAGGGCTGGTACTGCTCGGGTTTACCGGGTGCGGAGCCAACTCCGCGCTTTCTTCGCATTTGCGCTGGGCAAATGCATGGAACCTGCCAGTTCCTTGGTTACCCGAGTTTCCATTTTTGCGCAAGTTCGCGAGTACCGAATGCGCGGCGCGCGGGAGTATGCCGGGCACGATTAGAAAATGCGCCCTAGGTGTGACGTGGATATGGCGGAGGTGCGAGACAGAGCGATCGCGAGCGGAACTAGAGCATCAGTCTGACGACCGACTCGTCCGGATCGCGGGATTTGCCGGCCTGCTCGAGTTCGTGCAGGTAGTCGGCCCACAGCGTGTCCTGACGGGTGGCGAGCTGGTAGAGGTAGTCCCAGGTGTAGAGGCCGCTGTCGTGGCCATCGTCGAAGCACAGTTTCAGTGCGTAGTTGCCGGCCGGCTCGACGCGCTCCAGCGCCACGCCCTGCTTGCCGTGCTGGAGGATGGGCCGGCCGTGGCCCTGCACTTCGGCCGAGGGCGAGTGCACGCGCAGGAATTCGGCGCCGAGGCTGTAGCGCTCGTCACCATAGACCAGCTCCAGGGTGCGGGAGGCCTTGTGCAGTTTGATGGCGGTGGGCATGCGCATCGCGGGGAGTCCTGAAGCGGGGTGGATAACGCATTATCCATCCCGCGCGCGCATCAGAGAATGTAGCGCGACAGATCCTCGTCCTGCGCCAGTTCGCCCAGGTGGCCGTTGACGTAGTCGGCGTCGATGCGGATCGGTTCGCCGTTCTGCTGGCCGGCCAGATCGCCGGCGCTGAAGGAGACTTCCTCCAGCAGGCGCTCGAGCAGGGTGTGCAGGCGGCGGGCGCCGATGTTCTCGGTCTTCTCGTTGACCTGCCAGGCGATCTCGGCGATGCGCTTGATGCCGTCGGCGGCGAACTCGATGTTCAGCCCCTCGGTCTTGAGCAGTTCGCTGTACTGCTCGGTCAGCGCCGCGTGGGGTTCGGTGAGGATGCGCTCGAAGTCCTGCGGCGACAGCGCCTTCAGCTCGACGCGGATCGGCAGGCGGCCCTGCAGTTCCGGCACCAGGTCGCTGGGCTTGGCCAGGTGGAAGGCGCCCGAGGCGATGAACAGGATGTGGTCGGTCTTGACCATGCCCAGCTTGGTGTTGACGGTGCAGCCCTCGATCAGCGGCAGCAGGTCGCGCTGCACGCCTTCGCGGGACACGTCGGCGCCGCCGACGTTGGCGCGCTTGGCGACCTTGTCGATCTCGTCGATGAACACGATGCCGTGCTGCTCGACCGCTTCAAGGGCGCGGGCCTTGAGGTCTTCCTCGTTGACCAGGCGCGCGGCTTCCTCGTCGCGGACCAGCTTGAAGGCTTCCCTGACCTTGAGCTTGCGGGTCTTCTTCTTGCCCTTAGTCAGGCCGGAGAACAGGTTCTGCAGCTGGCTGGTCATCTCCTCCATGCCCGGCGGGGTCATGATCTCGACGCCGGCCGGCTGCTCGGCCACCTCGATGTCGATCTCCTTGTCGTCCAGCTGGCCTTCACGCAGGCGCTTGCGGAACAGCTGGCGGGTGTTGGAGTCCTGGCTCGGTGCCGGGTCTTCGTTGAAGCCGGCGCGCGGCGGCGGTAGCAGGGCGTCGAGGATACGCTCCTCGGCGGCGTCCTCGGCGCGGTGGCTCATCTTCTGCACTTCCTGCTCGCGCAGCAGCTTGAGCGCGTTGTCGGCCAGGTCGCGGATGATGGATTCGACGTCGCGGCCGACGTAGCCGACCTCGGTGAACTTGGTCGCTTCCACCTTGAGGAAGGGCGCGTTGGCCAGCTTGGCCAGGCGCCGGGCGATCTCGGTCTTGCCGACGCCGGTGGGGCCGATCATCAGGATGTTCTTCGGCGTCACTTCCTGGCGCAGTTCGGCCGGCAGCTGCATGCGCCGCCAGCGGTTGCGCAGGGCGATGGCCACGGCGCGCTTGGCGTCGTCCTGGCCGATGATGTGGCGGTTGAGCTCGGAAACGATCTCGCGGGGCGTCATGGACATGCAGGCTTGCTCCAGCAGAAACCGCGCTTACTCAGCGCAGTCTTCCTCTTCGATAGTCAGATTCTGGTTAGTGAAGACACAGATGGAGCCGGCAATGTTCAATGCCGCCTCGGTGATTTCGCGGGCGGACAGCTTGGTCTTCTGCAGCAGCGCGAGGGCTGCGGCCTGGGCGAAGCCGCCGCCGGAACCCATGGCGATCAGGCCGTGCTCGGGTTCGACCACGTCGCCGTTGCCGGTGATGATCAGCGAGGCGTCCTTGTTGGCCACGGCCAGCATCGCTTCCAGGCGGCTCAGCGAGCGGTCGGTGCGCCAGTCCTTGGCCAGCTCGACGGCGGCCCGCACCAGGTGGCCCTGGTGTTTCTCCAACTGGCCCTCGAAGCGCTCGAACAGGGTGAAGGCGTCGGCGGTGGCGCCGGCGAAGCCGGCCAGCACCTGGCCGTGGTAGAGGCGACGGACCTTCTTGGCGTTGCCCTTCATCACGGTGTTGCCGAGGGATACCTGGCCGTCGCCGCCCATGACGACTTTGCCGTTGCGGCGGACTGAAACGATGGTGGTCAAGGGGTGGATCTCCACGCAGCGGGGCGATGTGCCCGAATGGAGATCAGATGGGGTGCCCGGCCCGGCTTTTCAACCGGGCGGGCGTCGAACGCGGTTCAGCGGGACTGGCGCTGCTGTAACAGCAGGTTGCTGAAGCCGCTGCCGGCCAGCTGCTTCTGCGCGCCGGCCAGTTGCTCGCGGTTGGCGTAGGGGCCGACCAGCACGCGGTGCCAGGTTTCCTCGCGAACCTTGCCGGACTCCACCTGCACGTTCTGGCCGAGCAGGAGGATCTGCGCGCGCACCTTGTCGGCGTCCTCGCGCTTGCGGAACGAGCCGGCCTGCAGGAAGAACTGGGTGGTGACCGGCGCCTTGGCCACCACTGGCGGCGGGGGCGGGGTCTCGCCGTTGAGCGCGGCCTGGGCGCGGGCGGCGTCGATCTTGGCGGCCTCCTCCGGCGTCACCGGCTTCTGTTCCGGCGGCTTGGGCGCGTCGGCCGGCGGCAGGGCGTCCGGCGGCACGATGACCTCGGACTCCGGCAGCAGGGTGTAGAAGTCGTACTTCGGCTTGGCCGGCTCGGGCGCGGCCTGGGGCTTCTTCTGCGGCTCGGGCGCGGTGCGCTTCTGCTCTTCCGGCTTGGCCCGCTTCACGTCTTCCCGGCCCGGCTCCAGGCTGAACAGGAACATGAAGAAACCGCCGATGACCAGGCCGCAGACCAGCCAGACCCAGCCCGGTACGGGCTTCTTCGCCGGCGCCTGGTAGCGGCTGGCGCCGCGCTTGGGCGCGGGCTTCTTCTTGGTCGCCACTTACATGCGCTCCAGGGTTTCCAGGCCGAGCAGTTCCAGGCCCTGCTTGAGGGTGCGGCCGGTCAGCGCGGCCAGGCGCAGGCGGCTGTCGCGGGTGGCCTCGTCCTCGGCGGTGAGGATCGGGCAGTTCTCGTAGAAACTGGAGAACAGCCCGGCCAGGTCGTACAGGTAGCTGCACAGCAGGTGCGGGGTGCCTTTCTCGGCGACGCTGCCAAGCAGTTCATTGAACTGTGCCAGCTTGGCGCCCAGGGCCTGCTCCTGCTCGGCGACCAGGGCGATGCGCCCGTCGATTTCGTCCACGCCCTTGCCCAGCTTGCGGAACACGCTGGCCACGCGGGTGTAGGCGTACAGCAGGTAGGGCGCGGTGTTGCCCTCGAAGCTCAGCATCAGCTCGAAGTTGAAGCTGTAGTCGCTGGTGCGGTGCTTGGACAGGTCGGCGTACTTCACCGAGGCGATGCCCACCACGCGGGCGATCTCGCGCAGTTCGTCCTCGTCGAGGTCGGGGTTCTTGTCCTTGACCAGGGCGTAGGCGCGCTGCTCGGCTTCGTCGAGCAGCTCGACCAGTTTCACGGTGCCGCCGTCGCGGGTCTTGAACGGGCGGCCGTCCGGGCCGTTCATGGTGCCGAAGCCCATGTGCTCCATCTCGAAGCCGGCGGGCACGAAGCCGGCCAGGCGCGCGGCGGCGAACACCATCTGGAAGTGCAGGGCCTGGCGTTGGTCGACGAAGTACAGCGCGCGGTCGGCCTTGAGCACGTTGGCGCGGTAGCGGGTCGCGGCCAGGTCGGTGGTGGCGTACAGGTAGCCGCCACCGGCCTTCTGCACGATCAACGGCAGCGGGTTGCCCTCGGAGTTCCTGAACTCGTCCATGAACACGCACTGGGCGCCATTGTCCTCGGTCAGCAGGCCCTTGGCCCGCAGGTCGGCGACCACGTTGGCCAGGTCGTCGTTGTAGGCGCTCTCGCCCTTGACGTCGGCCATGCTCAGCTTGACGCCGAGGCGGTCGTAGAGCGCCTGGCAGTGTGACAGGGAGATGTCGTTGAAGCGGTTCCACAGGCGCAGGCACTCGGCATCGCCGGCCTGCAGCTTGACCACCAGCTCGCGGGCGCGGTCGGCGAACTCGGCGGAGTCGTCGAAGCGCTTCTTGGCCGCGCGGTAGAAGCCTTCCAGGTCGGACAGCTCGCTTTCCGCGGCGATCGGGTTTTCCTGCATGTAGGCCAGCAGCATGCCGAACTGGGTGCCCCAGTCGCCGACGTGGTTCTGCCGGATCACGGTGTCGCCGAGAAACTCCAGCACCCGGGCCACGCCGTCGCCGATGATGGTCGAGCGCAGGTGGCCGACGTGCATTTCCTTGGCCAGGTTCGGCGCTGACAGGTCGACCACCACGCGCTGCGCCGGGCCGTTCTTGCGCACGCCCAGGCTGGCGTCGGCCAGGGCGGCCTCCAGGCGCTCGGCCAGGGCGTCGCTGTTCTGGAAGAAATTGAGGAAGCCGGGACCGGCGATCTCCACCTTGCTGATACCGGCGTCGGCCGGCAGCGCGGCGATCAGCTTCTCGGCCAGGTCGCGCGGCTTCTGCCCGGCCGGCTTGGCCAGCATCATGGCGATGTTGCTGGCGAAATCGCCGTGGCTCTTGTCCTTGGTGTTCTCCACCTGGATCGTCGGGCTCAGGCCCTCGGGCAGCACGCCTTCGGCGGTCAGGCGGGCCAGTGCTTGCTGGATCAGGTGGCGAATCGTGTCTTTCATGGTCTGCTCGGTCGGCCGCGGCTGGTCGAAAACTGCGCATTATAAGAGCAGCGGCAAGCTGCAAGCCACAAGCTGCAAGGAAAAGCATGCCCGGGCAGTCGGGTGAAGGCCCTGGATGGAGGCAGGGAAAATCCCGTCATTCCTGCGCAGGCGGGAATCCATTGGTGTGTACTTGGGGTCCCCGCCTTCGCGGGGACGACGAAGTGTTGGTGTGTGCAGTTGCTGTTACACCCGATTCTTCCGATGGTGCAGGCAGGGCAATCGGAAGGGCCTATCTGGACAAAGGTAGGTAGGAAATCCCGATATTCCCGCACAGGCGGTAATTCATGGAGTGCTTGGCTCCGTGTCTCTGGATCCCCGCCTTCGCGGGGATGACGGGGGGATGAGGTGTGCGTGTCACCCGATTGTCCTGATGGTGCAGGCAAGGTAATCCGGCGAATGTCCTGTACGGACAAGGCAGATAAGGAGATTCCGTCATTCCCGCGCAGGCGGGAATCCATGGGGGCTGGCACCGTGTATCTGAGTCCCCGCTTTCGTGGGGACGACAGCGTGTTGGGTTATGCACACGACTGCTACAGCTGATTGCTCTGAAAAGCGCACCCTGGCTTTGCTTGAGGCTTGTCGCCTAGAACAGATCGATCGGGTCGACATCCAGCGACCAGCGCACCGCGCGGCCACCCGGCATGGCCTCGAGGATCGGCAGCCAGTGCGCCAGCAGTTTGTGCAGCGGCGCGCGGCTGGCGCATTGCAGCAGCAGCTGGGCGCGGTAGCGGCCGGCGCGGCGCTCCATCGGCGCCGGTACCGGGCCGAGCAGTTCGATGCCGGGCAGCTTCAGTTCGTCGGACAACTGTTCGGCGTAGGTGCAGGCCTCGTCGAGGAAGGCCTCGGCCTGCCCGGGCTTGTGCGCCTCGCCGCGCAGCAGCGCCAGGTGGGAGAAGGGCGGCAGGCCGGCGCCGCGCCGTTCGCTGAGGGCCTGTTCGGCGAAGGCCGGGTAGCCCTGCTCGGTGAGCTGGACCAGCAGCGGATGGTCGGCCAGGTGGCTCTGGATGATCACCTTGCCCGGCTCTTCGGCGCGTCCCGCGCGTCCGGCCACCTGCACGATGAGCTGGGCCATGCGCTCGCTGGCGCGGAAGTCGGCGGAGAACAGGCCGCCGTCGGCGTCGAGGATGGCGACCAGGGTGACGCGCGGGAAGTGGTGGCCCTTGGCGAGCATCTGGGTGCCGACCAGGATGCACGGCTCGCCCTTGTTGATGGTGGCGAACAGTTTGTCCATGGCGCCCTTGCGCGCCGTGGTGTCGCGGTCGATGCGCAGCACTGGGTACTGCGGGAAGAGCAGGGCCAGGCGCTCCTCGGCGCGCTCCGTGCCGGCGCCGACCGGGCGCAGGTCGACCTTCTGGCAGTCCGGGCAGTTGCGCGGCGGGCGCTCGACGTGGCCGCAATGGTGGCAGCGCAGCTCATTGTGGCGCTGGTGCAGGGTCATGCGCGCGTCGCAGCGCGGGCACTGGCTGATCCAGCCGCAGTCGTGGCACAGCAGGGTCGGGGCGAAGCCGCGGCGGTTGAGGAATACCAGCACCTGCTGGCCAGCTGCCAGGATCTGGCCGATGGCCAGTTGCAGCGGGCCGGAGATGCCGGCGTCCAGCGGCAGGCTCTTCACGTCCAGGCGCAGGAAGCGCGGCGGCTGCGCGCCGCCGGCGCGCTGGTTGAGGCGCAGCAGGGCGTAGCGGCCGGCATGGGCGTTGTGCAGGCTCTCCAGCGAGGGCGTGGCGGAACCGAGGACGATAGGCAGGTTTTCCTGGCGGGCGCGCACCAGGGCCAGGTCGCGGGCGTGGTAGCGCAGGCCTTCCTGCTGTTTGTAGGAAGCGTCGTGTTCTTCGTCGACGATGATCAGGCCGGGGTTCTTCAGCGGTGTGAACAGGGCGGAGCGGGTGCCGATGACGATGTCGGCCTCGCCGTCGCGGGCGGCCAGCCAGGCATCCAGGCGCTCGCGGTCGTTGACCCCGGAATGGAGCAGGGCGATGCGCGCGTTGAAGCGCCGGGAAAAACGCTCCACCGTCTGCGGGCCCAGGTTGATCTCCGGGATCAGCACCAGCGCCTGGCGGCCGGCCTCCAGGCAGCGCCGGATCAGCTGCAGGTAGACCTCGGTCTTGCCGCTGCCGGTGACGCCGTACAGGAGATAGGCGCCGAAGCCGTCCAGGCCGGACTGCACGGCGTTGAAGGCGGCGCGCTGCTCGGCGTTGAGCGGCAGCTCCGGCTGCGCCAGCCAGCCGCCGTGGCGCTCCAGCGGCGCGCTGCGGCGGATCTCGACGCGCACCAGGCCCTTTTCCAGCAGCAGGTCGAGGCTGTCCTTGTTCAGTTGCAGCTTGCTCAGCAGGGCGTGCGGCACACCGTGGTGGTGCTGGGCCAGGGTGCGCAGCGCCTCGCGCTGTCGCGGCGCGCGGGCCAGGCGCGGGTCGTCCGGGCTGGCGCCTTCGAGCACATGCCAGTAGCGCTCCTGGCGCACCTCGGCCGGTTCGCCCTGGCGCAGCAACACCGGCAGCGCCCAGCTCAGGGTGTCGCCGAGGCTGTGCTGGTAGTACTGGGCGGTCCACAGGCACAGCTTGAACAGCGGTGCCGGCAGCGGTGGGCTGCGGTCCAGCAGTTCGAGGGCGGGCTTGAGCTTGTCCTGCGGCACATCGGTGGTGTCCGCCAGCTCCACCAGCACGCCGATCACCTCGCGCCGGCCGAACGACACGCGCAGGCGTGCCCCGGGCTGCAGCATCGAACGGGGCACGCCCGCGGGGGCGCGGTAGTCGAACAGGCGGCGCAGCGGCGAGGGCAGGGCGAGGCGCAGGATGGTGTCGGGCACGTGGGGCTCCAGGGTCGAGGCGGCGATGCTAGCACGGCCGCACGTCGCCACGGCCTGGTGGCGGCTTGCGCGCGGGTGGCGGTCTGGTATAGTGCGCGACCTATTTCCGTGCGGTACTTGGCAGCGAGTCGAGTGGCGGCACACCCAACCGAGGAAAAAGCGATGAAAGCCGAAATCCATCCGCAGTACGACGAAATGGTTGCAACCTGCAGCTGTGGCAACGTGATCAAGACCCGTTCGACTCTGTGCAAGCCGATGAGCCTGGACGTGTGCTCCGAATGCCACCCGTTCTACACCGGCAAGCAGAAGATGCTGGATACCGGCGGCCGTATCGATCGCTTCAAGCAGCGTTTCGGCGTGTTCGGCAGCAAGTAAGCCGAAGCGTGGTTCGTTCCACGTTGCTGAGAAAGGCGTCCCTGGTGGGCGCCTTTTTCGTTTCTGTCTTTCTGGTTTCGCCCGTCCGGGCTGCCTGTCCGCTGGTCGAGGGCCTGGCGCCGCTGCGCGTGGCCAAGGTAGTGGATGGCGACACCCTGCGCCTGGCCGATGGCCGCAGCGTGCGCCTGATCGGCGTCAATGCGCCGGAGCGGGCGCGGGACGGTCGTCCCGCCGAGCCTTTCGCCGAGGCTGCGCGCAAGCGCCTGCAGACGCTGGTGGCGGCCAACGACGGACGGGTTGGCCTGCGGGTCGGCAGCAGGGCGCGCGACCAGTACGGCCGCACCCTGGCTCACGCGTACGACGGTGCGGGGCGCAATCTGGAGGCGCAGTTGCTCGCCGAGGGCCTGGGCTATCGGGTCGCCTTCCAGCCGGCTACCGGCCTGGAGGACTGCCACCGCGGCGCCGAGGACGAGGCGCGTCGCCAGCGCCTGGGTCTCTGGCAGCAAGCGACCGTGGTGACTCCGTTCGATCTGCGCAGCGGCGGTTTCGCCCTGGTGCGCGGCAAGGTCGAGCGGGTGCAGCGCAATCGCGGCGGCCTCTGGATCGAGATGGATGGGCCGCTGGTGCTGCGCGTCGAACCCAAGCTGCTGCGCCACTTCGACGTCGCCGCCCTGCAGCGCCTGACTGGTCGTGAGGTCGAGGTGCGCGGTTGGGTGATTGACCGCTCCCGGCGCGGCGGCGTACAACCGGACCAGGCCCGCTGGATGCTGCCGCTGACCCATGCGGCCATGCTCGAGGTGTTGCCATGAATAAGTTGCGTCTGTTCCTGCTGCTGTCCCTGCTGGCCCAGCTCGTCGGTTGTGCGACCAACCCGGCCACGGGGCGTACCGATTTCGTGATGATGAGCGAGCAGCAGGAAATCGCCATGGGCCGCAACTACGCCCAGGAGATCGCCCGGCAATATCCGCGCTACGCGGACGAGAAGCTGCAGGCCTACGTCCAGCAGGTGGGCGAGCGGGTGGCGCGCAACAGCCATCGCAGCAATCTCGCCTACAGCTTCACCGTCATTGACACCCCGGACATCAATGCCTTCGCCATCCCCGGCGGGCACATCTATATCCACCGCGGACTGATGGCTTATCTCGGTTCCGAGGCGGAGCTGGCCGCGGTTCTCGGCCATGAGGTCGGCCACGTCACCGCCCGCCACAGCGTGCGCCAGCAGAGCCAGTCCACCGCCTGGGGCTTGTTTGGCCAGGCCGTGGCCATCGGCACCGGCGTCAGCGCCGCCGGCGATCTGACCAATGTCCTGGGGAGCGCCTTCGTGCGCGGCTACGGTCGCGACATGGAGCTGGAGGCCGACGGCTTCGGCGCCCAGTACCTGGCCCGCAGCAGCTACGACCCGCAGGCGATGATCGAGGTGGTGAAGGTCCTCAAGAACCAGGAGGACTTCGCCCACGAAGAGGCTCAGGCCAAGGGCAAGGAAGTGCCGCCGGCGGGTTACCATGGCCTGTTCGACACCCACCCGGACAACGACACCCGCCTGCGCCAGGTGGTGGCGTCGGCCACTCCACTGGTCAACGGGCAGGGTGATACCGGGCGCGACGCCTACCTGAAGATGATCGACGGCATGCCGTTCGGCGATTCGGCCGAGGCGGGCGTGCGCCGCGGGCAGCGCTTCTATCATGTCGGCCTGGATTTCACGCTCGCGTTCCCTCCGGGCTGGGAGCTGATCAACCGGCCCGATTCGCTGGTCGTTCACCGCGGCGACGAGCAGGCTTTCATGGTCATGAAACTGGAGACGCTGGGCGAGAAGACCGACTCGCGTGCCTACGTCCGCAAGCGTATCGGCGATCTCAGCCTGAGTGGCGAGCAGAGCTTCAGGCAGAGCGGCCTGGACGTGACCACCGGCGTGCTGCGTGGCAGCGACGCCAAGCGCGTCGCGGTGATTGTCCGTGAGCGCGATGCCTTCCTCGTCGTCGGCGCGGTCAGCGGGCGTACCTCGCTGGCCAGCGCCGACGACCAGTTCATGGAGGTGGTGCGTAGCATCCGCCCGCTGCAGGCCGAGGAGCGCAAGCTCGGCGAGCCCTGGCGTCTGCACCTGGTGCGCTACCAGGCGGGGCAGAGTCTGGATGAGATCAGTCGGCAGATGGGCGGCGAGGGCGACAAGTTGAAGCGCCTGCGCCTGCTGAATGGTCTGTATCCGACCGGCCAGCCACTTCCCGGCGATTGGCTCAAGGTCGTCCGCTGACCCGCTCGGACCCCTGATCTTGTGGGGTCTGGCCTTCTTGCGTATGCTCGCTCGCCTGCCTTTCACAGCAAAGCGGAAATAGCCGAAATGTCCGATCTGAAAACTGCCGCTCTCGAGTACCACGCACAGCCCCGTCCGGGCAAACTGAGCGTGGAACTGACCAAGCCGACCGCGACCGCCCGTGACCTGGCCCTGGCCTACAGCCCGGGCGTGGCCGAGCCGGTGCGCGAGATTGCCCGCGATGCCGAACTGGCCTATCGCTACACCGGCAAGGGCAACCTGGTGGCAGTGATTTCCGACGGTACCGCGATCCTCGGCCTGGGCAACCTCGGCCCGCTGGCCTCCAAGCCGGTGATGGAAGGCAAGGGCGTGCTGTTCAAGCGCTTCGCCGGCATCGACGTGTTCGACATCGAAGTCGACTCGGAAAGCCCGCAGGCCTTCATCGACACCGTCAAGCGCATCTCCATCACCTTCGGTGGCATCAACCTGGAAGACATCAAGGCGCCCGAGTGCTTCGAGATCGAGCGCGCGCTGATCGAGCAGTGCGACATTCCGGTGTTCCACGATGACCAGCACGGCACTGCCATCGTCACCGCCGCGGGCATGCTCAACGCGCTGGAAATCGCCGGCAAGACCCTGCCGGAAGCCAAGATCGTCTGCCTCGGCGCCGGCGCCGCCGCCATTTCCTGCATGAAACTGCTGGTGAGCATGGGTGCCCAGGTCGAGAACATCTTCATGCTCGACCGCAAGGGCGTGATCCACGCCGGCCGCGACGATCTCAACCAGTACAAGGCGGTGTTCGCCCATACCACCGACAAGCGCACACTGTCCGACGCCCTCGAAGGCGCGGACGTGTTCGTCGGTCTGTCCGGCGCCAACCTGCTGAGCGCGGAAGACCTCAAGCGCATGGCGGCCGACCCGATCGTGTTCGCCTGCTCCAACCCGGACCCGGAGATCAAGCCGGAGCTGGCGCATGCCGCCCGCAACGACGTGATCATGGCCACCGGCCGCTCGGACTATCCGAACCAGGTCAACAACGTGCTGGGCTTCCCCTTTATCTTCCGCGGTGCCCTGGATGTGCGCGCCACCCGCATCAACGAGGAGATGAAGATTGCCGCTGCCAACGCCCTGCGCGACCTGGCCAAGCTGCCGGTTCCGCAGGAGGTGTGTGACGCCTACGGTGGCATCAAGCTGGAGTTCGGCCGTGAATACATCATTCCAAAGCCGATGGACGTGCGCCTGATCACCGTGGTGGCCGATGCCGTGGCCAAGGCCGCGATCGAGACCGGCGTGGCGACCCTGCCCTACCCGCAGAACTACCCGCTGAAGTCGGTGGACGATGTGTTCAACGGCTGATCGCCGATACAACGAAAAGCCCCGCTGATGCGGGGCTTTTTGTTTTCCGGGACTCGTCGATCAGAACAGGTCGATCGGGGCCGACTCGTCGGCGGGCAGCGGGCTGCCGGGGATGCCCATGCCCGGTTCCAGTTCACTCATCGGCGGTGGCGAGTCCTCGCTCTTGAACAGCTCGAAGTAGGCGTCCGGCGTGCCGGGCGAGGCGGCGCGCCCGCTCACGGGGTCGACCCGCAGGCTGATCAGGCCAGCCGGCTCCGGCGGCAGGTGGCTGGGCTTGTCCTTGAGGGCAGCGCCCATGTAGTCCATCCAGATCGGCAGGGCCACGGTGCCGCCATATTCGTTGCGCCCGAGGCTCTCCGGTTGGTCGAAGCCCACCCAGACCGTGGTCATGTAGTCGGCGTTGTAACCGGAGAACCAGCTGTCCTTGGATTCGTTCGTGGTGCCGGTCTTGCCCGCCAGGTCGCTGCGACCCAGCGCCAGGGCGCGGCGGCCGGTGCCGCGCTTGATCACGTCCTGCAGCATGCTGGTCATGATGTAGGCGGTGCGCTCGTCGATGATCTGCTCGGCCAGGACCGGTTGCTGGACTTCGGCGTCCGGCTCCTCGATCCGCAGGGCGACATTCTGCTCCTCGACCAGTTGGGCGCTTTCCGGGGTGCGTGGCGGGTTGGCGGTGAACAGCGGCTTGCCGTCGCGACTGTCGATCCGTTCGATTAGGTAGGGCTGGACCTTGCGCCCGCCATTGGCGAAGGCGCTCCAGCCTCCGGCGATTTCCAGTGGCGTCAGGCCGGCGGTACCCAGCGCCAGAGACAGGTTGCGTGGCAGGTCCTGGCGGTTGAAACCGAAGGTGCTGATGTAGTCGAGGGTGTAGTCGATGCCGATGGTCTGCAGTAGGCGGATCGACACGAGGTTGCGCGACTTGTACAGGGCTTCGCGCAGGCGGATCGGACCGAGGAAGGTGTTGTTGTCGTTCTTCGGACGCCAGGCCTCGCCCATGCCGGCCTCCTGGAACACGATGGGCGCATCGTTGACCAGGCTGGAGGCGGTGAAGCCTGCATCCAGCGCCGCGCTATAGATGAAGGGCTTGAAGCTGGAGCCCGGCTGGCGCTTGGCCTGGGCGGCGCGGTTGTAGTTGCTCTGCTCGAAGGAGAAGCCGCCGACCAGTGCGCGGATCGCGCCGTTCTGCGGGTCGAGGGATACCAGCGCGCTCTGCGCGGCGGGGATCTGGCGGAACAACAGCGTATCGTCCTCCTCGTTGCGTTCTACTCGGACCAGGTCGCCGATCTGCGCGATGTCCGCGGGCTTCTGCGGGCGCGGGCCGAGGCTGTTGGTGTTGAGGAAGGGGCGGGCCCATTTCATGCTGTCCCAGGCCACCGGCTGCTCTTCGCCGTTGCGCAGCAGCACCATGATGCCGCTCTTCTCCACCTGGGTGACGATGGCCGGCTGCAGGCCGCCGATGCTCTTGTACCTGGCCAACTCCTGCAGCCAGGCTTCGCGGGTGAGGCCGGGCAAGCGCGTTTCCGGGCCGCGGAAACCGTGGCGCTGGTCATAGGCGACCAAGCCATCGTGCAGGGCCTTGTTGGCCGACTCCTGCAACGCCGAGGGGACGGTGGTTGTGACGCGGAAGCCTTCGGTATAGGCATCGCTTCCATAGCGGCCGACCATTTCGGCGCGCGCCATCTCGGCGATATAGGGGGCGTTGAGCTCGACCGGCTGTACGTGGTGGCGGGCCTCGATCGGTTCCGCCAGCGCGGCTTCGTAGCGGGCCTGGTCGATGGCGCCGAGCTTGTACATGCGGCCGAGGATCCAGTCGCGCCGCTCCATGCTGCGCTGCGGGTTGACCAGCGGGTTGTAGCGCGACGGTGCCTTGGGCAGGCCGGCGATCATCGCGAGCTGGCCGAGGCTGAGATCGCGGATTGACTTGCCGTAGTACACCTGTGCGGCGGCCTCGATGCCGTAGGCGCGATTGCCCAGGTAGATCTTGTTGACGTAGAGCTCGAGGATCTCGTTCTTGCTCAGCTCGCGCTCTATCTGTAACGCGAGCAGGATCTCATTGGTCTTGCGCGAGAAGCTGCGCTCGCTGGTGAGGAAGAAGTTCTTCGCCACCTGCATGGTGATGGTGCTGCCCCCGGTCTGGATGTGTCCGCTTGCCAATAACTGCGTAGCAGCGCGCATCAGGCTGGTGAAGTCGACGCCATAATGGTTGGCGAAATTGTCGTCCTCGGCCGCCAGCAGGGCGCGGATGAAGTCGGGAGGGATGTCGTCGAAACGTATCGGCGAGCGGCGCATCTCGCCGAATTCGGCGATCAGCTTGCCGTCGGCGCTGTAGATGCGCAGGGGAATCTGCAGCTGTATGCTGCGCAGCGAGTCGACAGAGGGCAAGCCGGGGCTAAGGTAGAGGAAGGCTCCGCTGAAACTGAGCACTATCCCGCAAAAAGCGGCGACGCAGGACCACCAGAAAAACTTCAGCAAACGCATCAAGGTTCTTGGAATTCCAGATAAAAGAATGGGTTAAGTGTTGCGCGGTGCGAAAAGGGGAAAACTGTTCACATTATAAGCGGTTTTTTTGCGGGGGAGCCATTTGCGCTTCTGTCAAGACTGTTATTTAATGTGGAAAAACATAAATAGTCCGTAAGTCTCGGATGCAGATAGGAAATCGGTCGTGCTAGGGCTCTTCAATAAGAAAGCGAATACGCTTCTGGGGATCGACATCAGTTCGACCTCGGTCAAGCTCCTTGAATTGAGTCGCTCCGGAAGCCGCTACAAGGTAGAGGCCTACGCCGTCGAGCCACTCCCTCCTAATGCCGTGGTCGAGAAGAACATCGCCGAACTGGAAGGGGTCGGCCAGGCGCTCTCCCGTGTTCTGAGCAAGTCGAAGACCGGGGTGCGTACCGTTGCGGTGGCCGTTGCCGGCTCTGCGGTAATCACCAAGACCATCGAGATGGAAGCTGGGCTCAACGACGACGAGCTGGAGAACCAGCTGAAGATCGAGGCGGACCAGTACATTCCCTATCCTCTCGAGGAAGTGGCCATCGACTTCGAAGTGCAGGGCGTCTCTGCGCGCAATTCCGAGCGTGTCGAAGTGCTGCTGGCGGCCTGCCGCAAGGAGAATGTCGAGGTCCGCGAGGCGGCTCTCGGTCTGGCGGGGCTTACGGCCAAGGTCGTGGATGTCGAAGCCTACGCGCTGGAGCGTGCCTTCGGGTTGCTCGACTCTCAGCTGGGCGGCAACGCCGATGAGCTGACCGTGGCTGTAGTCGATATCGGCGCCACCATGACGACGCTCAGCGTTCTGCACAACGGACGCACCATCTATACCCGCGAGCAGCTCTTCGGCGGCCGCCAGCTGACCGAAGAGATCCAGCGTCGCTACGGCCTGTCCGTGGAAGAGGCGGGGCTGGCGAAGAAACAGGGCGGGCTCCCGGACGACTACGAGAGCGAAGTGCTGCAGCCCTTCAAGGAGGCTGTGGTGCAGCAGGTGTCCCGCTCCCTGCAGTTCTTCTTCGCTGCAGGTCAGTTCAATGACGTCGACTACATCCTTCTGGCCGGCGGCACCGCATCCATTCCCGACCTCGATCGGTTGATCCAGCAGAAGATTGGCACCCCTACGCTGGTAGCCAATCCGTTCGCCGATATGGCGCTTGGAGGCAAGGTCAATGCCGGCGCGCTGGCTAGCGATGCGCCGTCACTGATGATTGCCTGTGGTCTGGCGATGAGGAGTTTCGACTGATGGCGCGGATCAACCTACTTCCATGGCGAGAGCAACTGCGCGAGGAGCGCAAGCAGCGCTTCCTCGTAGTCATGCTCGGAACTCTGATCATCGCGGGCGGTTTGGTTTTCCTGGGTGGGCAGTATCTCGACCGAGCCATCGCTCATCAGAACGCTCGCAACGAGTTCATCAAGAAGGAAATCGCGGTACTTGATGCGCGTATCAAGGAAATCAGTGAACTCAAGGAGAGGCGACAACTGCTCCTCGAGCGGATGAAGATCATTCAGGATCTCCAGGGTAACCGTCCGGTCATCGGCAGGATTTTCGACCAACTGGTGCGCACGCTGCCGGATGGTGTGTATTTCACCGAGCTGAAGAGAACAGGGAGGAGTATCCTGATCGTAGGGGCGGCGGAGTCCAACAACAGGGTGTCCAGCCTGATGCGGAATCTGGATGCATCCGATTGGCTGGCGGCGCCAAGTCTAACTGAGGTCAAGGCTACTACGGCTGGTGCATTGGATCAGGCGAATACCTTTCAGTTGACTGTCCAGCAGACGCAGCCAGGTGAGGATGCTGCAGGTAGCTCTTCGGCCGATAAGAAAGTCGTATCTTCTAATAATAATGGTGGTCAAAAGCCATGAGTATTTCAGAGTCCATTAATTCGCTTAAGCGAGTGGAGTTGTCGGAGCTGGATCTGAATAACATTGGTGTCTGGCCTCCAGCGATCAAGATTATCACTTGTATTCTTCTGCTGATTATTGCTCTTGCCTTGGGCTACAACTTCTATCTTAAGGATTTGCAGAGTGTGCTCGACCAGCAGCGAGCTAGTGAGCAGAATCTGAAAGAGCAATTCTCCTCGAAGGCGTTCCAGGCAGCCAACTTGGACGTTTATAAATCTCAAATGAAAGAGATGGAAGATTCATTTGGCACGCTGTTGCGCCAGCTGCCTGGGGATACTGAGGTTCCGGGTTTGCTGGAGGATATTACCAGGACTGGGCTTGGCAGTGGTTTGGAGTTTGAAGAGATCAAATTACAGCCCGAGGTAGTCCAGCAGTTCTATATAGAGCTCCCTATTCAGATCGTTGTGATTGGTAGCTATCATGACTTGGCCACTTTTGTAAGCGGCGTCGCCAGTTTGCCTCGGATCGTTACCTTGCATGACTTTCATGTTGAGGTGCCGAAGCCCAAGGGTGGAGAAGCCGTCAGCATCTCCAAGTTACGTATGAGTGTTTTGGCGAAGACCTACCGCTACAACGATGAAGGGGCCAAGAAATGAGGCCGGTCCAGTTTCTATGCATGCTACTCGTGTTCTCTGTTGTCGGCGGATGTGGGGGGGGGGATTTCTCTGATCTGCAGGCTTTTATGGATGAGGTCAGGGCTCGCCCTAAAGGGGCAATAGAACCGCTGCCGAAATTTCAGCCGTATGAAGCCTTTACTTATGCAGCTGCTGGACTTCGTAGCCCGTTCCAGCCTCCAGTAAAAATCGATATTGCCGCCTCTCCCAAGGGTAATAAGGAAGTGAAACCTGACGAGACGCGGGTTCGACAGTTCCTAGAGGGGTTCAATATCGAAACATTTGAAATGGTTGGCACTCTTGCTAGGGACGGTGGCGTCTACGCGCTGGTTCGCGGGGCTGGAGGGGTCCACCGGGTCAAGGTAGGCGATTATCTGGGGCGGAACCATGGGCGTGTTACTGCGGTTGACGAGGCGGGAATCAACGTTGTGGAAATAGTTCCCGATGGCGAGGGGGGCTGGCTCGAGCGGCCTCGCAGTCTCACTCTCAAAGAGCGCACATAGCTGCGAGGTTTGTATGAAGAATAAAATCGGATCTGTCGAACGGAACATGCCAATGATCAGCCAAATCTCTCGCCTTGCCGGGGCGCTCATGCTTGCGACTTTCATGCCGTCGGTACTCGCGGCGGAGCTTCAGAAGATTGATGTTGCTGCTTTGCCGGGCGACAAGGTGGAATTGAAGCTTTCGTTCAACGAGCCTGTAGCCAATCCACGTGGTTATACCATTGAGCAGCCGGCCCGCATCGCGTTGGATCTGCCAGGGGTCTCAAACAAATTGGGGCAGAAAAGCCGTGAGTTGGGCGTGGGGAACGCGCGTAGTGTTACGGTCGTGGAAGCCAAGGACCGTACCCGCCTTATCGTGAATCTGACGACCCTGGCACCCTATAGCACTCGCTCCGAAGGAAATAGTCTTTTCTTGGTGGTTGGCGACTCAAGTGCTCGTCCGGCCTCAGCGATTACTTCTGCTCCTATTACTAGTCTGGCCACGAAGCAATTGGCGCTATCCGGCAGTAGGTCGATCAATGGTATCGACTTTCAACGTGGAGAGCAGGGCGAGGGAAGTATTGTTATCGAGCTATCGGACCCTTCGGTAAACGCCGATATTCAGGAGCAGGGTGGGAAAATTAATCTCAAATTTGCCAAGACCCAGTTGCCTGAGAGTCTTCGTGTCAGACTTGATGTCAAGGATTTTGCCACGCCTGTGCAGTTTGTGTCTGCATCCGAGGCGAATGGTGTAGTCAACGTCATTATTGAGCCAACAGGCTTTTATGACTACTTGGCTTTCCAAACGGACAATAAGCTTACAGTTAATGTTAAGCCTCTGAGTCAGGACGATGTCGAAAAGCGCAAAGCTGAGCGTTTTGCATACACAGGGGAAAAGCTTTCACTGAATTTTCAGGATATTGATGTTCGGTCTGTGCTTCAGCTGATCGCGGATTTCACTGATCTCAATCTTGTGGCCAGCGATACAGTGGAGGGCAGCATTACCCTGCGACTGCAGAATGTACCTTGGGATCAAGCATTGGACTTGGTTCTGAAGACTCGCGGCCTTGATAAGCGCAAGGTAGGTAACGTTCTTTTGGTGGCCCCCGCGGATGAAATCGCTGCGCGGGAGCGTCAAGAGCTTGAAGCGCAAAACCAGATAGCTGAATTGGCTCCATTACGCCGTGAGCTTATTCAGGTTAATTATGCTAAAGCGTCCGATATTGCCCAGTTATTCCAATCCGTCGCTGCAACAGATGGTAAAGGAAGTGGTGATCGTGGCACGGTTACGGTCGATGATCGCACTAACAGCATCATTGCCTACCAGACTCAGGATCGGCTGGATGAGCTACGCAGGATTGTTGCTCAGCTCGATATCCCTGTTCGCCAAGTCATGATTGAGGCTCGAATTGTCGAGGCAGGTGTGAACTATGATAAGAAGCTTGGTGTTCGTTGGGGTGGAACAGTAGGTACTGGTAAGTGGAAGGGGTACGGGAAGGATGGTGCAACGGGCATTAAGGAAGAGGAGGGGTATAGCTGCGGCCCCTTTGAGGGGCGGTGCACTCGGCCTACGAGTGATAGTAGTCCTGTTCCATTCGTAGATTTGGGTATTAGCGATAGCACGTCGGGTTTGGGGATTGGTTTCGTAACCGATAACGCCATACTCGACTTGCAGTTGTCAGCGATGGAGAGGAGCGGTAATGGAGAGGTGATTTCTCAGCCCAAGGTTGTGACTTCCGACAAGGAGACAGCGAAGATTCTTAAAGGCACTGAAGTGCCCTATCAGGAAGCGAGCTCCAGTGGCGCAACCACTGTTTCGTTTAAGGAGGCTGCGTTGTCGCTTGAGGTGACGCCTCAGATTACTCCGGACAATCGCATCATCATGGAAGTGAAGGTGAACAAGGATCAGCCGGACTTCACTAGGCAGGTCGCCGGGGTGCCGCCCATTGATAAGAATGAGGTGAATGCCAAGATTCTGGTGAGTGATGGCGAGACAATCGTAATTGGTGGCGTCTTTACCAATACCCAGAATAAGGCAGTGGAGAAAGTGCCGTTCTTGGGAGATGTTCCTTATCTCGGCCGCCTGTTCCGCAGGGATATCGTGACTGAAGAGAAGACCGAGCTCTTGGTGTTCATCACCCCTCGCATCATGAACAACCAAGCCATCGCGGTGAACAATCGATAGTGCAGAACGTAGCGTTGGTAGGCCCGATGGGTGCTGGCAAGAGCACCATCGGGCGGCTGCTCGCGAAAGAGCTGAAGTTGCACTTTAAGGATTCGGACAAGGAGATCGAGCAGCGCACCGGTGCCGATATTCCCTGGATCTTCGATGTCGAGGGTGAGCAGGGCTTTCGTGAGCGCGAGCAGGCGATGATCGAGGAGCTTTGCGAGCTTGAGGGGGTGGTGATTGCGACCGGCGGTGGCGTGGTGCTGCGTCCGGAGAATCGCCAGGCACTGCGGGCAGGAGGGCGAGTCGTGTACCTGCATGCCTCCGTCGAGCAGCAGCTGGAGCGGACCTCTCGCGATCGCAATCGGCCTCTTCTGCGCAACGCCGAGCCTGGTAAGGTGTTGCGCAGCCTGATGGATATACGCGACCCGCTCTATCGGGAGATCGCCGACGTGATCATCGAAACGGATGAGCGGCCGCCGCGTCTCGTGGTGCAGGAAATCATCGATCGTCTCAACGCCCTGCCTCCCCGTTAAAGCGGGCGCCCATCTGCGTTATCCTATGCCCTTTCTATCCGGGGGCTTCATGCAGACTCTTACTGTCGATCTTGGCGAGCGCAGCTATCCCATCTACATCGGGGAGGGGCTGCTCGCTCGTTCCGATCTGTTCAAGCCGCACCTCGCGGGTCGCCAGGTAGCGATAGTCACCAACGAGACCGTTGCTCCCCTTTATCTTGAGGCGCTGAAGCAATCGCTGGAGGGCCAGGACATCGCGACGGTCGTCCTGCCGGACGGTGAAAGCTTCAAGACCTGGGAAGCGCTGCAGCTGATCTTCGATGGGTTGCTCCAGGCGCGTCATGATCGCAAGACCACCATCATTGCCCTGGGTGGCGGTGTCGTCGGCGATATGGCCGGATTCGCGGCGGCGTGCTACCAGCGTGGTGTCGATTTCATCCAAGTGCCGACCACGCTGCTGTCCCAGGTGGACTCCTCGGTCGGTGGCAAGACCGGGATCAATCATCCGCTCGGCAAGAACATGATCGGGGCCTTCTACCAGCCCAACGCGGTCATCATCGACACGAGCGTGCTTCGCACCCTGCCGCCTCGCGAGCTGTCGGCGGGGCTGGCTGAAGTGATCAAGTACGGCCTGATCTGCGATCTTGAGTTCCTTTCCTGGCTGGAGGAGCGTGTCGAAGCCCTGCTTCAGTTGGAATCCTCCGCCCTGATCGAAGCTATCGAGCGCTCCTGCGCGGCCAAGGCGCGTGTGGTTGGCGCCGATGAGCGCGAGTCCGGCCTGCGCGCGATCCTCAACCTGGGTCATACCTTCGGCCACGCCATCGAGACCCACATGGGCTATGGCGAGTGGCTGCACGGTGAAGCGGTGGGGGCTGGCACCGTCATGGCGCTGGAGATGTCTTCGCGCCTGGGCTGGATTTCGGATGCGGACCGGGATCGCGGCATTCGCCTGCTGCTGCGCGCAGGCCTGCCGGTGGTGCCGCCTGTTGAGATGGAGCCCGAGGATTTTCTCGAGCATATGGCGGTCGACAAGAAGGTACTGGATGGCCGGCTGCGCCTGGTATTGCTGGGACGGCTCGGCGAAGCCGTGATCACCGACGATTTCCCGCGGGAAGTTCTGGATGCCACATTGCGTGCCGACTACGGCGCGCTGCGGACTCGGCTGGTACACCAGCCGCTTGGAGAGTAAGAGAGCTACATGACCAGTTTGCATGCCGACGAGGCGTTTCTCGCGCACTACCAGTTCACTCATGACCCCTTCGCTGCGCGGGTGCCCGGCTTCCGCTTCTACCCGGCGCAGCGCAAGCCGGTTCTGGGGCAGCTCCACCATCTGGCTCGCTACAGCCAGCTGCTACTGGTCGTGACCGGCCCCCATGGCAGCGGCAAGACCCTGTTGCGCCAGGCGCTGGTGGCCAGTACCAACAAGCAGACCGTGCAGTCCGTGGTCGTTTCCGCCCGTGGCGCCGGCGATGTCGCCGGTATCCTGCGCCAGGTGGCCCAGGGGCTGGGCATGCAGCAGGCGGATGTGCGCAGCGTCCTGGCCCAGGTCGCCCAGCTGGCGCTGACGGGGCAGGAGGTCTACCTGCTGGTCGACGATGCCGAACAGCTCGCCGACGCCGCGCTGGAAACCCTGTTCACCCTGGCTGCTGGTAACGCGGATGGCAGGCCACACATCTTCCTGTTCGCCGAGAGCGAGATCCTGCCCCGGCTCGAGCTGATGGCCGATGGCGAGGAGCGCTTCCACGCGATAGAGCTGTTGCCCTACGACGAGGATGAGACTCGCGAATACCTGGCCCAGCGGCTGGATGGCGCGGGTCAGGGCATCGATCTGCTGAGCGATGACCAGGTCGCCGATATCCACCTGAGTTCCGGTGGCTGGCCGGGAGCAATCAATCAGGCGGCCCGTGAGGCGCTGGTCGAGGCCATGCTGGCGAGCCGCTCGGCTGCGGGTGCGGGCGGCTCCGGTTTCGGACTGCCGAAGAAGCATCTGCTGGCTGTCGCTGTGGTGGCTGTCGCGCTTGGTGCGGCCTGGCTAATGCAGGGGAAGAAAGACGGCGCGCCACCCACTGTCGCCGAGTCTCCGGTCGAACTGGTGCCCCAGGTCTCGGCTCCTGCGACCGTCGATGCTGGAAAACAGGCTGCTCCGGCGCCGTCGTCGGGCGCATCCGTGGAGTTCAGTGGTGCCAGCCAGCCGCTTCCGCTGCCGCTGGTAGGGGAGGCGCAGCCGGTGATTCGCGAACCGCTGGCCCAGGCTTCCGGTATGGATGATGGCGAGGACGGTAGTGCCGCGGAGAGCCAGTCGGCGACTCCGCCTATGCCGGCTCCCTCTCCGGCGATAACGCCGGCACCGGTCACTGCGCCGGTGGTGCCGACCGTGGCGAGCGTGCCTGTTCCCGAGCCGGTCAAACCTGCCCCGGCCAAGCCTGTGCCGGCTCCGGCGGCGACGCCTCCGGCCACCAAGCCGGCGCCCGCCGCTGCACCTGCGATCAAGCCGGCGGCTCCTGCGCCCAAGCCTGAGACGACCGTAGCGAGCGCTGCTCCGGCGCCAGGCGCCGAGTGGTATGCCAGCCGTCCGTCAGGAAACTATGCCTTGCAGATTCTCGGCACCCGCTCGGAAAGCAGCGCCAAGGCATTCGTTGGCAAGAACGGCGGGGAGTACCGCTATTTCAAGAAGCTGCACCAAGGACAGCCGCTTTACGTGGTGACCTACGGGCAGTTCTCCAGTCGCGCCGCCGCCCAGGCCGCGATCCAGTCGCTGCCCGCTGCGGTGCAGGCGGGCAAGCCTTGGCCGCGCAGTTTCGCCAGTATTCAGCAGGAAGCTCAGGCACGCTGAAATGAAAAGCGGGCGCGTCTGCGCCCGCTTTTTCAGTGAGTGCGACATTTTTTCGCATCGTTACGCCTGCGAATTGCTCAATTCGTGATCATTATTGGTGCGCTAATGTTCAATATTGGTGCGCTCTGGCGGGTATCGTTAACTTCCCTCCTATGTCCCTTCCTGGCTGCGTGCCCGGGTATTCCCCGGTATCTGCCCGCGACGCCGGCTGACGCCGTGTTCCTTCCTGGGGCGCTGGCGGCCTCAAAGAATCGAGACTGAATGAAGTCTGGTGCATCAATCTGGTGCGCATGTGTTTTGTTATCTGCCCTGTTTTGGTGATTTTTATTTTTCCTATCACGCAGGCATCTTTCTTTATTTCGTTTTTGCGACATTCGATGTTCATTGGGCGTCATTTTTGGCTTTGTCCATCCATTTCATCGTGTGTAGAATGGCCCCCCTTTTGCTTAGGCAAAGCGGGCGTATGCGCCAAGCAGATGCTCCGAATTAGAAAGACATTGCCTTCCGGGAAGGCATCCTGGTGAGAGTTCTATGAAAGCCGGCCTATTCCATCCTGATGAGTTCAAGGACAACTGCGGCTTCGGCCTGATCGCCCACATGGAAGGTGAGGCGAGTCATCACTTGCTGAAGACCGCCATCGAAGCCCTGACCTGCATGACCCACCGTGGCGGCATCAACGCCGACGGCAAGACCGGTGACGGTTGCGGTCTGCTGATCCAGAAGCCCGACCTGTTCCTGCGCGCGGTCGCCAGGGAGCAGTTCGGCAGCGAGCTGCCCCAGCAGTACGCCGTGGGCATGGTGTTTTTCAACCAGGACCCGGCCAAGGCCGAGGCCGCCCGCGCCAACATGAACCGCGAGATCGAGGCCGCCGGCCTGCAGCTGATCGGCTGGCGCAAGGTGCCGGTGGACACCAGCGTGCTCGGCCGCCTGGCCCTGGAGCGCCTGCCGCAGATCGAGCAGGTGTTCATCGGCGGCGAAGGCCTGGACGACCAGCCGTTCGCCATCAAGCTGTTCAGCGCTCGTCGCCGCTCCTCGGTAGCCAACGCCGCCGACACCGAGCACTACATCTGCAGCTTCTCGCCGAAGACCATCATCTATAAAGGCCTGATGATGCCGGCGGACCTGCAGCAGTTCTACCCGGACCTCGGCGACGAGCGTCTGCAGACCGCGATCTGCGTATTCCACCAGCGCTTCTCCACCAACACCCTGCCGAAATGGCCGCTGGCGCAGCCGTTCCGCTTCCTCGCCCACAACGGCGAGATCAACACCATCACCGGCAACCGCAACTGGGCCGTGGCCCGTCGCCTGAAGTTCGCCAACGAGCTGATTCCGGACCTGGAAGAGCTGGGCCCGCTGGTCAACCGCGTCGGCTCCGACTCGTCGAGCATGGACAACATGCTCGAGCTGATGGTCACCGGCGGCATCGACCTGTTCCGCGGCGTGCGCATGATCATTCCGCCGGCCTGGCAGAACATGGAGACCATGGACGCCGACCTGCGCGCGTTCTATGAGTACAACTCCATGCACATGGAGCCGTGGGACGGCCCCGCCGGCGTGGTGATGACCGACGGTCGTCACGCCGTCTGCCTGCTCGACCGCAACGGCCTGCGCCCGGCGCGCTGGGTCACCACCAAGAACGGCTACATCACCCTGGCGTCGGAAATCGGCGTGTGGGACTACAAGCCGGAAGACGTGATCGCCAAGGGCCGGGTCGGCCCGGGCCAGATCCTCGCGGTGGACACCGAGACCGGCCAGGTGCTGGACACCGACGCCATCGACAACCGTCTGAAGTCGCGCCACCCCTACAAGCAGTGGCTGCGTCAGAACGCCGTGCGCATCCAGGCCAAGCTGGACGACGACCAAGGCGTGGCCAGCTACGACGCCGACCAGCTCAAGCAGTACATGAAGATGTTCCAGGTCACCTTCGAGGAGCGTGACCAGGTGCTGCGTCCGCTCGGCGAGCAGGGCCAGGAAGCCGTGGGTTCGATGGGCGACGACACGCCGATGGCTGTGCTGTCGCAGCGCATCCGCTCGCCTTTCGACTACTTCCGTCAGCAGTTCGCCCAGGTGACCAACCCGCCGATCGACCCGCTGCGCGAGTCGATCGTGATGTCCCTGGAAATCTGCCTGGGCGCCGAGCGCAATATCTTCGAAGAGTCCCCGGCCCACGCCAGCCGCGTCATGCTGAGCAGCCCGGTGATCTCCCCGGCCAAGTGGCGCGCGCTGATGAGCCTGACCACCCCGGGCTTCGAGCGTCACGTCATCGACCTCAACTACGACCCGGCCATCGGCCTGGAAGCCGCGGTGCGCAACATCGCCGACCAGGCCGAGGAAGCCGTGCGCGGCGGCAAGGTGCTGCTGGTCCTTACCGACCGTCACATCGCCCCGGGCAAGCTGCCGGCGCATGCCGCGCTGGCCACCGGCGCCGTGCACCACCGCCTGACCGAGAAAGGCCTGCGTTGCGACTGCAACATCCTGGTCGAGACCGCCACCGCCCGTGACCCGCACCACTTCGCCGTGCTGGTGGGCTTCGGCGCCTCCGCCGTGTACCCGTTCCTGGCGTACGAGGTGCTGGCCGACCTGATCCGTACCGGTGAAGTGCTGGGCGACCTCTACGAGGTGTTCAAGTACTACCGCAAGGGCATCTCCAAGGGCCTGCTGAAAATCCTGTCGAAGATGGGCATCTCCACCGTCGCCTCCTACCGTGGCGCCCAGCTGTTCGAGGCCGTCGGCCTGTCCGATGAAGTCACCGAGCTGTGCTTCCGCGGCGTTGCCAGCCGCATCCAGGGCGCGCGCTTCGTCGACATTGAGGCCGAGCAGAAGCTGCTGGCCGCCGAGGCCTGGAACAACCGCAAGGCCATCCAGCAGGGCGGTCTGCTCAAGTTCGTCTACGGTGGCGAGTACCACGCCTACAACCCGGATGTGGTCAACACCCTGCAGGCCGCCGTGCAGCAGGGCAGCTACGAGAAGTACCTAGAGTACGCCGCGCTGGTGGACAACCGCCCGGTGTCGATGATCCGCGACCTGCTGCAGCTCAAGCTGGCCGACCAGCCGCTGCCGCTGGATGAGGTCGAGTCGCTGGGTGAGGTGCTCAAGCGCTTCGACTCCGCCGGTATTTCCCTTGGCGCTCTGTCACCGGAAGCCCATGAGGCCATCGCCGAGGCGATGAACCGCCTGGGCGCTCGCTCCAACTCCGGCGAGGGCGGCGAAGACCCGGCCCGCTACGGCACCGTGCGCAGCTCGAAGATCAAGCAGGTGGCCACCGGCCGCTTCGGTGTGACCCCGGAATACCTGGTCAACGCCGAAGTGCTGCAGATCAAGGTCGCCCAGGGCGCCAAGCCCGGCGAGGGCGGCCAGCTGCCCGGCGGCAAGGTCAACGGTCTGATCGCGCGTCTGCGCTATGCCGTGCCCGGCGTGACCCTGATCTCGCCGCCGCCGCACCACGACATCTACTCGATCGAGGACTTGTCGCAGCTGATCTTCGACCTCAAGCAGGTCAACCCGGCCGCGCTGGTCTCGGTCAAGCTGGTGGCGGAAGCCGGTGTCGGCACCATCGCCGCCGGCGTGGCCAAGGCCTACGCCGACCTGATCACCATCTCCGGCTACGACGGTGGTACCGGCGCATCGCCGCTGACCTCGATCAAGTACGCTGGTTCGCCGTGGGAGCTCGGCCTGGCCGAAACCCACCAGACCCTGCGCGGCAACGACCTGCGCGGCAAGGTGCGGGTGCAGACCGACGGCGGCCTGAAGACCGGCCTCGACGTGATCAAGGCCGCCATCCTCGGCGCCGAGAGCTTCGGCTTCGGCACCGGCCCGATGGTCGCCCTGGGCTGCAAGTACCTGCGCATCTGTCACCTGAACAACTGCGCCACCGGCGTGGCCACCCAGAACGACAAGCTGCGCAAGGACCACTTCATCGGCACCGTCGAAATGGTGATGAACTACTTCACCTTCGTCGCCGAAGACACCCGCCAGTGGCTGGCCAAGCTGGGCGTGCGCAGCCTGGGCGAACTGATCGGGCGTACCGACCTGCTCGACGTGCTGCCGGGCGATACCGACAAGCAGGGCAACCTGGATCTGACTCCGCTGCTTGGCAGCGACCGTATCCCGGCCGACAAGCCGCAGTTCTGCGAAGTCGAGAAGAACCCGCCGTTCGACCAGGGCCTGCTGGCCGAGAAGATGGTCGAGCTGGCCCAGGCCGCCATCACCGGCAAGACCGGCGGCGAGTACGAACTGGATATCTGCAACTGCGACCGCTCCATCGGTGCCCGTGTCTCCGGCGAGATCGCCAAGCAGCACGGCAACCAGGGTATGAAGGACGCGCCGATCACCTTCCGCTTCAAGGGCACCGCGGGTCAGAGCTTCGGCGTGTGGAACGCCGGCGGCCTGTACCTGCGCCTGGAAGGCGATGCCAACGACTACGTCGGCAAGGGCATGACCGGCGGCAAGCTGGTGATCACGCCGCCGGCCGGCAGCCCGTTCAAGACCCAGGAGTCGGCCATCGTCGGCAACACCTGCCTGTACGGTGCCACCGGTGGCCGTCTGTTCGCCGCCGGCACCGCGGGCGAGCGTTTCGCCGTGCGCAACTCCGGCGCCCACGCCATCGTGGAAGGTACCGGTGACCACTGCTGCGAATACATGACCGGCGGTTTCGTCTGCGTGCTGGGCAAGACCGGGGTGAACTTCGGTTCGGGCATGACCGGCGGCTTCGCCTACGTGCTCGACCTGGACAACAGCTTCGTCGACCGCGTCAACCACGAACTGGTGGAGATCCAGCGCATCAGCAACGAGGCCATGGAGGCCTACCGCAGCCATCTGCGCGAAGTGCTGGTCGAGTACGTGGCGGAAACCTCCAGTCCCTGGGGCACTCACCTGCTCGAGAACCTGGAGGACTACCTGCGCAAGTTCTGGCTGGTCAAACCAAAAGCGGCAAGCCTGGGTTCGCTGCTCAGCAGCACCCGTGCGAATCCGCAGTAATTGCGCCTGAGTAGTTTGATGAGGTTTTTGAAATGACTGAACGTCTGAACAACGACTTCCAGTTCATCGAGGTCGGGCGCAAGGATCCGAAGAAGAAGCTCCTGCGCCAGCGCAAGAAGGAGTTCGTGGAAATCTACGAACCCTTCAAACCGGCCCAGGCCGCCGACCAGGCGCACCGTTGCCTGGGCTGCGGCAACCCGTACTGCGAGTGGAAGTGCCCGGTGCACAACTTCATTCCCAACTGGTTGAAGCTGGTTTCCGAAGGCAACATCCTGGCCGCCGCCGAGCTGAGCCACCAGACCAACACCCTGCCGGAAGTCTGCGGCCGCGTGTGCCCGCAGGACCGTCTGTGCGAGGGGGCCTGCACCCTCAACGACGGCTTCGGCGCGGTGACCATCGGTTCGGTGGAGAAGTACATCACCGACACCGCCTTCGCCATGGGCTGGCGTCCGGACATGTCCAAGGTCAAGCCGACCGGCAAGCGCGTCGCCGTGATCGGCGCCGGCCCGGCCGGCCTGGGCTGCGCCGATGTGCTGGTGCGTAACGGCGTGACCCCGGTGGTGTTCGACAAGAACCCGGAGATCGGCGGCCTGCTGACCTTCGGCATCCCCGAGTTCAAGCTCGAGAAGAGTGTGCTCAGCCGTCGTCGCGAAGTGTTCACCGGCATGGGCATCGAGTTCCGCCTGAACACCGAGATCGGCAAGGACGTGACCATGCAGCAGCTGCTGGATGAGTACGACGCCGTGTTCATGGGCATGGGCACCTACACCTACATGAAGGGCGGCTTCCCGGGCGAGGACCTGCCGGGCGTCACCGACGCGCTGGACTTCCTGATCGCCAACGTCAACCGCAACCTCGGCTTCGAGAAGGCGCCGGAAGACTTCATCGACATGAAGGGCAAGCGCGTGGTCGTGCTCGGCGGCGGCGATACCGCGATGGACTGCAACCGCACCTCCATCCGCCAGGGCGCCAAGGCCGTGACCTGCGCCTACCGTCGCGACGAAGAGAACATGCCGGGCTCGCGCAAGGAAGTGAAGAACGCCAAGGAAGAGGGCGTGAAGTTCCTCTTCAACCGCCAGCCCATCGCCATCGTCGGCGAGGACAAGGTGGAAGGCGTCAAGGTGGTCGAGACCCGTCTCGGCGAGCCGGACGCCCGTGGCCGCCGTAGCCCCGAGCCGATCCCGGGTTCCGAGGAAATCATCCCGGCCGAGGCCGTGCTGATCGCCTTCGGCTTCCGTCCGAGCCCGGCCGCCTGGTTCGCCGACTTCAAGATCGACACCGACAGCCAGGGCCGTGTGGTGGCGCCGGAGCAGAACCAGTTCAAGCACCAGACCAGCAACCCGAAGATCTTCGCCGGTGGCGACATGGTCCGCGGTTCCGACCTGGTGGTGACGGCGATCTTCGAGGGCCGCAACGCTGCCGAAGGCATCCTGGATTATCTCGGGGTCTGACCCGGAGGACTCCGGCGGTGCGCATGGCGCACCCTGCGGTCGCGGCAAATCGTCGCGATGGACAAAAGGCACGGCACTCGCCGTGCCTTTTGTTTTTGGGTCTGCGAAAATGCCCGCACTTTTTCTGCGCCAAGGCGCGCGGCCTGCCTGTGATCCAGCAGCCCGCCCGGAGGAGGGGGCCGCCGCCGTGTGCCGCCTACATACTCCCGCCGCAACGCTCCCTGCCGATTTCCAGGAACCCTGCCGATGTCCGCCCTGAAGAACGACCGTTTCCTGCGCGCCCTGCTCAAGCAACCCGTCGACGTCACCCCCGTGTGGATGATGCGCCAGGCCGGTCGTTACCTGCCGGAGTACCGCGCCACCCGTACCAAGGCCGGTGACTTCGTCAGCCTGATGAAGAACCCCGAGCTGGCCTGCGAGGTCACTATCCAGCCGCTGGATCGCTACCCGCAGATCGACGCCGCGATCCTCTTCTCCGACATCCTCACCATCCCCGACGCCATGGGCCAGGGCCTGTACTTCGAGACCGGCGAGGGGCCGCGCTTCAAGAAAGTCATCAGTTCGATGGCCGATATCGAGGCCCTGCCGATTCCCGATGCCGAGCAGGACCTGGGCTACGTGATGGATGCCGTGCGCACCATCCGCCGCGAGCTGAACGGCCGCGTGCCGCTGATCGGCTTCTCCGGCAGCCCCTGGACCCTGGCCACCTACATGGTCGAGGGCGGCTCCAGCCGCGACTTCCGCAAGTCCAAGGCGATGCTCTACGACAACCCGCAGGCCATGCACGCGCTGCTCGACAAGCTGGCCCGCTCGATTACCGTCTACCTCAACGGCCAGATCGAGGCCGGCGCCCAGGCCGTGCAGATCTTCGACTCCTGGGGCGGCGCGCTGTCGTCGGCCGCCTACCAGGAATTTTCCCTGCGCTACATGAAGCAGATCGTCGACGGCCTGATCCGTGAACACGACGGTCGCCGAGTGCCGGTGATCCTGTTCACCAAGGGCGGCGGCCTGTGGCTGGAATCCATGGCCGAGACCGGCGCCGAGGCCCTGGGCCTGGACTGGACCTGCGACATCGGCAGCGCGCGTCAGCGTGTCGGCGGCAAGGTCGCCCTGCAGGGCAACATGGACCCGGCCGTGCTGCACGCCAGGCCGGAAGCCATCCGCGCCGAGGTGGCGCGTATTCTCGCCGCCTACGGCCCGGGCACCGGCCAGGTGTTCAACC
The DNA here is from genome assembly GCF_029837675.1 of Pseudomonas sp. GD04015. Lineage (NCBI taxonomy): Bacteria > Pseudomonadati > Pseudomonadota > Gammaproteobacteria > Pseudomonadales > Pseudomonadaceae > Pseudomonas > Pseudomonas sp. GD04015. The sequence goes on along the minus strand of NZ_JAOEEE010000005.1, from coordinate 139,053 downwards.
TCGGCCACGGCATCACCCCGGAAGTGCCGCCGGAGCATGCCAAGGCCTTCTTCGAGGCCGTGCACGAGCTGTCGGCGCAGTACCACCAGCAGTAACGACAAGGGCCGCAAATGCGGCCCTTGTGCTATTCGCGCTCAGGTTCAGTCGCGAGCGTAGCCCGCTCTTGCGGACGTTTCGGCCAGCAACCGGTCGATCACCGGCGTCATCTTGGTTTCCGTGCTCTGATACTTCTTGACCGCCAGCAGACCGCGGCCACGGAAGCGGTAGTAGGCGCTGGCCAGCACGCGCCCCTGGGGATCGCGGATGCGCAGTTCGGCCATCGACAGGTAGGTGACCACCGACCAGGAGCGCCGCGCCGTGTAGTCGAGTATCTGCGGGCAGCCGCTGGCGGGTACCTGCTTGTACAGGCGGGTTTCTATGCCGTGGCGGGTGAAGCCGCGCTGCAGGGTGCCGAGGAAGTCATCCACCTGCACCTCGGGGTTCTCCTCGATGCAGACGACGGTAGCGGGTGTCTTCAGGGGATCGACGCGGATGGTGGTACAGGCGCTGCTCAGGGCGATCAGCGGCAACAGCAGGCACAGGCGCGGTAGCGACATGCGGAGTCCTCGAAGGGCCGCATGGAACAGCGGATGCGCCCGGATGGGGCCGGCCGAGCCGGCTGGGTAGCAACGATCTCGCGAGCTAGCGTCAGGCTAGGCGCAACGACTAGCGAGAGTAACAGCTGGCTGACCCGAAGGGTGAGCACCAGCGAATAAGTCGGGCCAGGGCGCACGGTTTACGAGGTGTAAACGAGCAGCCCGAGCCCGGCTTCAACGACGCCTGGCCGACACGCAGCAGATCGTTACTTGACGTTGGCCAGGTCTGCCTTCAGGGCGACACCGGCCACCACCGCGCCGGCGTGGCACTCGTACTTCTGGGCGTCGGAATAGACCACGTTCTTGTAGTTGCTGACGATGTTGACCACGGCGTTGGCGCCGGCCTGCTTGGCGGCGTTCTGCATGCGGATCAGGGCCGACTGCAGGGCCCAGGAGCAGGCAGCCTCGTCGCTCTTGTTGAAGGCGTTGGTCTTCTGGTGGGTGGTCACGCCGGACTTGACCACGCTGGCCTTGACCGGATTGCCGGCCAGGTAGAACTTCACGCTGCCGTCCAGGCGCCCGGCGTTGAGGGCTTCCTGCACCACTTGGTCGAATGGCAGGAAGTGAGTAGTGTCGCGGGCCTGGCTGACGCTCGGCAGGACGCTTAGGCACAGTGCAGCGATGATCCAGTACTTGTTTTTCATGGCTCTCTCCTTGGTGGCTTACTGCAGGGACGTGGTGTTCATGCTCTGTGCTATGCGCACTTCCTGCTGGATGGTCCGGTCGAGCTTTTTCACCAGCGCGTTGTAGCGCTTGTGAATCTTGCCGTTCTCATAATCCAGGTCGTGGCTGTCGCGGTAGCGGATGTCGTAGCGATTGGACGCGTAGTCGAGGGTAATGGAGGCGCTATGGCCGCGGAAGTCGATGCGTGCCAGGATGCGATTGGCTTCCTCTCTTTCGATGGTCCAGTTGCAACGGATCAGGGCGCGGACCAGCGCCGGACGCAAAGACTGCTCGGCCAGTTGATTGCTGGTGTGCGGCGGCACCTGCTGGTGGACCGTCAGGATCGGCTGTTGGCGGCTGCAGGCGGCGATGCCGACCAGTGCGAGGGTGAGCACGAGGTATTTGAAATGACTATGCATGGGGAACTTCCTGTCGGTGGTGGTCAAAGCCAGCGCTTGAAGATCAGCGAGGTATTGACCCCGCCGAAGGCGAAATTGTTGTTCATCACGTACTGGTGGCTCATCTGGCGGAATTCGCCGCGCAGGTAGTCCAGCTCGCCGCATTCCGGGTCGATGTTGTCCAGGTTCAGGGTGTGCACGTAGTTGTCGCCGTTCATCATCTCGATACTGAACCAGGACTCCAGCGCGCCGCAGGCGCCCAGGGTGTGGCCGAGGAAGCTCTTCTGCGAGCTGATCGGCGTGCGCGGGCCGAACAAGCTGCTGGTGGCCAGGCTCGGCCACGTCGCCCTGTGCGGTGGCGGTGCCATGGCCATTGACGTAGCCGATGGTGGAAGGTTCCAGGCCCGCGTCTTCCAGGGCCAGTTCCATGGCGCCGCGCATGGTCGCCTGTTCCGGCTTGGTGGCGTGGATGCCGTCGGAATTGCAGCCGAAGCCGACGATCTCGGCGTGGATGGTGGCGCCGCGCGCCAGGGCGTGTTCCAGCTCTTCCAGAACCAGGATGCCGGCGCCTTCGCCGATCACCAGGCCGTCGCGGCCGGCGTCGTAGGGGCGCGGCGACAGATGTGGGGTGTCGTTCTTCAGGCTGGTGGCGTACAGCGCGTCGAACACCATGGCCTCGGTCGGGCACAGTTCCTCGGCGCCGCCGGCCAGCATCATCTTCAGGCGGCCGTACTTGATCGCCTCGTAGGCGTAGCCGATGCCCTGGCTGCCACTGGTGCAGGCGCTGGACGTGGGAATCAGGCGACCCTTGAGGCCGAAGAAGATGCTGATATTGGCCGCCGTGGTGTGCGGCATCATGCGGATGTAGGAGTTGGCGTTGAGGCCGTCGGCTACGGAGTTCAGCAGCATGTTGCCGAACGCCTTGATCTCGTCGGTGCTGCCGGTGGACGAGCCGCAGGCCACGCCCATACGGCCGTCCTGAATGCGCTCGTCGCCGAGCAGGCCGGCGTGCTCCAGGGCGCGTTCGGCGGCGTACACCGCCAGCTTGGAGACGCGGCCCATGCTGCGGGTCTGCTTGCGCGTCCAGTGTTTGGGCTGGACGAAATCGTCCACCGGGCCGCCCAGGCGAGTGTTCAGCTCGCTGAAACGATCCCACTCGTCCATGCGGCGGATGCCGCTGCGACCTTGCTTGAAGGCGGCCGAAATGGTCGGCCAGTCGCAGCCCAGGGAAGTGATGCCGGCCATGCCGGTGACGACGACACGTTTCATCAGCACAGACCACCGTTCACCGCGAGGACCTGGCGGGTAATGTACGCCGCCTCCTCGGACATCAGGAAATTCACCGCCCCGGCCACTTCCTCGGGCGTGCCCATGCGGGCGGCCGGGATCATCTTGAGGATTTCCTCCACCGGTACCTGCTCGTCGAGGATCTCGGTGTCGATCAGACCCGGCGCCACGCAGTTGACCGTGATCCGGCGCTTGCCCAGTTCGATGGCCAGGGCCTTGGCGGCGCCGATCACGCCGGCCTTGGAGGCGCTGTAGTTGACCTGGCCACGGTTGCCGATCAGCCCGGAGACCGAGGTGATGCAGACGATGCGGCCCGGCGCGCGGCGGCGGATCATCGGCATGGTTAGCGGGTGCAGCACGTTGTAGAAGCCGTCCAGGTTGGTGCGCAGCACCTGGTCCCAGTCGTCGTCGGAGAGGGCCGGGAAGGCGCCGTCGCGGGTCAGGCCGGCGTTGCACACCACGCCGTAGTAGGCGCCGTGCTGCTCGACGTCGCCCTCCAGTGCTTCGCGGCAAGCGGCGCGGTCGGAGACGTCGAACTGCAGGATGCGTGCTTGCTGGCCTAGTTCGGCGATCTGCGCCTGCACGGCCTCGGCCTCGTCGCGGCGCGAGCGGCAGTGCAGGACGATATCGTGGCCGCTGCGCGCCAGGCGCAGGGCGATGGCACGGCCGATGCCGCGGCTGGAACCGGTGACCAGGATGGTTTCAGTCATTGCGATTGTTCTCGTGGCGATGGCCGTTGTAGCGATGGATCTTGCAGGTAGCTCGCCACCTGCGGCGGGCGGAACACGTTGAGGCGCGCCTCGGCCAGGATGCTGGGGCCGGACAGGCGGCATTCGAACACGCCCATGCCGTTGTCGTCCTGCAGCGAGCGCAGGGCATGGATGCGAAGCTCGGAGCCGGCCGGGAAGCGCTCGACGTTGCAGTCGTACTTGCGCGTGCCGAGGAGGAAGCCCAGCTCCACCGGCAGGCCGGCCTGGCGCGCCTGGCAGCCGGCGTAGGCGGCCACGCTCTGGGCCATCAGCTCGATGCCGACCCAGGCCGGCAGGCTGCCGTCGGCCAGGTTGAACAGGCCGCCCGGACGCACGGTGAGGCGGGTCTCGATCTCCTCGGTGCCGAAGCCGACCACCTCGTCGATCAGGATCATGTCGCCCGCGTGGGGCACCAGTTCGGCGATGGGCCAGTGGCTCATGGCGCGTCACCCAGAATCAGCGCCACGTTGTTGCCGCCGAAGGCGAAGGAGTTGCTCATCAGCCGCCGGCCCTCGGCGCGCGTGAGGCGGTCGCCGGCGCCGACCAGCTCCAGCGGCGCCAGGGCCGGATCGGCCTGGCCGTCCCACAGGTGCGGCGGCAGCAGGCCGTCGCGGTTGTGCTCGCTCAGGGCCAGCCAACAGAAGGCCGCTTCCAGCGCGCCGGCGGCGCCCAGGGTGTGGCCGGTCAGCGGCTTGGTCGAGGAGCAGGCCACGCCGGCGGGGAACAAGGTGCGCACGGCCTGGCTCTCCATGGCGTCGTTGTGCGCCGTGGCGGTGCCGTGCAGGTTGAGGTAGTCGATGTCCGTGGCGTCGAGGCCGGCGCTGGACAGCGCCTTTTCCATCGCCACGCGGGCGCCCAGGCCCTCGGGGTGCGGTGCGGAGATGTGGTGCGCGTCGGAGCTGGCGCCGCCGCCGAAGAAGGCGATGGGGCTGGCCTCTTTCGTCATCAGGAACAGCGCTGCGCCCTCGCCGATATTGATGCCGTGGCGGTTCACCGAGAAGGGATTACAGGACTCGGCGGACACTGCCTCCAGGGCCGAGAAGCCGTTCAGGGTCAGCCGGCACAGGCTGTCCACACCGCCGCAGATCACCGCATCGCATAGTCCCTGTCGGAGCAGGCGGTGGGCGCTGAGCAGGGCGCGGGCGCTGGAGGTACAGGCGGTGGATTGGCAGTACACCGGGCCGGCCAGACCCAGCCAGTCGGCGAGGAAGTTGGCCGGCGCGGCCATCTCCTGCTGGGCGTAGTCGTACTCGGGCGGCAGCTCGCCCTCGCGGACGAAGCGGGCGATGCTCTGGCTGGCCTCGTGGATGCCCGAGGTGCTGGTGCCCAGCACCAGGCCGACGCGGGTGGCGCCGAAGCGGGCGATGGCGGCGCGCAGCTCGGGCTCGATCTGCCGTGCGGCGGCCAGCAGCAGCTGGTTGTTGCGACTGTGGGAAGGCTCGAAGCCGGCGGGCATGTCCGGCAGGGCGGTGCGCACGGCACCGACGGTGATCCGCCGGCCGGTCACCCAGCCGTCCTCGGCGCGCATGCCGGAGGCGTCGCCGGCGAACAGCGCGTCGGCCACCGCCTGCTTGCCTTCGCCCAGGGCACAGAGCAGGCCGAGGGCATTGAGATAGCTGGGCATCAGTTGCCTTCTTCTTGATTCAGCGCGCGCACCTGGTAGGTCAGGTCGCGGGTCGCGAGGGTGAAATCCAGGGCGGAACGGTAGCGGATTCGCCAGTCCGGGTTAAGCCGGCGCTGACCGTCGGCATCGTGTTGCCAGCTACTGACCGGATAAGCGGATAGGCCCGCCTCAGGGGTCAGGGCGAACAGCAGGGCGGCAAACAGCTCGCGGGCCTCGGCATTCGGCGGCAGCAGGCCGTCGTTGCGCCACTCTCCGTGCTCCAGAAGCTGGCGTGCCAGCGGCACGCCGAGCGGATCGAACAGCGACCAGCGCAGCGCCTGGCCCTCGGCCTGCACCATCAGTAGCCAGGCCTGTTCGGTGCTGGCCTGGGTACGCTCGATCTGCAGGCCGAGCGGCAGCTCCGCGACCAGCGCCGGGTTGTTCTCCGGCACGGGCGTCTGCGCGGCGCAGGCGCCGAGCGCCAGCGTCAGGGCGAGTAGCAGGATGCGCAGCGTCACGGTCTGCGCGCCACCACGTTGACCAGCGTCTCGTCGCGCTGGCCGAACGGCTTGGGCTTCATGATGCCCCAGCGCTCCAGCAGGCCGAAGTCCCTGGAGCGGCTCCACCACAGGTAGGGGTAGGAGACGTTGTTCTCGGTGAACTGGAAGCCCTGCTCGCGCAGCATGCCCAGGTATTCCTCGGCACTCTTCTGCACGTGCATCGGGTGGCGGAACAGCCAGCGGATCACCCAGGTGTCGATGTAGTACTTGGTCGACTCGGCGAACAGCAGCAGGCCGCCCGGCTTGAGTACGCGCCAGAACTCGGCCAGCGCCTGCTCCTGCTCGACCAGGTGGTGGAAGGTCTGGTGGCAGAACAGGATGTCGACGCTGGCGTCGGGTAGCTGGATGCTGGCGCAGTCGCTGGCGATCAGTTCCACGTCCAGGCCCAGTCGCTCGGCCTCGGCGCGGGAACAGTCGAGACTGTGCGGATCGGCGTCTAGGCCAATCATCCGCGCCGGGGCAAAGGCCTCCTGCAGCAGGCGGAACGAGCGGCCCTGGCCGCAGCCGGCGTCGAGCAGCACCGGCGCCTCGGGCAGCGGCGCGTCGATCAGGCGCTTGAGGTCGTTGATCGCCACCCGCAGCACGTGGTGCTGCCAGACGTGGCTCTGCAGGAACCAGAAACCGAAGCGGGTTTCCTCGACATAGGTGGGGGCGGCGCGTTCCATCGACAGGGCTTCCTCAGCTGGCAGCGCAGATTTCGGCCAGCACGCCCAGGCGGCGCTTGGGCTCGGCGACATAGGGGTTCTTCTCGTCCCAGGCGTAGCCAGCGAGGATCGAGCAGATCATGCGGCGGATGTCCGATGAGGACTTCTCGTAGAAGATCACGTCCTGGAAGGTGCCATCGTACCAACCCTGGACGTACACGCGGAACGTGTCCACGCCGCGCTTGAGCGGAAGGGCAAACTCGCTCTCCCAGTCCACCGACTCGCCGTTCAACTGGCGATGCAGCAGGCCGGCGGCCATGCTTGCCGAGCGCATGGCGATGGTCACGCCGGAGCTGAATACCGGGTCGAGGAACTCGGCGGCGTTGCCCAGCAGGGCGAAGCCCGGGCCGTGCAGGCTCTTGACGTTGGCCGAGTAGCCACCGATGGCGCGGGCCGGGGTGTCCCACACGGCGTTCTCCAGGACCTTGGCCAGGCTCGGGGTTTCCGCGACGAACTGCTTGAGACAGGCGTCCAGATCCTTCGGGTAGCCCTCGTAGTGCTCGGCGGCGGAAACCACTCCCAGGGAACAGCGGCCGTTGCTGAACGGGATGGTCCAGAACCACACGTCGCGCAGCCGGGGATGGGTGGTGATGAGGATCTTCTCGCGGTCGAAGTCGGAGGCCGGGTCGATGCGGTCCTCGATATGGGTGAACACCGCCTGGCGGATCGGGAAGGACGACGGCGTGTCGAGGTCGAGCAGGCGCGGTAGCACGCGGCCGTAGCCGCTGCCGTCGAGGACGAAGGCGCACTCGACCTGGTATTCGTGGCCGTCGGCCAGGCGGCGCACCGACAGGCGCGGGCAGTCACCGGCGAAATCGGCGGCGAAGATTTCTTCCCCGTAGCGGATCTCCACGCCCTGGCGCGCGGCCTCGTCGGCCAGCAGCTTGTCGAAGTCGGCGCGGATCACTTGGTAGGTCGAGTCCTTGCCGGCGGTGAACTTGTCGCGGAAGTCGAATTCGGTGTATCGCTCACCCCAGGCGAAGGCGGCACCGTGCTTGGTCTGGAAGCCGGCGGCCTGTACCGCGTCGAGCATGCCCGCTTCCTCGACGAAGTCCAAGCAGTGTGACAGCAGGCTCTCGCCGATGGAGAAGCGGGGGAAGCGCTGGCGCTCCAGCACCAGCACGTCGTGGCCCTGGCGCTTGAGGATGGCGGCGGCGATGGCGCCGGACGGGCCCGCGCCGATGACGACGACCTGGCGTTGTTCGACTTCAGGAGATTTCATAACGACCCCTCGCTTCTTGATGGTGGGCATGCCGCCCCAGCAGGGCCGGCAGCAGGGTAGAGAACAGGCTCATCAGCAACAGGCCGAAGTACACCAGCGAATCGATCAACTGGAGTTGCAGGAGCAGGTTGAGGAACACGATTTCGGTCAGGCCGCGGATGTTCAGCAGCAGGCTCTCGCGCCACTTGACTCGCGCCGCGGCGTCCGGGTCGGCCCAGTGTAGGCCGAGCCAGCTGCCGAGCACCTTGCTGGCCACCGGCAGCAGCAGAAGGGTACCGATGACGAGCCAGGAATAATGTTGACCTATGCCATGAAAATCCACTCGCAGCACGCCGCAGGTCAGGATCAATGGCACCGCCAGGCCGTTCATCAGCAGCTTCCACGGCCGCGCCGGCAACGGCAGGACGAACGGCTGCCTGAGCCAGGCCAGGCACAGCATGTAGGCGATACCGAACACCAGAGCGTTGAGCTTGAGCTGCTGGAACAGCAGCATCAGTGCGAAGAACGGCAGGCTGTAGAGCAGCGGGTGGCGCAGCCCTAGCCCGCGCAGCAGCAGCGGCAGGGCGGCGGCTAGGAGCGGCCAGAGCAGCGCGGCCGGGTGGCTGGTGCCCTGGGCCAGGCCGAACAGGCTCCAGCACATGAAGTCCATCAGGATCGCCGCGTGCAGCAGGCGCTTGGTCGCCGCCGCGGGGTAGCCGATGCTCTGCAGGAACAGGTAGAGCACCGGGATCGCGGTGATCGAGAACAGCAGGCCGATGCCCACCGAACTCAGCCAGCTGCGCTCGCCGGGCAGCAGCCAGAGGGCGCAGGCCAGGCCGGCCAGCATCGGTACCAGGAAGCTGGGCAGGGCGATCTTCAGGCAGGCCGGGCTGAGGTCGAGGTCGATCACGTCGCTGAGGATGTAGCCCAGCAGCAGGGCGAAGCACAGGCCGTAGGCCAGGTTCAGCCAGGTCGGCGCCAGCAGGTCCTGGGCGCCCAGCTGCCAGTGCGGCTCGACCCACCACAGCAGCAGGGCTGGAATCGCGATCGCGGCCACTAACAGCTGGCCGACGATGGGGATCAGCCGGCGGCCGCCGACGATGGCCACCAGGGCGTAGATGGCCAGCGCCAGCAGCCAGAATCCGATCGCGGTCACGCGAGCACCTCCTTGTGGGGCCGCGCGGCGGCCCAGGGCGAAAGCAGGAAGCAGAACATCAGGCCGAGGCTGATCGCCAGGCCGAAATTGGCGATGGCCGGGGTCTGGCTGATCAGCAGCAGGCCGAACGACAGCCAGGCGGTGAGCGCTGAGAGCAGGGTGCCGAGCAGGCTGACTGCCGGGCCGCCGATGTTCTCGCGCATCAGGATGGCGTAGTCGACGCCGATGGCGGTGATCAGCAGCAGGCCGAACAGGCTGAACAGGGTCAGCGGTTGGCCCAGCCAGCCGAGGCAGGCCAGCGCCGCCAGGGCCGAGAGCAGCGGTAGGCAGATCACCCGCAGGGCGCCGCCGAGGCCGAACGGCAGGCACAGCAGCAGGAGAATGGCGGCGCTGGACAGCAGCTTGAGTTCGGCGGCGCTGAGCTGGGTGGCGGCGAACAGGCCGTTCAGCTCGCCGAGGCGGTCGACCAGCTGCACGCCGTCCAGCCCCTCGGCGGCCTGGCGCAGCATCGCGGTGTCGTTCAGGCCCTGCAGGCTGACGATGCCGGCCACGCCCTGCTCGGTGCGGCCCAGCCAGAGCGGTCGCCAGGCCTCGCCCAGTGGGCCGGCCAGGGCCTGTTCGAGGGTGGGTTGCGGGGCCCGTAGCAGCTCGTCCAGTTCAGCGCGCAGGGCAGCTTCCGGCAGGCCGAGGTCGAGCAGTGGCTGCCAGTGTTGCGGCAGATCGTTCAGTGCGGCGCGCAGCGGCGCCAGTTCGCTGTCCGGCGCGCTGAGCTGGCTGAGCGCGCGGTAGCCGCGCAGGTGACCGTCGGCGACCGCGGCGTCCAGGCGCCGGCCCAGCTCGGCCTGGCGTTGCAGCAGTTGCGCTTCGTCGGCGCCGCGCACCAGGAAGAACTGGCTGGTGGGCTGCTGGCCGGTGAGTTCGGCGATGCGCCGAGCCTCGTCCATCAGCCTGGGTTCCTGGCCCAGCCACTGGCGCAGGTCGTTCTGCGGCTTCAGCTGCCACAGGCCGCCGGCGCAGAAGGCCAGCAGGGCGAGCAGCAGCGGCCAGCTGCCGGTGCGCGCCAGCAGGCGCTGGCGGTGGCGCACCAGGCGCTCGGCGGCGCGCCGCAGGCTGGGCGGCGGCGCCAGGCACAGGTTGTTCAGCCAGGCCGGCAGCAGGCACACCGAGCAGAGGAAGGCGCCGATCAGGCCGGCGGCGGAGAACAGGGCGATCTGGGTCAGCGCCGGGAAGGGCGTGAAGGCCAGCGCCAGGTAGCCGGCGAGGTTGGTGCCCAGGCTCAGGGACAGGCCCGGCAGGGTTTCGCGCAGGGCCGTCCAGCTCGACCACTGGCTGTCGCTCCAGCTCTTGCTCAGGTAGTGCTGCGGGTAGTCGGCGGCGACGCCGACCAGGCTGGCGCCGAGCACCAGGGTCAGCGCGTTGATCTGGCCGAACACCAGCACGCAGGCGGTGCAGCCGGCCAGCAGCGCCACGCCCATGGGCAGCAGGCTGACCAGCACGCGCGGGCGGCGGAAGGCGAGCAGGAGCAGCAATAGGGTGCCGAGGGTGGCGCCGCCGCCGATCAGGGTGATCTCGTGCGTGGCCTTGGCCTGGCCGGCTGCCGCGTGCAGCACGCCGCCGGCCGCCAGCAACTGGCCGCCTGCGGCCTCGACCTGCCGGCGCAGCTTGTCCACCACGGCGGCGATCTGCGGCGGCGCCTGCATGTCGAAGGCGTCGCCGCGAGTGCGCAGGCGCAGCAGCGCCCAGGTCATGCCCGGCTCCTGCAGCAGCAGGGCGCCGCTGCCCAGGTCGGCTTGGATGCGGCTGCCGGGGTTGAGTGTCTGCTGGGCGCGCAGGCCGAGACCGAGCCAGTCTTGCTCGGTGGGCAGCAGGCCGAAGCCGGAGAAGGTGTCGAACAGCTGCTGCGCCCGCTGCTCGACGAAGGTGTCCGGTTGCTCGATCAGCAACTGGCGGTCGCTTGGCGCGAGCAGGGCCAGGCGGCTGGCGCGCAGTTGCTGGCGGATGCTGTCGAGGTCGGCCTGCAGGCTCCACTGCACCTTGTCGAAACCGCCGCCGGCCTGCCAGTCCTCGCCGGCGCGGCGCACCAGTTCGATGGCGCGCTCGCGCTGTGGATGGCCGACCAGAATCAGCAGTTCCCGCGACAATGGCTCCTGCATGCGCTGCTCGGCCTGCTGCACCAGCGCATCGCCGGCGCCCTGGGGCAGCAGCGCGAGCATACTGGCCTGCACCGGCGGGCCGTCGCGCCATTGCCAGGCGGCCAGCGCCAGCAGGGCCAGCAGCAGGGCGCCGAACAGGCGCGGCAGGGCTTTTTGCAGGCTAGTGGACAAGGTCGGCGCGCTCCTGCGCGGTCAATGCGTCGCCGGCCTGGCTCTGCGGCAGCTTGAGGACGGTGCGGTCGCCCTGGGTCTCGATCAGCTCGATGCGCTCGACCAGCGCGCCGCCGTCAATGCGGATGGCGCTGAAGATCTGCTTGAGCAGCAGGGAGTGGGGGGTGAGCTGGAGCTGCCAGGCGTTCTGCTCGCCGCTGAGCTTGAGATCGAAGTCGCGCTCCAGGCCGGAACGGTCGCCCTTGAGCACGGCGAGGAACAGGCGGCTCTGCTGGGCGGCGACGTCCTGGCCGGGTTGCTGCTGCCAGCCATCGGGTGTGCGGCGGGCGATGCCGGTGTCGTCGATGCGGTAGTCCTGCTTGAGGGGCTTCTGCAGCAGCCAGAGCAGGCCGTGGTCGCGGGACAGGGTGAACTGGCCCTGGCTGGTCAGCGGGGTGGGCAGGGCGCGCAGGTGTTTCTCCTGCACGAACGGCCCACGCACCACCGCCGGTTTGGCCAGCTGGGCGCTGAGTTCGGCCAGGTCGAAGGCGTGGGCGTATGGGGTGCATATGCTCAGGAGCAGCAGGCCCGTGGCTTTGATTTGTTGGCTGATTGTCGAGCAGGCCCGATTCGAGGGTTTCGTCCCCCCGGGCGAGTTACTTTCTTCTTGCTTGCCCAAGAAGAAAGTAACCAAAGAAGAAGGGCCCCCCGGCATCCGGGTCTGGCCTGCGGCCAGACTCCCCTCGCTCCGGCACCGCTCCGGGGGCACGCCACGAAGGGACGTCCCTGTCCCTTCGTGCCTCGCTCGGCGTCCTGCCTCGCGTCCCCCTGCGCAGTGCCTGCGCTCGGCCTCCTGACGGGGAGTCTGCGCGCCTGATACTTCGTAGGGCGAGTGAAACCCGCGAGCGGTCTGTAGGAGCGAACTCTGCTCGCGAACGGGTACTCCCTCACCGGTACGCCGGCCACCCCAACCCTCTCCCGGAGGGAGAGGGGGGTGTCCGTGCAGGGCTAGAGGTTGATGCCAGCTATTCGCTGCTGATTGGGCAATGAAGATTAGGCCGGGAAACGGGGTCCCCTCAGAAGGCCGAGTGGAGTTGCTCTGTAGGGGGATGAGCCGCATGGATGCGGCGAAAGGCGTAAAGGGCCATGGATGGCCCTTGTACGCCGGCCCCCGGAAGAGCAACGGAGCGAGGGAAGTCGAGCGGAGCGAGACCCAGATGTGGGGCGCGCTTTCTCTTTGGTTACTTTCTCTTTGCGCGCGCAAAGAGAAAGTGACTCGCCCGGCGGGGCGAAACAGAACGTTCAGCAAACGTAGAAAACCAGCCGGGCGCAAACCATTCACGCAATAGCCCTCTCCACCGCCTCAACAAATACCTTCGGCGAGGCTAGCAGCATCTCCCGAGTCGCAATCTCCACCGCCACCTGCACGCTGCTGCCGCGGGTCATGCGCTCGCCGGTAGTGACGTCGGTGATCAGGTAGTTGATCTTCAACCGGTTCTCCCATTCCACCAGATCGGCCCGTACCCTGATGCGCTGGCCGAACTGCGCCCCACGGATATAGCGCACCTGCAGGTCGATGATCGGCCAGGCATAGCCCGCATCGCGCATCTGCCGGTAGTTGTGGCCCAACTTGTCGAGCAGGGCGCAGCGTGCCTCCTCGAAATACTTCACGTAGTGGCCGTGCCAGACCACCTCCATCATGTCCACGTCGAAGAACGGCACGAGGATCTCGATCTCCGCCTGCAGCACGCCTTCCTTACGCATGGGCTGCTCCTCGGCTGGTGGTGCGCATGGCGTACCCTACGAGCACCATGCACGGCGCGTGTACCTCGTCCGTAGGGTGCGCCGCGCGCACCGCAAGCAACTCACGCATAAAGTCCCCAATGGCGGCTGCGGATGCGCGCCAGGCACAGGCGCAGTTCGCCTTCCAGGGCGCGGTCCTCGATCACCGGTGGGAAGTCCTTGGCCAGCTGCGCTCGCATGACGGCCAGCGGCGCGGGGATGTCCTGCTTGCCGGCGCGCTCGCGCAGCCACACGCCCTGGTTGGCGGCCAGCAGGGTGGCAGCGGCGACCTGCTCGGTCAGCTCCAGGCTGCGCAGGGCGTCGCGCGCGGCGATGGTGCCCATGCTCACCTTGTCCTGGTTGTGGCACTCGGTGGAACGGGAGAACACGCTGGCCGGCAGGGTGTTCTTCAGCGCTTCGGCGGTCCAGGCGCTGGTGCCGATCTGCACGGCCTTGAAGCCGTGGTTGATCATCGCGGTCTCGGCCGGGGCGCCGGACAGGTTGCTCGGCAGGCCGTGGTTGTAGCGGGTGTCGACCAGCAGGGCGAGCTGGCGGTCGAGCAGGTCGGCGACGTTGCCGACCAGGTTCTTCAGGCTGTCCATGGCGAAGGCGATGTGCCCGCCGTAGAAGTGGCCGCCGTGCAGGGTGCGCTCGGCCTCGGCGTCGAACAGCGGGTTGTCGTTGGCGCTGTTCAGTTCGATCTCGATGAACTGGCGGAGCAGGCCCAGGCTGTCGGCCAGCACGCCGAGCACGTGCGGCGCGCAGCGCAGCGAGTAGCGGTCCTGCAGGCGGTGCAGCGGCGGCAGCGGCTCGGCCACGGCCAGGTCCTGGCGCAGCCAGGCGGCGACCTGGGTCTGGCCCGGGTGCGGCTTGGCGGCGAACAGGCGCTCGTCGAAGTGCTCCGGGTTGCCCTCCAGCGCCACCACGTTGAGCGCGGTGATGCGGGTGGCCAGCTGCAGCAGGTAGTCGGCGCGCGAATAGGCCAGACAGGCCAGGGCAGTCATCACCGCGGTGCCGTTCATCAGTGCCAGGGCTTCCTTGGGGCGCAGCACCAGCGGCGTCCAGCCGAGTTCTTTATGCACGTCCGCCGAGCTGCGCCGTTCGCCCTTGTACAGCACCTCGCGCTCACCGCTGAGGGTGGCGGCGACGTAGGACAGTGGGGTCAGGTCGCCGCTGGCGCCGACCGAACCCTCTTCCGGGATCAGCGGCAGCACGTCGTGTTCGAGGAAGGCCTGCAGGCGCTCCAGCAGCTCCACGCGCACCCCGGATACGCCGTGGCACAGCGACTGCAAGCGCGCGGCCAGCACGGCGCGGGTGCTGGCCTCGTCGAGCAGCCTGCCCAGGCCGCAGCCGTGGAAGGTGAACAGGTGCCGGGGCAGGGCCTCGACCTGGTGCAGCGGCACGGCCACCACGCAGGAGTCGCCGTAGCCGGTGGTCACGCCGTAAATGACGCCTTCCTTGTCCAGCAGGGTGTCGAGGAAGCGCGCGCCCTTGGCGATCTTCTCGCGCCAGGCGGCATCGCCCTGCAGTTGGGCGCGGGCGTTGCGGCTGGCCAGGGCGACCACCTGCTCGATGGTCAGCGGCGCCTCGCCGAAGGTCACGTGGTCAATCATGTGCTTTCCAGAACGGGTAGAAGTTGAACCATTGCCGCGGAGCGTTCAGGCAGCGTTCGCCAAGACGCTCGGCATAGCGTTGTACCCAGCCGCGGATCACCTCGTCGCGCTCCCGGCGCGTCCATTGCACGCATTCGGCGAAGGGCTCGAGGGTCAGCTGATAGTGGCCGTCGATCTTCAGGCAGCTCATCAGATTGGCGGGGCACTGCAGGAGCCCGGCCAATAGCCAGGGGCCCTGGGGGAAGGCAGCCGGATGGCCGAGGAAGTCCACCGTGACGTTGCGCCCGCCGTGCAGCGATACCCGGTCGCCGGCGATGGCCAGCCACTCGCCACGCTCCAGGCGTTCGGACAGCTGCAGCATGATCGCCGCGTCCAGTTCGCTGACCTGGATCAGCCGCAGGTGGCTGGCGCCAGCCTCGCCCAGCAGGCGGTTGAACTGCTCGGCGTGCTTGGTGTGCACCAGCACGTTCATCTGCACCTTCTCGCCCAGCTCGGCCAGGGCGCGGCAGACCTCGAGGTTGCCCAGGTGGGCGCCGACCAGCATCTGCCCGCGCGCTTCGAGGTGCATGCGTTCGCGTACGCAGTGGGGGTCGATCAAGATGATCTTGTCCAGGCCGAGTCGTCCGTTCCACACGTCGAGCTTGTCCAGCAAGGCCTCGGCGAACGCCATGAACTGGGCGAACACCGAGCCGAAGCGTGGCGCCAGTTCGGCGCGGCCGCTCCAGGCGGCCAGGTTGCACTGATACTGATGGATGCTGCGCCGGGCCTGGCGGCCGCACACGAAGAAGTACAGGACGATGGCGTACAGCAGCGGGGTCAGGGCGCGGCGGCCGAGCAGGCGCACGGCGCCGGCGGTAAACTTCATCAGCAGGAAGCTGCCGCGCTCGCGCTGGCCGGCCCAGTGTTCGGTTCTCCGGGCGCTCATCCGCGCCACCTGCGCCAGAGGATCAGCGGCGCGCGCAGGAGCATGCCGAAGAACAGCTTGGCGTGCATCTTGGAGATCAGCACGTTGTCGTGCAGCAGGCGGAAGTGCGACAGGCCGTCGAGCGGGTAGTGCACCTTGGTCGGCAGCCATTGCATCGGCTGGTTGCGCCAGGCCAGACGCACCAGGATTTCCGGGTCGAAGTCCATGCGCCGGCCGAGGTCGGCGGAGTCGATCAGCGCCACCGTGGCCGGCAGCGGGTAGACGCGGAAGCCGCACATGGCGTCGCGGATCGACAGCGACAGGCTGTTGATCCACACCCAGACGTGGGTCAGGTAGCGGGCGTAGAGGCGGCTTTTGGGCACGCTGGCGTCGTACTGCGGATAGCCGCAGACCAAGGCCTGCGGGTGTGTGCGGGAGGTGGCGAGGAAGGTGGCGATATCGGCCAGGTCGTGCTGGCCGTCTGCGTCCACCTGCAGGGCGTGGGAAAAGCCCAGGCGCTGCGCTTCGCGTAGGCCGGCCATGACCGCACCGCCCTTGCCCTGGTTGAGCGGTAGGCGCACCAGATGGGTGTTCGCCTGTCTGGCCAGCGCATCCATCACCGCCGCACATTCCGCGCTGGAGGCATCGTCCACCAGCACGCAGGGCAGGCCGGCTTCGTGCAGCGCGGCGACCACCACGGGCAGGGCGTGCTCGTGGTTGTACACCGGGATGACGGCGCAGGGGTTATGTATGGACAGAGTCATCATTTCCTTACTCCGTCATTCCCGCGCAGGCGGGAATCCAGATCAGGCCTGCACCGATCTGCCTGCTCACTGGATCCCCGCCTTCGCGGGGATGACGGCAGGATGAAGCAGCGCGGGGTTGCATGCCGGGCTTATGCACTGGCGGCCCCCAGCAGGATGCGCCCGGAAGAACAGGCCGCCTCGCCGTTGCGGAAGGAGAAGTACAGCTTGCCGCGCTCGGCGTCGAAACGCAGGGTCAGCTGCAGGCGGTCGCCGGGGCGTACCAGTTGCTGGAACTTCAGCACTTCCATGCCGCAGAAGCGTGGCGGCAGCTCGACGATAAGCTGGCGGGCCAGCTGTTGGGCCCAATCGACCTGTACCACGCCGGGCAGCACCGGGGTCCGCGGGAAGTGGCCGGTGAAGTGCGCCAGGTCAGGCAACACGTCCAGTTCCACGTGCCACTCGTCGCCCGCTCGCTCGGTCTTGTGCGGTTCGATCAGGGTGGGCCGTGGTGCAGCGACCAGCTCGTCGATCCTGGCTTGGGCCAACTTGCCCTGGCTGTTGTAGGGCAGCTCCAAAAGCAGGCGCCAGCGCCGTGGCAGGGCGATGGTCTCGCAGTGGCCAACCAGATGCTGGCGCAGGGCGGCGACAAGCATTTTTCGACCTTGGTTGCGCAGAGCTTGCAGGCCCGTCGGGCTCAGCGCCAGCAGGGCGCCGAGGAAGGCGCGGCCTTCCTGGATCACGCCGAGGCGGGCGTCGGCCACCCACTCATGGGTGATCAGTACCCGCTCCAGCATGGGCAGGGAAATGCGCTTCTCTTCCAGCTTGACGATGCGATCCAGCCGCCCGCGCAACGCGAAGCGGCCGTCGGCCTGCAGCTCGGCGGCGTCCGCGCTCTGCTCGATGTATCCGTTCGGCAGGTAGGGCGAGGCGATGCGCAGGGCACCTTCGTCGTTCAGGCTCAGCTCCACGCCGGGGAAGGGCTGCCACAGCTCGCCGCCCTGACGCCAGGCGATGCCGCCGGTCTCGGAGCTGCCGTAGATTTCGGTGGGACGCTGGCCCAGCTGCTCGCCCAGCTCGGCGGACACGTCCGCCGGCAGCGCGCCGCCGGAGGAGAACACCCGGCGAACTGCGCCCAAGGCGTTCCAGTCGAGGTTGTCTCCCATACGTTTCAACAAGGCGGGGCTCGCGACCCAGGCGAACCCAGGGGCGCCGGAAGCTGCTGCGGGCTGCGCACATGCTGCTGCGTTGAGAGGTGGCTCGGCCTGCTCATTTACCGCTTGTAAACTCCGCGGCCTAGCCGCCTCTCGCCTTGCATCCTCTTCGCTCGCGACGCTTCCAGCGCCCCTGGTGATTGCCAGGCTCTCGCGCTGCAGGTCCTCGGGGAAGGGCAGTGCGCGGCGCCAGAACGGGCGGCCGGCGCACAGTGGCCAGAGCACGCGGAACAGCAGGCCGTAGATGTGCTGGGCGGCGACGCTGCCGAGGATGGTCGCGCCGACCAGGTCGGCGCCCCACAGCCGCTCCAGGGCCTCGACCTCGTTGGCCAACTGGCGCAGGGACTTGTCGATCAGCTTGGGCTCGCCACTGGAGCCGGAGGTGCACAGGATCAGGCGGCAGGCGTCGAGTTCGAGGCCTGCGGGCGACAGGGCTTCGCCCTCAAGGCCTTCGGTGGTATCAAGCCAGAGGTCGGCCTGTTCCGCCAGACGCTGGCGGCTCTGCGCCTGGGCATCGGCCGGCAGCAGCACCGTGACGCCGGCACGCCAGGCGCCGAGCAGGGCGATGGCCAGCTCACCGGCATCCTCCAGATACAGTGCCACGCGGCGCACGCCGCGCGCCTGTAGCGCGCCGGCCAGGCACAAGGCGCGTTGGTGCAACTGGGCATGGTCGAGCGCCGGCTCCAGCGCTACGGCGCGGCCGGTTTTGGGTTGCAGCAGCAGCTCGGCGAGCGGCAGCCAGGTCATCCGTTTCTCCTTACTTGCTGGCGCACCAGCCATTCTCCAGCGAACAGCAAACCCATCAGGGCATAGGCGATCAACCCGGTGTAGAGCGTCCACCAGGCCAGTGGTGCCCACAAAGTCAGGGCCACCACCACCAGAGCGTTGACCAGGAAGAAGCCCGCCCAGATCCCGGTCACCCT
Organism: Pseudomonas sp. GD04015; assembly: GCF_029837675.1. NCBI lineage: Bacteria > Pseudomonadati > Pseudomonadota > Gammaproteobacteria > Pseudomonadales > Pseudomonadaceae > Pseudomonas > Pseudomonas sp. GD04015. The sequence continues at coordinate 120,615 of NZ_JAOEEE010000005.1, read as the reverse complement.
GCGCGTGTAGCGCACCGCGTGCGCCGGCAGCTCGGGTTCGCGCAGGCGCGCCAGGCGCTCGACCAGCGGCGGGCCGTAGATCAGGCTGAGGCCGAACAGTGCCAGCAACATCAGGTTCAGTAGCACCGGGTACCAGCGCAGCAGCGCCGGTTCGCCGGCCACACCGAGCAGGGCGCAGAAGGCCAGCGCGGCGCCGGCCATCCAGCGGCTACCCGGCCTGCTCTGCTGGCTCAGCGCCCGGGCGAGCCAAAGGCCGCCGAGCAGGGCGGCGAACAGGCGCGGCGACAGATGCTCCATCCCGTAATACACGGCGAACGGATAGAGCAGGCCGGCCAGCACCAGCAGCAGGCCGAGCAGGCGTCCCATGGGTCAGCTGGCAGCCGCTTCGGCGCCGATCAGCTGGTACACGGCCTCGACCACGTCGCCGACGGTGCGCACGGCCTTGAATTCCTCGGCGGCGATCTTCTTGCCGGTCTGGCGCTTGATGTGGTCGATCAGGTCGACGGCGTCGATGCTGTCGATCTCCAGGTCTTCGTACAGGTTGGCCTCGAGGGTGACGCGCTCGGCGTCCAGCTCGAACAGCTCCACCAGGGCGTCACGCAGGGTGGCGAAAATCTCATCACGGCTTTGCATCGCGAACGTCCTCAGGCTGCCTGTTTCGAGGCGACGAAAGCCGCCAGGCTGGCCACGTTGGCGAAGTGTTGGCGGGTGTCCTTGGCCTCGGCGTCGATCTTGATGCCGAAGCGCTTCTGGAGGGCCAGGCCCAGTTCCAGGGCGTCCACCGAATCCAGGCCCAGGCCTTCACCGAACAGGGTCAGGTCGGCGGCGATGTCCTCGGCGGCCATATCTTCCAGGCCGAGGGCGTCGATGATCAGGTTCTTGATCTCAAGCTGCAGATCGCTCATCTGTTGCGAGCTCCTTCATGAAGTGTTGATGCAGGTGGTCATTGAGCTTGCGCGAGGCAATCGGCAGCGGGGCCTGCTCGGTGAATTGCCGCGGATCGATATCCTCTCCGACCCGCAGGCGAAAATGGACACGACGCGACGGAATGCTGTACCAGGGTTCGGCCTTGGTCAGTGTGGACGGCGTCACACTGATCGCTACTGGGGTGACGACGCGCGCGCCGCGCACCGCGATGGCCGCGGCGCCGCGGTGGAATTCGGGCGGCTGCCCCGGGGTGGTGCGCGTGCCCTCGGGGAACACGATCAGGGTCTGGCCCTGCTGCAGCGCGCGGGCGGCTTCGTCGAGCATGTCCATGCTGCCGCTGTTGCTGATGTACTCCGCAGAGCGGATCGGGCCGCGCATGCAGGGATTGTCCCACAGACTCTGCTTGACCACGCAGTTGGCGTCGCGGATGAAGGCGATCAGCAGCACCACGTCGATCAGCGAGGGGTGATTGGCGATCACCATCTGCCCCGGGCGGCCCAGGCGCTCGGCACCCTTGACCTCGTAGGTCAGCACACCGCTGCGGAACATGAACTGAACGAACCAGTAGAAGACGCGGCTGACCACGGCCCGGGCGCGGGTACGGTGGGCCAGGGCGTCGCCCGGCAGCAGCGCCAGCAGCGGAAATACCACCAGGCGCAACAGCACACCGCCGACTCCGAACAGGGTGAAGCTCAGTGCGGTGGCGATCAGACGCCACCAGTAGGGCGCGCTGTACGGGCTCAGGCCCTGATGCGTGACCAGTTCCATTGCCGGCGCTTCCAGTGGTGTTGCAGGGAGTCCGAGCCGTTCGTCAGCGCGCGGACCAGTTCGAGGGCGTGGGGCCAGGCGGATCGCGGGCCGTTGCCCTCGGTCAGGTCCAGTCGCCACTCTTCGCCCGCCTGCAGCAGCAGGGCCACGGCATAGGGGAAGGGCACGTCGTCAATGTAGGGGACATACAGCTCGGGTGGATTTTCCTCGGCGACGATCAGCAGCACGCCCGGGGCGCCTTCGCCGAGCAGCGTCGTGGCCTCCAGCAGGGCCTGCTCAAGGCCGTCGCCGCCGGCGGCCAGGGCGGTCATTTCACTGGTGTCGCCACGCATGATCGACCACAGGCCGATGATGGCGTTGTGCACCGACAGGCTAAACTGGGTCGGCGATAGAGGGGCATCGCGGGCGAGGTCTTCGAGGATCGCAAAGGTGCGTGGAGTCTCCCCGTGACATGACGCGAACACCAGTGGCATGGGGCCGTTGGCCTCGGCCAGCGGCCAGGCGACGTGGAAGGCCATCCGCGCCAGGCGGCTCAGGCGCCGGCGCTGCAGGGCCGGAAGGAAGCCGACATCGGGCTGTTCGCCGCCGTCCTGCGGGGCGAAGGGGGCCTGTTGCCAGGCGTGCCAGTCGGCTGCGCTGTCCAGGCCGGGAGCCCAGGCGCGCCATTGTTCGATCCTGAAATTCGTCACGCTGAGAGCTCTATCTCGGCCCTGCCGAGGGCATCCTTGTGTATTGCGATCTGCCCGCGGGAAAGGTGGCCGGGAAAATGGCGAGGTGGGCCGCATTATCCAGACGGTGCGCGGGCCGTGCAAATCTTGACAGGGCCGTCCTGACCGGAGGTCGGCCGCCGCCGGTGCTTATTCCTCGCCCTTGCGACGGGGTTTGCATAGAATCCCCAACCATCTGCGATCAGGGAGGTGTGACATGCGGCGCGTGGTGTTCAATCAGAAGGGCGGCGTGGGCAAGTCCAGCATTGCCTGCAACCTGGCGGCGGTCAGCGCGGCCGAGGGCTACCGGACCCTGCTCATCGACCTGGATGCCCAGGCCAACTCCACCCACTACCTCACCGGCCTGACCGGCGACGACATCCCCATGGGGATCGCCGACTTCTTCAAGCAGACCCTCTCGGCCACCTCCTTCAAGAAGGGCAAGGTAGACATCTACGAGACGCCCTTCGACAACCTGCACGTGATCACCGCCACGGCCGAGCTGGCCGAGCTGCAGCCGAAGCTGGAGCAGAAGCACAAGATCAACAAGCTGCGCAAACTGCTCGAAGACCTGGCCGAGGATTACGACCGGATCTACCTGGACACCCCGCCGGCGCTGAACTTCTATACGGTTTCCGCGCTGATCGCCGCCGATCGCGTGTTGATTCCCTTCGATTGCGACAGTTTCTCGCGCAATGCGCTGTACGGCCTGCTGCAGGAAATCGAGGAGCTGAAGGACGATCACAACGAGGATCTGGAAGTGGAGGGCATCGTGGTCAACCAGTTCCAGCCGCGCGCGACCCTGCCGCAGCAGCTGCTCGACGAACTGATCGCGGAAGGGCTGCCGGTGCTGCCGGTGAACCTGATGAGCTCGGTGAAGATGCGCGAATCCCACCAGGCCTGCACTCCGCTGATCCATCTGGACCGCAGCCACAAGCTGACCCAGCAGTTCGTCGAGCTGCACAATCTGCTGGAAAGCTGATTTCCTGTGATGTGCCCTGTGTATTACTGATGGTGCGGAGAGGGCTGCCATAGGGTGCGCCGTGCGCACCAGCAAGCCCGTACAGGGGGCCGGTGCGCACAGCGCACCCTACATGAGCAAAAGGCGCCTTCGGGCGCCTTTTTCGTGGGGCGGGTGCAACCCGCGTGGTGTGGTGCGGGTTTCACCCGCCCTACCGGACCACGAAGATGTCACAGGGCGCCTTGTGCAGGTAATGCTGCGCCAGGCTGCCGAGCAGCGCCTGGGACAGGGCGCTGCGCCCGTGGCTGCCCAGTACCAGCAACTGCGGCTGGTGGGTGGTGATGTGCTCCTGCAGGGTGCGCAGGATGCCGCCGGTGCGCACTTCGTGGCTGAGCCTGGGCGCCTCGGGCGGCAGGCGCAGCGATTCGTCGTGGATCAGTTGGTCGATCAGCGCGCGCTGGGTCAGCAGCTCGGCTTCCTGGGCATTGCCCTTCTGCGGCTCGAACACGTGCAGGGCATGCACGTTCGCCTCGCCGGGCAACAGCAGGCAGGCCTGGTGCAGGGCGGTGCAGGCACACAGGGAGAAGTCGATGGCCGCCACGGCGCTGCGGTAGGGCTCGGCCTCGTCGCGGGCGGCGAGCAGCAGCGGCACCGGGCAGCGCCGGGCGATGCGGTCCAGGGTGGTGCCGGAGAAGAACTCGTGGCGCTGGTGGTGGGCGCCCAGCACCAGCAGGTCGGCGCCGGTCTGCTGCACCTGCTCCAGCACGCCGTCGGCGGGCTTGCCCTGGCACAGGCGCAGCTGGCTGCCGGGCGGCGCGTATTCGGTGAGGTTGCGGTCCAGGGTCTGCTCGATGCGCTCGCGCTCGGCCTGATCGAGCTTGGGGTCGAACACGTGCAGCAGCGTGAGTCTGGCGTTGTGCTGGCGGGCCAACTGGCTGGCCCGCCGCAGTGCGAGGTCGGCAGTACTGCGCAAATCATGGGCAATCAGAATGTGGCCTGTCATTTCGTCCCCTCTATGGCGCGATTGTGGCGCCGCGCTGTGAACCTCTGAGGGTTCTTACTGTGGTCTCCTTTGATAGACCCGCTTTTGATTCAGGGCAAGTTCCGTGTGTCAGTGTTTGCGCAATTGATACAGAGCGCTCGTTTCTGCCACCACTTCGCCAGCCGTATCGAGCAGTTGCAATTCGAGGCGGTAGTCGGCCTTGCCGGCGCGCTCGGCCTCGGACTGGATGCGTTCGATCTCCGCCCCATCGAGGCGCGCCTCGACCGAGATGTCGCTGGTCGCCGGGCGGCGGAAGCGCAGGTTCATTTCCTTGATCAGCGGATAGAAGTGCTGCACGTCGAAGCTGGTGAGGAACAGCGCGCCGCCGGGAATCTCGGCCAGGGTGAACAGGGCGCCGGCGTAGAGCGTACCGATGTGGTTCTGGTTGCCGGCCAGCGGCATGCGCAGCCGGACGAAACCCGGCTGCAGCTCCTCGGCCTTGAGGCCGCTGCGTCTGACGAAATCGATCTTCTCTTCGGTGAATGCGCGGGCCATCTCGGCGGGTAGCGGCATGGCGGGGCTCCTCGTGTGGATGTCCCGAGATTAGCCGCTGCCTGCCGTGGAGCAATGACCGCGGCGCTCGCCACGGCTGACCGATCCGCTCAGGCGATGCCCTGGCCGCGCAGCCAGCCGAGCAGCTGCGGCAGGGGCAGGGCGCCGGACTGGCGGCCGACCTCCACGCCACCGCGGAACAGGATCAAACTGGGAATGGAGCGGATGCCGAGCTGGCCGGCCAGTTGCGGGTTGGCCTCGCTGTCCAGCTTGCCCAGGCGGCAGCGACCGCGCAGCTGGGAGGCGGCCTGGGCGAAGGTCGGCGCGAAGGCCTTGCACGGCCCGCACCAGTCGGCCCAGACGTCCACCAGCAGCGGCAGGTCGCCCTTGAGTTGGGCGGCGAAGCTGGCCTGGGACAGTTCGAACGGGGTGCCGGGCAACACCTCGCTCTTGCAGCGGCCGCAGCGCGGCGTGTCGCCCAGGCGCTCGGCCGGGATGCGGTTGAGGCCGGCGCAGCCCGGGCAGGGAATCAGCAGGGGATCGCTCATGATCGGCTCCAGTGAGGAATCCTGTCCTATCTGGAGCCGATCCCGGCGCTTTGCAAGGGCCGATCAGCCGCGCGCGGCCTCCAGCGCCTGCTCCAGGTCGGCGCGGATGTCGTCGAAGTGCTCGATGCCGATCGACAGGCGCACCATGTCACGCGGCACGCCGGCCTTCTCCAGTTCCTCGTCGTTGAGCTGGCGATGGGTGGTGGAGGCCGGGTGGCAGGCCAGCGACTTGGCGTCGCCGATGTTGACCAGGCGCACCACCAGCTTGAGCGCGTCGATGAAGCGCGCGCCGGCTTCCTGCCCGCCCTGGATGCCGAAGGACAGGATCGACGCCGGCCTGCCGTCCATGTAGCGCTGCGCCAGCGGGTATTCCGGATGGTCCTCCAGGCCGGCGTATTTCACCCAGGCCACCTGCGGGTGCTGGCGCAGGTACTGGGCGACCTTGAGGGCGTTCTCGCAGTGCCGCTCCATGCGCAGGGCCAGGGTTTCCAGCCCCTGCAGGATGAGGAAGGCGTTGAACGGCGACAGCGCCGCGCCGGTGTTGCGCAGCGGCACCACGCGGCAGCGGCCGATGAAGGCGGCGGGGCCGAAGGCCTCGGTGTAGGTCACGCCGTGGTAGGACGGGTCCGGCGTGTTGAGCAGCGGGAAGCGCGCCTTGTTCTCCGCCCAGGGGAATTTGCCGGAGTCGACCACGATGCCGCCGATGCTGGTGCCGTGACCGCCGATGTACTTGGTCAGCGAGTGCACGACGATGTCGGCACCGTGCTCGAAGGGGCGGCAGAGGATCGGCGTGGCCACCGTGTTGTCGACGATCAGCGGCACGCCGTGGCGGTGCGCGGCGTCGGCCAGGGCCTGCAGGTCGACGATGTTGCCGGCCGGGTTGCCGATGGACTCGCAGAACACCGCCTTGGTCCTGTCGTCGATCAGCGCCTCCAGCGCGGCGATGTCGTCGTGGGCGGCGAAGCGGGTCTGGATGCCGAAGCGCGGCAGGGTGTGGGCCAGCAGGTTGTAGGTGCCGCCGTACAGCTTGGCCACCGAGACGATGTTGTCGCCGGCCTCGGCGACGGTCTGGATGGCGTAGGTGATGGCCGCCATGCCCGAGGCCACGGCCAGCGCGCCGACGCCGCCCTCGAGCGCGGCGATGCGCTGCTCCAGCACGTCGTTGGTGGGGTTCATGATGCGTGTGTAGATGTTGCCGGCGACCTTCAGGTCGAACAGGTCGGCACCGTGCTGGGTGTCGTCGAAGGCGTAGGAGCTGGTCTGGTAGATCGGCACCGCCACCGCCTTGGTGGTCGGGTCCGGGCTGTAGCCGGCGTGGATGGCGAGTGTTTCCGGTTTCATGCAAGGCGTTCCTTCAGGATGGGAAGGCACGCAGCATGTGGAAAACGCTGAGGCCCGGTCAATGCGCTGAGTCAATGAAGCGGGCCCGGGGGCTAGAACGTTTTGGTCGATGCTTAGATCAACGCAGTGCCATATAGATGTTGAAGGCGCTGATCAGGGTGATCAGGCAGCCGACGATGGTCATCAGGGTGCGCGCCGGCAGCTTCTTGCACAGGTAGGCGGCCAGCGGCGCGGCGAACAGCCCGCCGAAGACCAGGCCGGCCACCATCAGCCAGGTGTTCAGCTCGCCGGCCAGCAGGATGAAGGAGGCCGCGCTGGACAGGGTGAGGAAGAACTCGGCGAAGTTCACCGAGCCGATGGTGGTGCGCGGGTCGCTGCCGGAGCCGAGCAGACTGCTGGTGACCACCGGCCCCCAGCCGCCGCCGCCCGCCGCGTCGACGAAACCGCCGAACAGGGCGAGCTTGGCCACGTGCTTGGGCGCCTTGCGCTGGGTGGCCACGTGGCGATAGGCCTTGTGCAGGATGTACAAGCCCATCAGCAGCAGGTAGGCGGAAATGAAGGGCTTCATAACATCGCCGTCGAACTGGGTGATCAGCACGGCGCCGAGTACGGCACCGATGATCCCCGGCAGCAGCAGGCGCAGGAACAGCGACTTGTTGACGTTGCCCAGCTTGGCGTGGGAAATGCCGGACAGGCCGGTGGTGAAGACCTCGGCGATGTGCACGCTGGCGCTGGCGGCGGCCGGGGAGGCGCCGGCGCTGAGCAGGAAGGTGGTGGCGGTGATGCCGTAGGCCATGCCCAGGGCGCCGTCGACCACCTGGGCGAGGAAACCGACCGCCACCGCGCTCCAGAAGGTCGGGCTGCTCAGTGCGCTCTCGATGATCTCCAGGCCGCTGTGCCCGCCGTTGTCGCCGAAGAACAGGCGCCAGGCCAGGAAGCCGAGCAGGCTCACCAGGATCAGCACGGCCGCCCACATGGCGGCGCGCAGCACCGGATGGTCGTCGGGGTGGCTGACGTAGTCTTCGACGGGAGGCAGGCCGAGCGCTTCATGCTCCGCATTGAGCGGGCTCTGGCTGAGGTCGAGGTCGCGAATTTTCATGCAGCGGCTGCCTGACAGTTGGTGGTAGAACAGGCTGGAATAAGCAGGCAGCGAAGATAATGGGCTGTATTTAGATAGTCTAAGAATGTTTCTGTAGGTTTATATTCTTTTAAGTTCTGAGTCGCCGCGACTCTTCCCAGGATGCCCCATGACTTCCAGTGATCGCCCCGGCAATGCCACCCTGGTGCTTCTGGCCTCCCTCTATTGCGCCCAGGGCCTGCCTTCGGGGCTGGTAGCCCATTCCCTGCCGGTGCTTTTGCGCCAGAACGGGGTCGACCTTGCCCTCATCGGCCTGTTGAAGCTGCTGGCCCTGCCCTGGCTGCTCAAGGCGCTCTGGGCGCCTTGGGTCGACCGCGTCGGTTCGCGCCGGCTGGGCCATCGCCGAGGCTGGATCCTGCCGATGCAGGCCGTGGTCATCTCCTGTCTGCTCGGGCTGGCGCTGATCGAGCCGCAGGCGCTGTTCGGCACGGCATTCTGGCTGCTGGTGGGCACGCTGCTGGTCATCAACCTAGCCGCCGCCACCCAGGATATCGCCACCGACGGCCTAGCCGTGCGCTTGCTGCCGGAGCGCTGGCGCGGCCTGGGCAACAGCCTGCAGGTGGGCGGCTACAAGGTGGGCATGCTCGCCAGCGGCAGCGGCCTGTTGCTGGTGGTCGGCCCGCTGGGCTGGAACCTGTCGGTCGGCCTGCTGGCCGCGGCGCTGATCCTGCTGACCCTGCCGATCTGGCTGTTCCCCGAGAAACGGTTGCTACCGCAGCACGTCGAGCAGGCCGAGCCTGCCGGCCCCGGCTTGCTGTGGCGTCACTACAAGGGCCTGCTGGCGCAGCCGGGCATGCTGGCCTGGCTGGCGGTGGTGCTGACCTTCAAGCTCGGCGACGCCCTCGGCTCGCCGATGATCAAACCGATGCTGGTGGACCAGGGCTGGTCCACCGCCGACCTCGGCCAGCTGACCCTGATTAGCAGCGTCGCGGGCATCGGCGGCGCGCTGCTCGGTGGCCTGCTCTACGCTCGCCTCGGCGCGCTGCGCTCGTTGCTGACCTTCGGCGCGCTGCAGGCCCTGGGCATCGCGGCCATGGCGCTGGTGGTGGGAAGGGGCGGCGAGACCGCGCTGGTCTACGCGGTGTCGCTGTTCGAGCAGGTCGCCGACGGCATGTCCACCGTGGCCCTGTTCGCCGTGATGATGCGCATGTGCCGCCCCGAGCACGAAGGGGCCGATTTCACCCTGCAGGCCAGCGCCCAGCTGCTGCTCGCGGGCCTGGTGGGCGGCTGCAGCGGCCTGCTGGCCAAGGCCGTTGGCTTCGAGGCGCTGTTCGTCGGCGCCGGTGCGCTGGGCGCGGCCGTGCTCGTGGTCGTGGTGTGGTGTTTCGCCCGCCAGGCGCGGGAACGGCTCGCCTAGCCGACAGGATCATCGGCCTGTCTTCGGGTAGCCGCCCGCTTGCTAGAGGCCTCGGACAGGTCGCCCTTGTTGCCAGCGGCGGCGTGCCGCAGAATCCGCAGCGATTTCGGCCGCCTGGGAGGATTTCCTGGTAGTCGACTGGTGCTTGCGCCGTAGCGGTTGGCCTGGAAGTGGATGGGAAAGGCCGTATCGTGCGACTTGCCCTTTTTGCGTTGTCCAAGCGTGCGCAGAGTGGGTGATATGACTATTCGGGGTTGTCTTTGTGAGTCGAACTGATGTTTTGCAGGAGGCCTGTTCCGCCAAGGCCGAGGCATGCGTTTCGATCCTGATGGCAACCTATAATGGTGCCGATTTCATCCGAGAACAGCTGGACTCCATCCTGCGGCAATCCCATCGGAACTGGGTACTGCACGTATCCGACGACGGCTCGACCGATGCCACGCTGGACATCGTCCGCGAGTACGCGGGGCGCCTGCCGGATGGGCAGATTCTGCTGTACGAGGGGCCGCGCAACGGGTTCGCCCAGAATTTCCTGTCCCTGCTCCGCCGACCCGAGGCCAAGGCGGATTTCTACGCCTTCTGCGACCAGGACGACATCTGGCTCGAGGATCGGCTGGCCCGAGCGTTAAGCCAGATGGCGGCGGGCATGGGAGTGCTGTACTGCTCCCGGACCTGCCTGGTGAACGAGGTCGGCAAAGTGATCGGTTTCTCGCCCCTGTTCCTGAACCGGCCGGATTTCCGCAATGCGCTGGTCCAGAGCGTGGCGGGCGCCAACACGATGGTGTTCAGCAACGCCGTGCGCGATCTGCTGGCACGGGTGCCCCAAGGGGCCGACGTCATTTCCCACGACTGGCTGGCCTACATCCTGACCAGCGGCAGCGGTGGCACGGTCATTTACGATCAGCAACCCTCCCTCTACTACCGCCAGCATGGATTCAACCTGATGGGCGCCAACGCCACCCTGCGCGGTCGGTTGGAGCGGCTGTTCAGGATGCTGCGCGGCGAGTTCCGCACGTGGAATTCCAGCAACCTGTGCATCCTGGCGGACTTCGTGGACGATCTTACCGCCCAGAATCGCCGGGTCCTGGAGCTGTTCTCCCGCGCCCGCGACGCCGGCTTCTTCAGCCGCGTGATCTTTCTGAGGCGTTCTGGCGTGCGCCGCCAGACCCGCCTGGACAATGTGGCGCTGCTGATCGCCACGATCCTGGGAAGGATCTGACGCCGCTCGGCTGGGCACGCATGGCGCCCCCCGCGCGAATCACTGCCTTTACGACGAACAACTGATCTCCAGCCGCTTGCCCCATTCCGGTGGGCGCTCGGTGTAGCGTTGCATGCCGGGTTGTTCCTCGAACGGGCGTGACAGCACCGCGTGCAGTTCGCGGACCGGGCCGTAGTCGCCGCGCTCGGCGGCCTCGATAGCCTGCTGGGCCAGGTAGTTGCGCAGCAGGTAGAGCGGGTTGACGGCGTGCATGCGCGCGCGGCGGGCGTTCTGGTCGTCGCCTTCCCGGGCAGTGCGTTCGCGATAGGCCTGGCTCCACTGGTCGAAGCCGTTCAGGTCGATGAAGTCATCGCGCACCACGGCCAGCGCCTCCGCTGGCGCCTGCTCGCCCAGGCGGCGGAAGAACAGGTTGTAGTCCACCGCGCCGTTCTGCATCAGTTGCAGCAGGCGCTCGATCAGTTCGGCGTCGCCGTCCTCGGCCCGGGTGAAGCCCAGGCGGCGGCGCATCAGGTCCAGGTAGTGGGCCTGGAACAGCGGCAGGAACAGGCCCAGGGTCTCGCGCAGTTGCTCCACTTCGACAAAGGGCGTCAGCGCCTGGGCCAGGGCGCTGAGGTTCCAGTGGGCGATGGGCACCTGGTTGCTGAAGCTGTAGCGGCCGGCGTCGTCGGAGTGGTTGCAGATGTGGTTGGCGTCGAAGTCGTCGAGGAAGGCGTAGGGGCCGAAGTCGAAGGTGATACCGAGGATGGACATGTTGTCGCTGTTCATCACGCCGTGGCAGAAGCCGTAGGCCTGCCACCTGGCGATCAGCTCGGCGTTGCGCTCCACCACTTCGCGGAACATCGCCGCCCAGGGATTCTCGTCCGCCAGGCAGGCGGGGAAGTGGCAGGCCAGCACATGCTCGCCCAGTTCCTTCAGCCGTTCGTGCTGGTTGGTGTAGTAGAAGTATTCGAAGTGGCCGAAGCGCACGTGGCTGGGCGAGAGGCGCAGCAGCATGGCGCCGGTTTCCTGCTTCTCGCGCCACACCGGCGTGCTCGATCCGGTCACGCACAGGGCGCGGCTGGTGGGGATGCCGAGCGCGTGCAGGTATTCGCTGGCGAGGAATTCGCGGATCGAGCTGCGCATCACGGCGCGGCCGTCGCCCATGCGCGAGTAGGGCGTCTGGCCGGCGCCCTTGAGGTGCAGGTCCCAGTGTTCGTCGGCCTGGTTGACCACTTCGCCCAGCAGCAGCCCGCGGCCGTCGCCGAGGCGCGGATTGTAGACGCCGAACTGGTGGCCGGAATAGACCATGGCGCGCGGCTCTGCGTCGGACCACAGCTTGTGCCCGGTGAACAGCTCGGCGAACAGGGTGGTCTCGGCCTCCGCCGGGTCCAGGTCGAGCAGGGCGAAGGCCGCCGGGCTGGCCACCACCAGGCGGGGGTTGTCCAGCGGCTCGGGCAGCACCGAGGTGGAGAAGGCGTCGCCGAGGCGGGCGAAGCGGTTGTCGAACTGCAGCGCGTCGAGAGTCTTCATGGGCTCAGCTTGTCACGGGCACGCGGCCCTGGGGAGGTCGCGGGGATGGGCGGTCCCCGCGCGGTACATCAGCGAGGCGGCTGTTCCAGCACGTGCTCCTCACCGGTTTCTTCCGGAGCGGTGGCGCTCTTGCGGCTGAGGATGACGTCCATCTTCGGCACCGAGGCGATGTTGATGTCGTTCTCCTGGAACAGCTGGTCGATGCGCCGGTTCAGCTCGTCGGTGGCCAGGCCACGGTCGCCGAGTTCGCGCACGTACACCTTCAGCTCGTGCTCCAGGGCGCTGGCGCCGTAGGTCTTGAGCTGCACGTTGGGAGCCGGGTCGCGCAGCACCCGGCTGTTTTCCTGGGCGGCCTGCAGCAGCAGCTTGCGCACCAGTTCCAGGTCCGCGCCGCGGTTGACGTTGTAGACCAGCACGATGCGGGTGACGGTGTCGGTCAGGGTCCAGTTGATCAGCTGGCTGGTGAGGAGGATCTGGTTCGGCACGATCACTTCCTTGCGGTCGCTGTCGGTGATGTGCGTGGCGCGGATGCGGATGCGGTTGACCGTGCCGGTGACGGTGCCGATGGTCACCAGGTCGCCGATGCGGATCGGTCGCTCGAACAGCAGGATCAGGCCGGAGATGAAGTTGGCGAAGATCGCCTGCATGCCGAAGCCGATGCCCACCGAGAGCGCCGCCACCAGCCATTGCAGCTTGTCCCAGCTGACGCCGAGGGTGGACAGCGCGGCGACGAAGCCGAGGCCGCCGATGGCGTAGGAGAGCAGGGTGGTGGTGGCGTAGGCGCTGCCCTGGGCCAGCCTCAGCTTGGACAGCACCAGCACTTCGAGCAGGCCGGGCAGGTTGCCCGCCAGGGCGATGGTGATGACGGCGATGATCAGCGCGCCGAGCACGTCGAGCAGGCTGATGGGGATCTGCGTGGCATTGGCGCCGGTGCCGGCGGAGTACTGGTAGAGGGTGATCTGGTCGAGGTAGGCGAACACGCTGATCAGGTCCGCCCAGACCAGGTACATGCAGGCGATGAAGCCGCCGAGCAGGGCCAGGCGGATCAGGCGCAGCGACTGCTGGTTGATCTGCTCGATGTCCATCACCGGCTCCTCGACCACCACTTCGTCGCCTTCGGCGTTCTCCTTGGTCTGCGCCTGGCGCTTGGCGAGCACCCGCGCATAGGCCAGCCGGCGCGCGGCGACGGCCATGCCACGGACGAAGGTGGCCTCGATCAGCAGCACCAGGATCAGCAGGTAGAGGGTATTGATCAGGCGGTCGGTGAGCTTGAGCGAGGTGTAGTAGTAGCCGAAGCCGACAGCGACGATGAAGGCCAGCGGCAGCAGGGTGACGCCGATGCCGACCAGCAGGCGGAACGGCGGCGTCTGTTCGCGCATCGGCTCCGCCAGCAGCAGGTTGCTGAGGATCAGCGTCATCAGCGCATAGCCGGTGATCACCACGAGGATGCCCACGGCGTCGTCGGCCAGGGCCTGTGGCTGGTGCTCGGCGACGGTCACCACCGCCACCAGGGCCATCACCACCAGGCCCAGGCGGCGGATCTGCTTGTTCAGCAGCGCCACCTGCGGTCTCGGCCAGCGGAAGTGCAGCTCGGCGACGCCGCCCGGGGAGAGGATGCGGTAGAGGGTGTAGAACACCAGCCAGGCCTGGGCCATTTCCAGCAGGGCGCTGCCGAGGGTAGCGTTCTGGCCGCGGGCGTCGAGCAGCAGGGAGACGCCGCAGAGGGCGAGCAACAGGGTGACCGGCAGGGCTAGCAGCACGTTGATCAGGATCGCCAGCGGCGTGTGCATCTGGCTGTCGCGCTTGTAGTGGCCAATGTCCTCGTGCAGCGCCTGGAGCTTGTCGTACAGCCAGCGGCGTCGCCAGAGCAGCGCGCCGATCACCAGCAGCAGGGGGATGAACAGCCAGGGGCGATCGACCAGCCCGGCGCGCAGTTCGCTCACTCCGGCGCTCCAGGGCATGGTGGTCAGCTGGCGTTCCAACTGGCGCGGCAGCTGCTCCAGCCAGGACAGGTCGAGAGGCCTGTTGCTGGGAATCCAGAACATCTGTTCATCGAGCGTGGCGCGCAGGGTGCCGATCATTTCCTGCAGCTGCTTCTGGTTGAGCTGCAGGGTGATGGATTCGTTGAGCAGCGCGTTCAGCTCGCGGTTCATGTGCTGCAGCAGGTCGTTGCGGGTGGTGACCAGGTCCAGCAGCGTCTTGCGCAGCTCGGGTGTCACCTGCTCCTTGGGCTGGCCGGCGAGCAGGTCGTCGACGTAGCCCTGCAGGTTGCCCAGCTTGTCGCGCTCCTGGTTCAGCTCGAACTGGTAGAGGCGGATGTCGGCGATCTCGTCGGCCAGGTCGCGGTCCACCTGGGGCTTGGGCAGCGCCTGTTTCTGCTCGTAGAGGATCTTGGACAGCAGCAGGCTGCCCTTGAGCACGGCGATCTGCTCGTCCAGGGCCTGGTCGACCTGGCTTACGTTGTCGAGCTGCTGCTTGGTCTCCAGGTTCATCCGGGTCAGCTGGTTGAGCCGGTCGGTGGCGCGCAGCAGGTAGTCGGAAATCTTCAGGTTGATCGCGCTTTCCTTCGCCACCAGGCTATCCGGGGTGGCCTTCTCGGCCTCGCGGGAGAGTTCGGCGACCGTTTCCTGCGAGCTTTTCCGGCGCTTCTCGCTGATCAGGGCCTGCAGGTCGAGATTTTCCTGGTCGAGGCGGCGGATGCGTTCCTGCAGCAGTTCGTGGCGGGCGCTGCCGAGGTCCTGCAGCAGGCTGTTGCCGGCCAGCTCCTGGCGGCGCAGTTCGGTTTGCGCCTCAAGGGCGGCCAGCTCCGCGTTGAGCTGGCCGCGGCGCTCGGCGGACAGCGGCTTGCCGGCCTCCTTGCCGGCCTTGAGCAGGCCGTTGATCTGCAGGGTGCGGGTCTGGTTGCTGCTGATCTCGGCCTGGGCCCGCTCCGGGCGGGTCTGCGCGGTGATCAGCAGGCTGTTGGCCTCGGCCAGCGATTGCTGCCAGTTACCGAGCTTGGCGCTGCGTTCGTTGAGCTGCTGTTCCAGCTGTTCGACGTTGGCCCAGCCATAGCGGGTGGCCACGTTCAGCGGCGGCAGGTTCTTCAACCGGCCGAGTTCGCGCTGGGCCTCGCCGGTCAGGCGCGGGGCGTCGCGCAGCTGGATCTTCAGCGCCTCGAGCTTCTGCTGGCTCTCGTCACGGGCCGCGAGCAGGACCAGGGTCTGTTCGAGCTGGTTCTTGATCTCGCTCTGCTCGGCCTCCGGCAGCTTGCGGTCGGCCAGGGCGCCGAGGCTTTCCTGCACCGCCTTGGAGGTGGGCGGTTCGGCGGCGGCGAGCGGATTGGCGGTCAGGCAGAGGCCGATGAGCAGGGCGGTGAGCAGGGGGCGCAGGAAAGACATGGTCGCGGATGCGGTCCGTGGGCGAGTTGCGGCTAATGATATGCCAGGCGCCTCAGTGGCGCCCGGCCGGTTCTCAGAGGAAGAGTCCGGGCTTGGCCTGACCTTCCGGGAATCGGACGCCGACCTTGCGCACCTTGTTCCCTTCCATCAGGGCGACGGTCCAGGTCAGGCCGTTCCACTCGACCTGGTCGCCGAGGATCGGCTGGCCGCCGATCTCGTGGGCGATGAAGCGGCCCAGGGGCGTCTGGCCGTCGGTATCGCCGAGCGGCAGGCCGTAGAGCGTGGCGATGGCCGCCAGCTCGGCGTCGCCTTCCAGCACGAAGTCGCCGAAGAAGCGCATGTCCTGGCCGCGCTGGGGCGCCTGGCTGAACAGCTTGCCGAGGGCCGGCAGGTCGTGTTCGTGGCCGATCACGCAGAGGATGTCGCCGGCGTCCAGGGTGGTGCTGCCGGACGGGTGCAGCAGTTCGGTGCCGCGGAACAGGGCGGCGACGCGGGTACCCTCGGGCATCTTCAGGTCGCGCAGCGGCGCGCCGATGCACCACTTCTCCGGGCCGAGGCGGTAGACGAACAGCTCCCACTCGCTGGTCGGGTGCACCTCCAGGCCGCTGCGCGAGATCGGCGCCGGCTCCGGCGGCACCGTCACCCGCAGCAGTCGGGCCGCCAGCGGCAGGCTGGCGCCCTGCAGCAGCAGCGACACCAGGACGATGAAGAAGGCCAGGTTGAAATACAGCTGCGAGTTCGGCAGCCCGGCCATCATCGGGAACACGGCGAGGATGATCGGCACCGCGCCGCGCAGGCCGACCCAGGCGATGAAGGCCTTCTCGCGGTCGTGGAAGGCGCGGAACGGCAGCAGGCCGACCACCACCGACAGCGGGCGGGCGAACAGGATCATCCACAGCGCCAGGGCCAGGGCGGGAATGGCGATGGGCAGCAGGTCGTGCGGGGTCACCAGCAGGCCGAGCACCAGGAACATGCCGATCTGCGCCAGCCAGGCCATGCCATCGAGCATGTGCAGGATGCTGTGGCGCGAGCGGATCGGCCGGTTGCCCAGCACCAGGCCGCACAGGTAGGCGGCGAGGATGCCGCTGCCGTGCAGGAAGTTGGTCAGGGCGAACACCAGCAGGCCGCCGCTGACCACCAGCAGCGGGTAGAGGCCGTTGGGCAGGTTGACCCGGTTGATCAGTTGCAGCAGCACCCAGCCGCCGCCGAGGCCGAGCAGGGCGCCGATGCCGAATTCGCTGAACAGGTGGCCGACGAAGGCGATGCTGATCTCGCTCTGGCCCTTGGCGAGCATGTCGATCAGGGTCACGGTGAGGAACACCGCCATCGGGTCGTTGCTGCCGGACTCGATCTCCAGGGTGGCGGTCACCCGCTCGTTGAGGCCCTTGCCGCCAAGCAGGGAGAACACCGCCGCGGCGTCGGTGGAGCCGACAATGGCGCCGATCAGCAGGCCCTGCATCGGGTTCAGGTCGAACAGCCAGGCGGCGGCCATGCCGGTCAATCCGGTGGTGATCAGCACCCCGACCGTGGCCAGCGACAGCGCCGGCCAGAGCGCCACGCGGAAGCTCGACACCCGGGTGCGCAGGCCGCCGTCGAGCAGGATGATCGCCAGGGCCAGGTTGCCCACCAGGTAGGCCAGCGGGTAGTTGCTGAAACCGATGCCGCCGGGGCCGTCGATGCCGGCGACCATGCCGACGGCGAGGATGATCACCAGGATCGGGATGCCCAGGCGCGAGGAAATCGAACTCACCAGGATGCTCGCGCCCACCAGCAACGCGCCGATCAGGAACAGGCTATTGATGGAGGTGGCGTCCACGGGCGGAGCTCCAGGCGTTTGCGGCGGCGATGAGTGGTGAGGCAGGGAACGATCGCGCAGGGACGCGCGGTGCATGCCGGATTCTAACCTGAGGCGGGCGCGGGGCCGCAAGCGAGACATATGAGGTGAATTGGTTGGGGCGGCAGGCCATGGCGGCGCAATATCTCGACCATCCTAGAACGTACGACTCCAGGCAACGTGCATGCGTGAGTGATCGTCCAGCATGACAGCGTGCGAATTGGGGGGGCTGAGGGATGAAGTCCATCTGTCAGAGTGCTTTCGGCAGCAATTCGAAGAGCCCTGTTAACCATGTCTCCCGGCTGAGCGTATGGGCGCCACGTAATCCCGGGTGCGTAGGGTGCGAGTCTGAGGGGCGTGGCTGCTTTGTGCCGGCAACTGTGGTAAAAAGACGCGCGGCCACCTCGGTGGCCGCAACGTTCTCAGGGCGGGGTGAGATTCCCCACCGGCGGTAATGGCCTTCGGCCTAGCCCGCGAGCGCTCGCCACGGCACCTGCCGCGCGAGGTCAAGCAGACCCGGTGCGATTCCGGGGCCGACGGTATAGTCCGGATAAAGAGAGAGCGGGATTCCCTTCCGGGGCGCCATCGGCTGCGCCCGCGAAAATCCCTATCGATCGGCATTGCCCTGTTTTTGACCAAAACAGGAGATCATCCATGCTGCTTTGCAAGACTCACCGGGAGGACGCATGTTCACCGGCATAATCGAATCCATCGGCACCATCCGTGCGCTGACGCCCAAGGGCGGCGACGTGCGCGTCTACGTCGAGACCGGCAAGCTGGACCTTGGCGACGTCAAGCTGGGCGACAGCATCGCGGTCAACGGCGTGTGCCTGACCGCGGTCGAGCTGCCCGGCGACGGCTTCTGGGCCGACGTCAGTCGCGAGACCCTCACCCGCACCGCCTTCGTCGAGCTGAAGGCCGGCAGTCGGGTCAATCTGGAGAAGGCCCTGACGCCCACCAGCCGCCTGGGCGGCCATCTGGTCAGCGGCCATGTCGACGGGGTCGGCGAGATCGTCAAGCGCGAGGAAAACGCCCGCGCCATCCAGTTCACCGTGCGCGCGCCGCGCGAGCTGGCCAAGTACATCGCCCTCAAGGGCTCGATCACCGTCGACGGCACCAGCCTGACGGTCAACGCAGTCAACGGCGCCGAATTCGAGCTGACCATCGTGCCGCACACCCTGGTCGAGACCATCATGGCCGACTACCGCCCCGGTCGCCGGGTCAACCTCGAAGTGGACCTGCTGGCGCGCTATCTGGAGCGCCTGCTGCTCGGCGACAAGGCCGCCGAGCCCGGCTCGTCCGGCATCAGCGAAGCCTTCCTGGCCGAACACGGCTACCTGAACAAGTGAGATGCGCCGCCATGGCCCTGAATACTGCAGAAGAACTGATCGAAGACATCCGCGCCGGCAAGATGGTCATCCTCATGGATGACGAGGACCGCGAGAACGAGGGCGACGTGATCATCGCCTCCGAATGCGTGACCGCCGAGCACATCAACTTCATGGCCCGCTTCGCCCGTGGCCTGATCTGCATGCCGATGACCCGCGAGCGTTGCGAGACGCTCAACCTGCCACTGATGGCGCCACGCAACGGCTCCGGCTTCGGCACCAAGTTCACCGTCTCCATCGAGGCGGCCGAGGGCGTCACCACCGGCATCTCCGCCGCCGACCGCGCGCGTACCGTGCAGGCCGCCGTCGCCAAGAGCGCGGTGGCCGACGATATCGTCAGCCCCGGCCATATCTTCCCGCTGATGGCCCAGCCCGGCGGCGTGCTGGCTCGTGCCGGCCACACCGAGGCGGCCTGCGACCTGGCGCGCATGGCCGGCTTCGAGCCTTCCGGCGTGATCTGCGAGATCATGAACGACGACGGCACCATGGCTCGCCGCCCGGAGTTGGAGAAGTTCGCCGAGGAGCACGGCCTGAAGATCGGTACCATCGCCGACCTGATCCACTACCGGCTGATCCACGAGCGCACCGTCGAGCGCGTCAGCGAGCAGCCGCTGGATACCGAGCTGGGCCAGTTCACCCTGGTCACCTACCGCGACGGCGTGGAGAACACCGCGCACATGGCCCTGACCCTGGGCAAGGTATGCGCCGAGGAGCCGACCCTGGTGCGGGTGCACAACATGGAGCCGCTGCGCGACCTGTTCCTGGTCAAGCAGCCGGGCCGCTGGAGCCTGCGCGCGGCCATGTCCGAGGTGGCGAAGGCCGGTAGCGGTGTGGTGCTGCTGCTGGGCAACCCGCTCACCGGCCCCGAGCTGCTGGCCCACCTGGGCAAGCAGCCGACGCCGAGCCCGGCGACCTACAGCACCGTCGGCGCCGGCTCGCAGATCCTCCGCGATCTGGGTGTGCGCAAGATGCGTCTGATGAGCTCGCCGATGAAGTTCAACGCCATATCCGGCTTCGATCTGGAAGTTGTAGAATACCTGCCCGCTGAATGAGGCCCGCCGCGGCCTTCGTTCATATCCTATGTTTACGGGGCGCCCCCGCGGCGCCCCGGCTCTTTATCCGAACCGAGACTCGCCCATGACCCTGAAGACCATCGAAGGTACCTTCATCGCGCCGCAAGGCAAATACGCCCTGGTGGTTGGCCGCTTCAACAGCTTCGTCGTCGAGAGCCTGGTCAGCGGCGCCGTCGACGCCCTGGTCCGCCACGGCGTGAAGGAAAGCGACATCACCGTCATCCGCGCCCCGGGCGCTTTCGAGATTCCGCTGGTCACCCAGAAGGTCGCCCAGCGCGGCGAATTCGCCGCCATCATCGCCCTCGGCGCGGTGATCCGTGGCGGCACCCCGCACTTCGAATACGTCGCCGGCGAGTGCACCAAGGGCTTGGCCCAGGTGTCCATGGAATACGGTGTGCCGGTCGCCTTCGGCGTACTGACCGTCGACTCCATCGAGCAGGCCATCGAGCGTTCCGGCACCAAGGCCGGCAACAAGGGCGCCGAGGCCGCGCTGTCCGCCCTGGAAATGGTCAGCCTGCTGGCGGCCCTGGAGGCCAAGTGAGCCTGAATCACGACGACAGCCAGGACGCTCCGCAGCCCAAGGCCAAGGGCAAGATCGCGCAGCGTCGCGTGGCCCGCAGCCTGGCCATGCAGGCGCTGTACCAGTGGCACATGGCCGGCCAGTCGCTGAACGAGATCGAGGCGCAGTTCCGCGTTGACAACGACTTCAGCGGAGTCGACGGCGCCTACTTCCACGAGATCCTCACCGGCGTGGCCCGGCAGAAGCCGGAGCTGGACGCGTCCTTCGCGCCGTTCCTGAGCATTCCGCTGGACGAGCTGGACCCGGTCGAGCTGGCCATCCTGCGCCTGTCCGCCTGGGAGCTGAAGGATCGCGTCGACGTGCCCTACAAGGTAGTGATCAACGAGGGCATCGAGCTGGCCAAGGTGTTCGGCGCCACCGACGGGCACAAGTTCGTCAACGGCGTTCTGGACAAGCTGGCGCCGGAGCTGCGCGCGGCCGAAGTCAAGGCCAACAAGCGCTGACGGATGGGCTGCCTGGCGTTCCCTCGCCCCCAACCCCTCTCCCAGAGGGAGAGGGGAGCGTTTCGTGGGTGAGTTCGAGCTGATCCGCCGCTACTTCGCCGCCGCGCCCTGCGCGCAGGCGGCCGAGGGCGTGGTGCTGGGCATTGGCGACGACTGCGCCCTGCTGCAGCCCGGCGCTGGCCGGCAGCTGGCCGTGTCCACCGACACCCTGGTGGCCGGCGTGCATTTCCCCGACCCCTGCGATGCCTTCCTGCTCGGCCAGCGCGCTCTGGCGGTCAACGTCAGCGACCTCGCCGCGATGGGCGCCGATCCTCTGGCCTTCACCCTCGCCCTGACCCTGCCCGATGCCCGCGCCGACTGGCTGGATGGCCTCGCCCGCGGCCTGTCGCGGATGGCCGGGCGCTGCGCCATCGCCCTGGTCGGCGGCGACACCACCCGCGGTCCGCTGAGCCTGACCCTCACCGTGTTCGGCCAGGTGCCGGCCGGTCAGGCCCTGATCCGGGCCGGCGCGCGGCCGGGCGACCTGCTGTGCGTTGGCGGCAGCCTGGGCGATGGCGCCGGCGCGCTGCCGCTGGTGCTGGGCCGGCAGGCGGCCGTGGGCGCCGACGCCGACTATCTGCTGCAACGCTACTGGGCGCCCGAGCCGCAGCTGGCCCTGGGGCAGTGGCTGCGCGGTCGGGCGACGGCGGCGCTGGACATCTCCGACGGTCTGCTGGCCGACTGCGGCCATATCGCCGCTGCGTCGGGGCTGGCCCTGGAGATCGAGCTGGAGCGCCTGCCGCTGTCGCCGGCGCTGCGGGCGCTGGCCGGCACGGCGGCGACGGACTGCGCGCTGGGCGGTGGCGACGACTACCGGCTGGCGTTTACCCTGCCGCCTGAACTCCTGCCGGCGCTGCAGGCCCAATGGCCGGAGGCCGCGGTGATCGGCCGGGCACGGCCGGGACAGGGCGTGAGCCTGGTGGACGGCCAGGGCCGCCACCACGAGCCGTCAAGGACGGGCTATCAACATTTCGGGAGTCGTGGTGACTGAACTGGTGAAAGTGGCGCCGCAGGTCTGGCGCAACCCCTGGCATTTCCTCGCCTTCGGCTTCGGCTCCGGCCTCATGCCCAAGGCGCCGGGCACCTGGGGCTCGCTGGTGGCGATCCCCTTCATTCCCCTGTGGCAGATGCTGCCGGACTGGGGCTACTGGCTGATGCTCGGCGTGACCATGCTGTTCGGCTTCTGGTTGTGCGGCCGGGTGGCCGAGGACATGGGTGTGCACGACCACGAAGGCATCGTCTGGGACGAGATGGTCGGCATGTGGATCACCCTCTGGCTGGTGCCGGAAGGCTGGCAGTGGTTGCTGCTAGGCTTTCTGGTGTTCCGGCTGTTCGACATCATCAAGCCTTGGCCCATCCGCTGGATCGACCGCCATGTGCATGGTGGCATCGGCATCATGCTGGACGATGTGCTGGCCGGGGTGTTCGCCTGGGTCGCCATGCAACTGCTGGTGTGGGGGCTGGCCTGAGCCGAGGGATGCGGATGCGCGCGTGGATGCTGGGGTTGCTGCTCGGTCTGGTCGGACTCTCCGCCCAGGCGAGCCAGGCGCTGCCCGACAAGGTCCAGCTGGTCAGCGAATACTGGGCCGACTACACCAACCGCGATGGCAGCGGCATGGCCTGGGAAATCATGCGCAAGGTGTTCGAGCCAGCCGGGGTGCGGGTGGACCACCGCAACGTGCCCTACACCCGCTCGGTCGGCCTGGTGCAGCGTGGCGAGGCCGATGCCTGGCTGGGTTCCTACCTCGGCGAGGTCGAAGACAAGGTCGTCTACCCGCGCTGGCCGTATGACGCCGACCTCATCGCGGCGCTCGGGCTCGTGGAGCAGCCGGTGCCCGACCTGCACGACCTGAAGAAGTACCGGCTGGCCTGGATGCGTGGCTACGGCTTCCAGAAGTACCTGCCTGGGCCGCTGAATTTCCAGGAGATCGAGCGGCGTTCCGGCATCTTGGGCATGCTCGAACGGGGTCACGCCGACTTCTACATCGACGCCATCACCGAGGCCACAGACGTGCAGGAAAGCGGGCCGCAGCCGGAACGCTTTCGCATCACGGCGCTGACCCGCTTGCCGCTGTACGTCGGCTTTGCCGATACTGCGCGCGGGCGTGCCCTGGCCGAGCTGTATGACCGGCGCATGACCGAACTGGTGCGCGATGGCAGCCTGCGGCCGATCTTCCGGCGCTGGTCCCAGGAGTACCCCTTCGACGAGGACATGGAGAGACCCGATGCGTCGCCTTGAGCTGTTCGCCGCCGGCCTGTTGCTGGCCCTGACCCCGCAGCTGCACGCCGAGCCCCAGGTGCAGGTGGTCGGCCTGTTCCCCGGCGCCGCAGTGCTGCTGGTCGACGGCCACCGCAAGCTGGTGCGCACCGGGCAGACCGGACCGGGTGGGGTCAAGGTGGTGAGCGCCGACAACAAGGGCGCGGTGCTGGAGATCGAGGGCGTGCAGCGCAGCTACGCGCTGTCGCGCGAGTACAACCAGGCCGGCCCTACCGAATCGCAGAAGACCCAGTTCAGCATCAGCCGTGGTGCCGGCAACCACTACTGGGTGGCCGGTTCCATCGACGGTCATCCGGTGCAGTTCCTGGTCGACACCGGCGCCACCACGGTGGCGATGAACGAGGGCCAGGCGCGCCGCCTTGGCCTCGACTACCGGGTGGATGGCCGACCCATGATGGTCAGCACCGCCGGCGGCAATATCAAGGCCTGGCGGGTCAAGCTGGACCGCGTCAAGGTCGGCGGCCTGGAGGTGCTCGGTGTGGAGGGCGCGGTGCTGGAAGGTGACTCGCCCACCGAAGTGCTGCTGGGCATGAGCTTCCTCAGCCGGGTGCGCTGGCGCGAGGAAAACGGTGTGCTGCAGCTGGAATCCAAGCTCTAGCGCCAACCGCAGGGTGCGCTGCGCGCCCGCCACTCCAGGCAATCGCCGCGCATGGCGTATCTGCCCGTCAGATCGACCCTTTCGATCCTTATCGACGACAATTCAGGCTGCGCCGGCCGCCGCGCTGGCTGGTACAATGCGGCCTTTTCCGCCGAACCTCACAGGAGCACCCGGTGTCCGTCGTCTTCGTCGCCGCCTCCCAGCTGCCCACGCCTTTCGCGGTGTTCACCATGCATGGTTTCCTCGACGAGGAGAGCGGCAAGGAGCATGTGGCCCTGACCCTGGGCGACGTCGCCGACGGGCGGCCAGTGCTGGGCCGCCTGCACTCCGAGTGCCTGACCGGTGATGCCCTGTTCAGCCAGCGCTGCGACTGCGGCGCCCAGCTCGAAGCCGCCCTGCGCGCCATCGCCGCCGAGGGCCGTGGCGTGCTGCTGTACCTGCGCCAGGAGGGCCGTGGCATCGGCCTGCTGAACAAGATCCGCGCCTATGAGCTGCAGGACGGCGGCGCCGACACCGTCGAGGCCAACGAGCGCCTGGGCTTCGCCGCCGACCAGCGCGACTACACGATCTGCCAGCCGATGCTCGATCACCTGGGCATCCGCGCCATCAACCTGATGACCAACAACCCGCGCAAGGTCAAGGCGCTGGAGGACATCGGCGTGCGCGTGGCCGAGCGCCGGGCTCTGGAGGCGGGGCACAACCCGCACAACCGCAAGTACCTGGCGACCAAGGTCGGCAAGCTCGGCCACATGCTCGGGCTGCTGCACCAGGCGGAGGAAGAATGACCCGCGCCGAGGTGCGCCGCCGGCTCGCCCTGGAATGGTGGCGCTGGCTCGGCTTCGCCCTCGGTCCGCTGTTCCTCCTCAATCTGCTATTCGGCGGCAGCCAGGCGCTCGGCAGCGTGATGGAGATGCCGCTGTTCATCGCCGGCATGGCGTCCATGTTCGTCAGCCTGCCGCTGTTTTCCGGCTACAAGCGCGCTCTGATCGCCACCCAGGCGGCGCTGGACGGCGAGCACGAGCGCGAGGCCTGGCTGGAGCTGGCCCGGCAGCGACGCAAGGGGTTCCTCGGTGCCGGCCTGCCGGCCTGGATCGCCGCGCTGGCGCTGTTCAGCGGGCTCAACGCCGTCGCCCTGATCCTCCTGGCCATGAGCAGCGTGGTGTTGCTCTGCCTGTATCGCATCCCGCGCCAGCTTGGCTAGACCGCTGCTGCTCGCCTGTCTGTTCCTGGCCTGCCAGCCGCTGGTGGCGGCCGAGCGGGTGGTCAGCCTGGCGCCGTCGATGTCGGAAATCGTTGTCGAACTGGGCGCCCAGGATCGCCTGGTGGGCCTGCTGGAAGGCGGCGAGCGGCCGGCGGCACTGGCCGAAGTGGCTTCGGTGGGGCGCTTCGGCACCCTGGAGCTGGAGACCCTGCTCAGCCTCAAGCCCGACCTGCTGCTGTTGACGCCCGGCAGCCTGCCCGACGCCCAGCGCCGCCAGCTCGACGACATGGGCATCCCCCTCTACTTCGGCGATCCCCGCGATCTGGAGCAGCTCGCCGAGCTGTTTGCCGAACTCGGCGAGCGGATGGGGCGCGCCGAGCGTGGCAGTGAGCTGCGCGACGGCTTCCGCCAGGGCATGGCGGGGCTGCGCGCCCGCTACCACCGCGAGCCTGCACTGCCGGTGTTCTACCAGATCTGGCACCAGCCGCTGTACACCGTGGGCGCCGGGCAGATCATCGGCGACGCCCTGAGCGTGTGCGGGGCGCGCAACGTGTTCGACGACCTGCGGATGCCGGCGCCGCAGATCGGCGTCGAGGCGGTACTGGCCCGTTCGCCGCGGGTGATCCTGGGCGGCAGCGGCGCCGAACTGGAGCACTGGCGCGCCTGGCCGCAGCTGGCGGCGGTGCGCCTGGACCAGCTCTGGCCGGTGCCGGACAAGGGCATCGAACGCCCCAGCTTCCAGATGCTGGAAGCCACCGGGAAGCTGTGCGAGCTGCTGGCGCGGGCCAGGTAGCAAGAATCACGCGGGTTTCACCCGCCCTACCGTAGGGCGGGTGAAACCCGCGCATGGCGCGTGGACAAAAGGCCCTATCCCGGGGAGCGCCTGTCAGTCGAGGCATTTCCATGGTTGGCGAGCGCCATTGACCCTGTGGGAGCGGACTTGTCCGCGAACGGGGTTGATGGCAAAGCATCGCGGCCAATCGGAATGGCTATGTCCCCGTTGGTAGTTGCACGCCTTGTGGGAGCGGATTTACCCGCGAATTTCGCGGCTGAGGCCGCTCCCACAAGAGCAGAATTAACGGGTACATAGCCATCGGAATGCCGTTCAGCCACTCCCACAAAGGCGTCTGTTCGCCACAGCCGACTCGGGCATAGCCAAGGAAAAACGCCGTGATCCAGCAGGGGAATCGCGGCGTTTCTCTTGACCGACGGGCATTACCCGCCGTGGGTCTTTCGCATTCCTCTCTGGCGAGGATTACAGCTTCGGACTCCAGGTCAGGCCCAGCATCAGGCTGCGCGGAGTCTCCTGGTAGCCGTAGTAGCGGTAGTCGCCGGCGTACTGGTACAGGGCGTTGCTGTAGCCCTTGTCCAGCACGTTGGCCAGCTTGAGGTCGAGAGCCATTTCGTCGCTGGCCTTCCAGCTGCCGCGCAGGTCGAGCACGCCGTAGCCGGGAATCTCGCGCTGGTTGGCCACGTCGTCGTAGCGCTGGCTGAACAGCTGCCAGCTGGCGCCCACGGCGAAGGCACCGATGTCGCGGTCCAGGTCCAGGCTCAGGCTGCGCTTGGCGCGGCGCGCCAGGGTGTGGCCGCTGTCGCGGTCGCGCGGGTCGATGATGCTCAGCGCCAGGTTGCCGCGCCAGCCGAACAGGTCCTGTTGCAGGCTCGCCTCGAAGCCGTTGATGCGCGCCTCGTCGACGTTGTAGTTGCGGCCGATGTAGGTCATCGGGTCCCAGACGTAGGTGATCAGGTCGCGGATGTCGGTGCGGTACAGCGAGGCTTCCAGGCGGGTGCCTTCCGCCAGCTGGCTGCGCCACTGCAGCTCGACGCTCTTCGAGCGCTCGGGGTCGAGGTCCGGGTTGGCGCCCCAGCTGTCCGGGCCGTAGAGGTCGTTGAAGGTGGGCACGCGGAAGCCTTCGGCGTAGGACAGCACTAGTTCGTTGGCGCTGTTCAGCGGCAGGGTCAGCGCGGCGTTCCAGGTGTTCTCGCTGCCGAACTGCTCGTTCTTGTCGTGGCGCAGGCCGATCTCGGTGGAGAAGTGTTCGCCACGGTAGCCGTGCTGCACGAACAGCGCCTGGTTCCAGCGGCTCTCCTCGCTGTACGCGGTGGCGCTGTGCAGCTTGTCCTTCAGGTAGTCGAGGCCGGCGCGCAGCTGGTGGCCGTTGCCCAGTTCCACGGTGTTCAGCCAGGCGGCGGAGTCGCGGTAGGTGTTGAACACGTCGCTGCCCGGGTAGAGCTTGTCGAGGTCTTCCTGGCGGTCTTCGCTGTGGCCCAGCTCCAGGCGGCTGTTCCAGTTGTCGCCGAGCTTCGCGTCGGCGTAGGCCGCCACGCTGCTCAGGCTGAATTCGCTCCAGGGCTGGGCCGGGAAGGTCTCGTAGGTGGTGGTGTCGAAGCGGCCGTAGGGGTTGTCGTACTCGCTCTTGCCGCGCTGGTCCACGGCGCTGAGGCCGATTTCCAGAACGTCGCTGACGGCGTGCGACAGGTTCAGGCCGAAGCTGCGGTTGCGGTAGGCGTCGTGGTCACGGTCGCTGTCGAAGGACAGGCCGGTGCGGTCGATGCCGTCGGTCTCCACCAGGCTGCCGGTGAGGTTGTAGCGGGTGCGGCCGTCGCCGCCGGACACGCCCAGGCTGCGTTCCCAGGTGCCGTCGCTACCGCCGGCCAGGCGCAGCTGGGGGTGGATGCCCTGGCTCTCGCCGCGGCGGGTGAAGATCTGCACCACGCCGCCGAGGGCGTCCGCGCCGTACAGGGCCGAGCGCGAACCGCGCAGCACCTCGACCCGCTCGATCTGCTCGATGCTCAAGTGCTGCAGCGCCGCGCCGCCGGCGGAGACCGAGCCGACACGCACGCCGTCGATCAGCAGCAGGCTCTGGGCGTTGCTGGTGCCGCGGATGAACAGGCTGGTGTTGGCGCCGCGACCGCCGTTGCGCACCACCTGCACGCCGGGCACGCGCGACAGCAGTTCGCCCACGCTGGCGGGGCGCAGGCGCTCGATGTCTTCGCGGGTGAACACGCTGACCGCCGCGCTGCTCTCGCCGCGAGGCTGGGCCTCGCGGTTGGCGGTGACCACGGTGTCGGACAGTTTCAGCGCCTGGTCCAGGGGCAGGTCGTCGGCGAGTGTCAGGCCGGGGGCGAGTGCCACGGCCAGGGCGAGACGGGAAATCTTCATCATCGGTTCCTCAAAAGGTCAGGCTTTCGAGGAGGGCAGGAGCAGGCGTGGCGGGCGGCCGTACCTGATGGTGCCGCCCTCCGCAACACCAGTGGTCACCATGCAGGCCGGTATCCGGGCTCTCGACTCCCATCCGCCCGCCTTCCCGTGCCTGGGCACAGTGGCTTCGAGCGGACGCCGATCAGCGATCGGGGTCGATTACCGTTGCGGGGGCAGCGCCGGGATGGTTCGTGGGGAACGCACCGGCTTCCCGTTTAATGCCGTGGCGACGAGGCCGAGGGGCTCCGTCCGGCACACCTGGATGGGTGCGCGCGACCTTAAGCGCTTGGCCCCGTCAATACAAGTGCTATCGCGGCAGTAGCGCGTCGCTTTGCAACGCTTGGGCGAGGTTGTTGCGGATGTCCTCGAAGCAGGCTTCCGCCAGCGGCGAGCGCGGCGTGCCGCGGGCCATGATCAGGCTCAGCGGGGCGAGGGTGTGGGCGTCCTCGATGGGCACCAGGCGCAGGTGCTCGTCGTGGGCCTGGAGCGAGGCGTCCAGCGGCACCACCCCGCAGCACAGGCCCGCGCCGACCGCCTGCAACAGGTGGAAGATCGAGTCGGTCTCCAGCCGCAGCTGCGGCTTGAGGGCGCGCTGGCGGAAGGCGTGGTCGATCGACTGGCGGAAGTGCATGCCGGCCGACAGCAGCCCCAGGGGCAGTTCGGCGACCGCCTGCCAGCCCAGGCCGGCCGGGTCGAAGCGGAAGTGCCGGGTGTCGTGGAGCAGACCCATGGCGGTGGGCTCCAGGCTGTGCACCGTGAAGTGCTCGCGGGTGGCGAGGCGCTCGATGTAGGCCAGGCCGAGGTCCAGCTGGTTGCGGGTGAGCTGTTCGAGGATCTGCTCGCTGCTCAGGGCGAACAGCTGGAAGCGCATCTGCGGGTGGCTGGCGAACAGCAGCTCGACCAGGCGGATGGGGTCCAGCCCGGCCAGCGGCACCACGCCGAGGCGCAGGGTGCCGACCAGTTGCCCGCGGCAGGCCGCCGCCTCGGCGTAGAGGCCGGCTTCCGCGTCCAGCAGGTTGTGGGCCCAGGCCAGGATGCGCTCGCCCGCCGGGGTGAAGCCGAGGAAGCGCTGGTTGCGCCGGATCAGCTCCAGGCCCAGTTCGTCTTCCAGGTCGCGCAGGCGCATGGACAGGGTCGGCTGGGTGACATGGCAGTCGGTCGCGGCCAGGCCGAAGTGGCGGGTCCGCTCGAGGGCGACGAGAAACTTGAGCTGCTTGATGTCCATGGCGCATCCGCTCCGTACGGGTCGGAGCCGCGCGCATGGCGCGGCGCCGGGTCAGCCTGTGGTGCCGCCGCGGATGACGCCGGCCGGTCTCAGCCTTGCAGCTGTTCCAGGCGGCGACGCACCGCGGCCTCGATGCCCTGGGCGTCCAGGCCGCACTCGGCCAGCATCTCGGCCGGCTTGGCGTGTTCCACGTAGCCGTCGGGCAGGCCGAGGTGCAGCAGCGGTCCGACGATGCGCTCGGCGGCGAGGAATTCGCCGACGGCCGAGCCGGCACCGCCCATCACGGCGTTTTCCTCGATGGTCACCAGCAGCTCGTGGCTGCCAGCCAGCTCGCGTACCAGGGCCTCGTCCAGCGGCTTGACGAAGCGCATGTCGACCACCGTGGCGTCGAGCGCCTCGCCGACGCGCAGGGCCTCGGCCAGCTGCACGCCGAACGCCAGCAGGGCGACCCGCTGGCCGCGACGGCGAACCACCGCCTTGCCGATCGCCACCGGCTCCAGGGCCGGGTCGATGGGCGCGTTGGGGCCGCTGCCGCGCGGGTAGCGCACGGCGGCCGGGCCGGCGAAGTGGTAGCCGGTGGTCAGTAGCAGGCGCAGTTCGTTCTCGTCGCTGGGCGTGGCGATCAGCATGCCGGGGATGCAGCGCAGGTAGGAGATGTCGAAGCTGCCGGCGTGGGTCGGGCCGTCCTCGCCGACCAGGCCGGCGCGGTCGATGGCGAACAGCACGTCGAGGTTCTGCACCGCAACGTCGTGGATCAGCTGGTCGTAGGCGCGCTGGAGGAAGGTGGAGTAGATCGCCACCACCGGCTTGGCGCCATCGCAAGCCAGGCCGGCGGCCAGGGTCACCGCGTGCTGCTCGGCGATGGCCACGTCGAAGTAGCGCTCGGGGAAGCGCTCGGCGAAGGCCACCAGGTCGGAGCCTTCCTTCATCGCCGGGGTGATGCCGACCAGGCGCTCGTCCTGCTCGGCCATGTCGCACAGCCACTGGCCGAACACGCTGGAGTACTTCGGCCCGGATGGCTTCTTCGGCTGGGCCGGGGCGTTGATCGGCTCCAGCTTGGTGATGGCGTGGTAGCCGATCGGGTCGGCCTCGGCCGGGGCGAAGCCCTTGCCCTTCTTGGTCACCACGTGGAGGAACTGCGGGCCCTCCAGGTCGCGCATGTTGCGCAGGGTGGCGAGCAGGGTCGGCAGGTCGTGGCCGTCGATCGGGCCGATGTAGTTCCAGCCCAGTTCCTCGAACAGGGTGCCGGGCACCAGCATGCCCTTGGCGTGTTCCTCGGTCTTGCGCGCGATCTCCCAGGCGCCGGGCAGGCGCGAGAGGATCTTCTTGCTGCCCTCGCGCATGCTCGAATAGGTGCGGCTGGAGAGGATCTTGGCCAGGTAGTTGGACAGGCCGCCGACGTTCTTGGAGATCGACATGTCGTTGTCGTTGAGCACCACGAGCATGTCGGCCTTGACGTCGGAGGCGTGGTTGAGCGCTTCGAAGGCCATGCCGGCGGTCAGCGCGCCGTCGCCGATCACCGCCACCGCCTTGCGCCTGCTGCCCTGCATGCGGGCGGCGATGGCCATGCCCAGGGCCGCGCTGATGCTGGTGCTGGAGTGGCCGACGCCGAAGGTGTCGTACTCGCTCTCGCTGCGCCGCGGGAAGGCGGCCAGGCCGTCTTTCTGGCGCAGGGTGCCCATGCGCTCGCGGCGACCGGTGAGGATCTTGTGCGGATAGGCCTGGTGGCCCACGTCCCACACCAGGCGGTCGTCCGGGGTGTCGAAGACGTAGTGCAGGGCGATGGTCAGTTCGATCACGCCGAGGCCGGCGCCGAAGTGCCCGCCGGTCTGGCCGACGCTGTACAGCAGGTACTGGCGCAGCTCGTCGGCGAGGCTTTCCAGCTCGCTCTCGGCCAGGCGGCGCAGGCCGTCCGGGGTGTCCGCACGGTCGAGCAGGGGCGTGGCAGGGCGCTCGCGGGGGATCTCGTGGAAAGTGGTCGGCATCAGGCGGATCGTTATAGGCGTACAAATAGATGCGGCAGTTTACCTGAAGCGCTGGAAACAGCCCAAACGACCTGTAACGGGATCGAACGGCGGGGCGGCCCCGCCCCGGATCACGGCACCCTACGCGGCATAGTGGCGGCCGAGGAAGTCCAGCAGCAGGGCGTTGACCCGCGCGCCGTCCTCGCTCTGCAGCCAGTGGCCGCAGCCGGCCAGCAGGTGCTGTTCCAGGCGCGGCACCTTGTCGGCCATGCGCTTGAGGGTGGGCGCCTCGAAACGGCCGACCGGATCGCGCTCGCCGAGCAGGAACAGGGTCGGCTGCTCCACCCGCAGCCCGGCCAGGGGCTCGGTGCGCTGCCAGTTGCGCTCGAAGTTGCGGTACCAGTTCAGTGCGCCGTGGAAGCCGCGGCCGGCGAAGGTGCGCTCGTACACCGCGAACAGCTCGGGCGGGCACCAGGCCGGCAGCGGCAGGTCGCCCATGCCGTCGAACAGCCGGGCGTCGGCCGGCTTGTCCTGCAGCAGCGCGCCTTCCAGGCCGCCGAGCAGCAGGCGCAGGCTGCGGCCGATGTCGGCGTCCAGCTCGGCCTCGGCCAGCCCCGGCTGCTGGAAGTAGAGGATGTAGTGGAAGCGCCCGGCGTAGGCCTCGCGCATCATCTCGATAGCCGGCCGCCTGGGCCGGCCGCCGAAGGGCACGGACAGCGCGCCCAGCGCCTGCACCCGCTCGGGCTCCAGCAGCGCCAGGTGCCAGGCCACCGGCGCGCCCCAGTCGTGGCCGACCACGGCGACGCGATCCTGGCCGAGGGCGTCCATGGCGCCCTGGATGTCGCCGCACAGGGTGATCAGGTCGTAGGCCGCGGGATCGTTCGGCGCGCTGCTCTGCCCGTAGCCGCGCATCTCCGGGGCCAGCACCCGGTAGCCGGCGGCGGCCAGCGCCTCGATCTGCGGGTGCCAGGCGTACCAGCATTCGGGGAAGCCGTGCAGCAGCCAGACCGGGCGGCCGTTCTCGGGCCCCGCGCTGTAGAGGCTGAGGTCGATGCCGTTGACCGCGAGAATCCGATGTTCGATGTGCATGGGAGTGCTCCTTACCAGGTGTCGACGAAGGGCCGCTTCTTGCCCTCGCGGGCAGGCGGTCTGGGCGCGGCGTTGAGCCCGCGCAGCAGCCAGGCGCGGCTCTCGGCCGGATCGATCACGGCGTCGATCTCCAGGTAGCTGGCCATGTTCAGTGCCTTGCCCTGTTCGTAGGCCTTGCCGACCAGCTTGTCGAACAGCGCCTGGCGCGCGGCGTCGTCCGGCTGGGCCGCCAGCTCCTTGGCGAAGCCCAGGCGCACCGCGCCCTCCAGGCCCATGGCGCCGAACTCGCCGCTGGGCCAGGCGGCGGTGAACAGCGGCGAGTGGAAGCTGCCGGCGGCCATCGCCTGGGCGCCCAGGCCGTAGCCCTTGCGCAGCACCAGGGTGAAGAATGGCACGCTGAGGCTGGCGGCGGTGACGAACATGCGCGACACGTGGCGCACGGTGCCCTGCTTCTCCGCCTCCGGGCCGACCATGAAGCCGGGCGTGTCGCACAGCGAGACGATGGGCAGGTCATGGGCCTCGCACAGCTGCATGAAGCGCGCGGCCTTGTCGCCCGCCACCGCGTCGATGGCGCCGCCCAGGTGCGCCGGGTTGTTGGCGATCAGGCCGAACGGCTGGCCCTCGATGCGGATCAGCGCGGTGACCAGGCCGGGGGCGAACGGGCGGCGCAGTTCCAGCACGCTGCCCTGGTCGGCCAGGGTGGCGATCACCTGGCGGATGTCGTAGACGCGCAGGCGGTTCTCCGGGATCAGGTGGCGCAGCTCGCGCTGGTCGGCGCAGCGCCAGTCCGCCAGCCAGCCCTGGAAGTAGGACAGGTACTGTTTCGCCACCCGCACCGCCTCGGCCTCGTCCTCCACCAGCACGTCGATCACCCCGTTGGGGCCCTGCACGGCGGTCGGGCCGACTTCCTCGGGCTTGTAGCTGCCCAGGCCGCCGCCCTCGATCATCGCCGGGCCGGCCATGCCGATGCTGGCGTTGCGGGTGGCGATGATCACGTCGCAGCAGCCGAGCAGGGCGGCGTTGCCGGCGAAGCAGCGGCCGGAGACCACGCCGACCAGCGGCACCAGGCCGGACAGCCGGGCCAGGCCGACGAAGGTGTGGCAGTCCAGTCCGGCCACGCCGACGAAGTCGGTGTCGCCCGGCCGGCCGCCGCCGCCCTCGGCGAACAGCACCAGCGGCAGGCGCCACTGCTCGGCCAGGCCGAGCATGCGGTCGGTCTTCTTGTGGTTCATCACGCCCTGGGTGCCGGCGAACACTGTGTAGTCGTAGGCGATGGCCATGCAGCGCGCGGCCTGCTCGCCGAACTGCGCGGCGCCGACCGTGCCGATGCCGGCCACCAGGCCGTCGGCCGGGCTCAGCTCCAGCAGTTCCTCGGCGCTGCGCCGGCGGCGCTGGGCGGCCAGGGCCATGGCGCCGTATTCGATGAAGCTGCCCTCGTCGAGCAGGTCGGCGAGGTTCTCGCGGGTGGTGCGCTGGCCGGTCCTGCGCCGCTTGGCCACCGCCTCGGGGCGGCGCGCGTCGGTCAGGCGTTCATGGCGCTCCAGCACCTCGGCCAGGTCGGAGCGGATGTGTTCGAGGTCGACCGCCTGCTCGTTCAGCGCAGCGCCGCCGTCCACCTCGGCCGGTTCGAGGAACAGCAGCGCCTGGCCCTCGGCCAGGGCGTCGCCGGGGGCCGCGGCCAGGGCGCGGACGATGCCGCCGCGCTCGGCGCGCACCTCGAACTCCATCTTCATCGCTTCGAGCACGGCCAGGGTCTGGCCGGCGGCCACGGCGTCGCCCTCGGCGACTTCCAGGCAGACCAGCACGCCGGTGCTCGGCGTGTTCAGGGCGACGGTGCCGGGCGGGGCATCGACGCTCTCGCGGCGGGCGTCCGCCGCCGCGCCGCCGCCGCTGAAGTAGCGGTGCGGGTGGGTCTCGCCACGGGCGGCCAGCAGCTCGGCCAGGTGGCGCTCGACGAAGCGGGTGTCGACCCGGTTGGCGGCGACTTCCTCGCGCTGCAGCAGGTTCTGCAGCAGGTGCAGGTTGCTCGCCACGCCTTCCAGGCGGAATTCGCACAGGGCGCGGTAGGCACGGCGCAGGGCGCCCGGGTAGTCCGGCGCGGTGGCGATCAGCTTGGCCAGCAGCGAATCGTAGGCCGGGCTGACCGGGTAGCCGGCGTAGCCGTAGCCGTCCACCCGCAGGCCGGGGCCGGAGGGCGGCTGGTAGGCGCTCAGCACCCCGGCGGCGGGGCGGGCGCTGCCGTCGGCCTGCAGGGTTTCGAGGTTCAGGCGCAGTTGCACGGCGCAGCCCTGCGGCGGCGGTGGGCTGTCCAGGCCGAGCTCGGCCAGGCGGCTGCCGGCGGCCAGACGCAGCTGGGCGTGCAGCAGGTCGACGCCGGTGACCTGCTCGGTGACGGTGTGTTCCACCTGCACCCGTGGGTTGGCTTCCATGAAGTAGAAGCGGCCCGGGCGATCCAGGTCGAGGAGGAATTCGAAGGTGCCGATGCCGCGATAGCCCACCTCGCCGGCCAGGCGCAGGGCACAGGCGATGATCGCCTCGCGGGTGGCGCCCTCCAGGTCCGGGCTGGGGGCGATCTCCACCAGCTTCTGGTTGCGCCGCTGCAGGCTGCAGTCGCGCTCCCACAGGTGGCTGACGGCGCTGCCGTCGCCGAGCACCTGCACCTCGATGTGGCGGGCATTCCGCACCAGTTGCTCGACGTACAGCTCGCCGTTGCCGAAGGCGGTCTGCGCTTCGGACTGGCAGCGCGCGTAGGCCTCGCTCAGCTCGTCGGCGCTGGCGACCGCGCGCATGCCGCGCCCGCCCCCGCCGGCCAGGGCCTTGAGCATCACCGCGCCGTGCTCGGCCTGGAAGGCCAGGGCCTGGTCGAGGTCGACGGCGCGGTTGAGGCCCGGCACCAGCGGCACCGCGCAGCGCTCGGCCAGCGCGCGGGCGGCTGCTTTGTCACCGAACAGCTCCAGCACTTCGGGCGCCGGGCCGACGAAGACCAGGCCGGCGGCCTGGCAGCGGCGGGCGAACCCGGCGTTCTCGGCGAGGAAGCCGTAGCCCGGATGCACGGCGTCGCAGCCGTGCTCGCCGGCCAGGGCGATCAGCTGGTCCATGTCCAGGTAGGCGGGCACGCCGCGCCCCTTGAGCGGCACGGCGAGGTCGGCCTTGCGCGTGTGCAGGCTGGCGCCGTCGTCCTCGGCGTACACGGCGACGGAGCGGATGCCGAGGTCCGCGCAGGCCTGGGCGATGCGGATGGCGATCTCGCCGCGGTTGGCGATCAGCAGGCTGGCAAAGGGCGGTTTCACAGCAGGTTCTCCAGTTCGTTCTTCTTCACCTTGCCGGTGGCGGTCATCGGCAGGGATTCGGCCAGGCGGATCTCCGGCACCTTGTAGACGGCCATGGCGTCCGCGCACCAGGCGCGCAGGCTGTCGGCGCTTTCCGTGCTGCCCGGCTTGAGCACGACGAAGGCCACCGGCTGCTGGCCGCGCCTGTCGTCGGCGCGGCCGATCACCGCGCTGGCGAGGATGGCCGGGTGCTGGCCGAGCAGCGCCTCGATCTCGCTGGGGAATACGCTCATGCCGTTGACCTTGAGCATTTCCTTGCGTCGCCCGAGGTAGCGGATGAAGCCCTGCTCGGTGATCTGGCCGAGGTCGCCGGTGTGCAGCCAGCCGCCCTGCAGGGTGGCGGCGCTTTCCTCCGGGCGCTGCCAGTAGCCGTGCATCAGTGACGGGCTGCGCACGCACAATTCGCCCTCGGCGCCCAGCGGCAGCAGCTCGCCGCTGGTGAAGTCGCAGACCTTGAAGCGGGTGCCGGGCACCGGCAGGCCGACGAAGGTCGGCGCGCTGTTGAGGTCGAAGTCGTCGCCCTGCAGGCCGTAGGTGAAGGTGTCGCTGGTGTGGGTCTCGGTCATGCCGAAGCTGAATTCGAACAGGGTGGTGCCGGTCAGCTCGCGCCAGCGGCGGCGGTAGTCGACGGTGAGCTTCTTGATGAAGGAGATGGCGCCGGTGCGCTCCAGCGAGCGCAGGTCGTGGTCGGCCAGGCGCGGGTGGTCGAGCACCTCGGCGGCGCTGTCGACCAGCAGGCCGCAGTGGCTGACGCGGTAGTGCTGAACGGCGGCCATGAAGGCCTCGGCGTCCCAGCGTGCCAGCAGCACCAGGCGGCAGCCCGCGTACACGGGGGCGAGCAGCCCGGCGTTCTCGCCGGCGATCCAGAACTCGGGCAGGAAGTTGAGCACGGTGTGCTCGGGCGTCAGGCCGAGGGCGGTCGGCACGAAGCTGGCGCAGGTGTAGAGCATGTTGCCGTGGGTATGCACGCAGCCCTTGGGCAGGCCGGTGGTGCCGCCGGTGTAGTTGAGCGCGGCGATGTCGTCGAGCCGGGGGCGATGCTCGGGCGCGGCCGCCCGGCAGGCATCCAGCGCCGGCAGGAAGTCGATGAAGTCGTCGCCCGCCAGCTTCGGTGCCAGCAGCAGGTCGGGCAGCGGCAGGCTCGGCACGCTGGGGTGCAGTTCGCTGAGGCTGGTGGCCAGCACGCGGCGCAGCGGGGTTTCGCCGTGCACCTGGCGCACGATCGGCAGCAGCTGGTCGAAGCAGATCAGGGTCTCGGCGCCGCTGTCGCCCAGCTGATAGCTCAGCTCCAGGCCCTTCGACAGCGGGCTGACCGGCACGTAGACCGCGCCGGCGCGGAGGATGCCGTAGAAGGCGACATGCAGCTGCGGGCAGTTGGGCATGAACACCGCCACGCGCTCGCCGGGGCGCACGCCGAGTTCGGCCAGCAGGGCGGCGCAGCGGTCGGCCAGGCGGTCCAGCTCGGCCCAGCTCAGCGCGTGGCCGTAGAAGTCCAGGGCGACCGCATCGGGCTTGCTCCCGGCCCAGGCGCGCAGGTATTCGGTCAGCGGCTGGCGGCCGTGGGGGTATTGCGGCTCGCGCGCCGCGCCGGCGGGCCAGGCGGCGGCGTGCAGGCCGTCGAGGTGTTCGAGGTAGGCGTCGAGGGACATGCTAGCGCTCCCGTTGTTGTTCTTGTGCTGCGGGCATCTTAGGCGGGTGGTGGAGGCGCCAGAACTGACGCTTATTCATCCGCATACATGAATGCCATGCATGATTGCTCCGAAGGCCCTGCCTGCTAGAGTGCGGGGCGTTCGCCCGGTGTCCCCGAGGAATCATGAATCAACCACATGAATGGCCGGAGCTAAGCCGGCTCGATCTGAACCTGCTGCGCGTCTTCGAGGTGATCTACCGCGAGCGCAACCTGACCCGCGCGGCGGCCCGGCTGCACCTGAGCCAGTCGGCGGTCAGCCATGCCCTGGCGCGGCTGCGCGAGCAGATCGGCGATCCCCTGTTCGTGCGCGACGGTCGCGGCGTGGTGCCGAGCGCCCTGGCGGAGCGGCTGGCGCCGGGCATCCAGGATGCGCTGGACGGCCTGCGCCGCAGCCTGGGCGCGGGGCGCGCCTTCGACCCCGGGCGCGACCGGCGCAGCTTCTGCCTGAACATGCCGGAGCAGATGGAGCCGCTGCTGCTGCCCCGGGTGCTGGCCCACCTGGCGCCGGTGGCGCCCGGGGTGGAGGTGCGCAGCAGCGGCCTGCACTGGGCCGAGCTGCAGCGCGACATGGCCGCGGGCAGGGTCGACCTGGCGATCGAGATCACCCGCTCGACCGACGCCGAGCTGCGCCAGAGCCCGCTGTTCAGCGATGCGTTCTGCGTGCTGGCCGGTCCGCGCTTCGAGGGTGAGCTGAGCGCCGAGCGCTACCTGGCCGCCGGGCACGTGGCGGTCAGTTCGTTGCGCCGCGGGCTGTGCGCCGAGGACCTTGCGCTGGGCCAGCTCGGCCTCTCCCGCGAGGTGCGCCAGCACTGCCGCAACTACCTGACGGCGGCGCTGCTGGTGGCCCAGGGCGACTGGCTGCTGACCCTGCCGCGCGGCTACGCCGAGCTGCTCGACCTGGGCCTGGGCAACCGCCGGCTGGCGATGCCCCTGGCGTTGCCGCCGGTGAGCCTGAGCCTGTACTGGTCGCGCCAGGCCGAGAACGACGCGGCCCACCGCTGGCTGCGCGACGAACTGCTGGCGCTGGCGCGCACCTTTCTTCCTGGCGCTGCGTAGGTCTGTGTAGGGCGGGTGAAACCCGCGGCTTGGGTCTGCGTCGCGCGGGTTGCACCCGCCCTACAGGCCAGTGTGTTGTATCGGCCGCGGGTCAGCTGCGCCGCGCGACGATGTAGCGGGCCAGCTCGCGCAACGGCTCGGCGCTGTCGCCGAAGGGGCGCAGAGCGTGCAGGGCCTGGTCGCGCAGTTCCAGCGCGTAGGCCTTGGCCTGTTCCAGGCCGAGCAGGGCGGGGTAGGTGGGCTTGTGGTTGGCTTCGTCCTTGCCCTGGGTCTTGCCCAGGGTGGCGGTGTCGCTCTCCACGTCGAGGATGTCGTCCTGCACCTGGAAGGCCAGGCCGACGGCCCGCGCATACTGCTGCAGGGCGCGCAGGCCGGCGGTGTCGGCCTTGCCGCTGGCCAGGGCGCCGAGCTGCACGCTGGCCTCGATCAGCGCGCCGGTCTTGTGCCGGTGCATGGTTTCCAGCGCCTGCTGGTCGAGTCGCTGGCCCACCGACTCCAGGTCGATGGCCTGGCCGCCGACCATGCCGGCCGGGCCGGCGGCGCGGGCCAGGCCCATGACCATGGACAGGCGCAGGTCCGGGTCCCGGGGGTTGCGGCGAGCGTCGGCCAGGGCCTCGAAGGCCAGGCTCTGCAGGCCGTCGCCGGCGAGGATCGCGCAGGCCTCGTCGAACGCCTTGTGGGTGGTCGGCTGGCCGCGGCGCAGGTCGTCGTCGTCCATGGCCGGCAGGTCGTCGTGGACCAGCGAGTAGGCGTGGATCAGCTCCACCGCGCAGGCGGCGCCGTCGGCTCGGTCGAGGTCGCCTTCCAGCGCCTCGCAGGCGGCGTAGACCAGCAGCGGGCGCACGCGCTTGCCGCCGTTGACCACGCTGTAGCGCATGGCCTGGTAGAGGCGCGCTAGCTCGGCGCTCGGGGCGTCGAAGAGCTGCTCCAGGGCGGCGTCGACCCGCGCCTGGCAGCGCTGCTGGTAGGCGCCGATCATGCCTGTTGGTCCGGGTCGAAGGGGGCCTCGTCCAGTTCACCGTCGCGTTCGAGGAGGATTTGCACCTTCTGCTCGGCCTGGCTGAGGGAGGCCTGGCAGTCGCGGGTCAGGCGGATGCCCTGCTCGAAGGCGGTCAGCGAGTCCTCCAGGGACAGTTCGCCGCTCTCCAGGCGCTCGACCAGGGTCTGCAGGTCGGCGAGGGACTTCTCGAAATCGACGGCGGCTTTCTTGCGGGCCATGGGCGGACTCTCGACGGATACGGGGTTCAGAAGCGCAGCACTTCGCCGCTGCTGCGGGTCGGCGCCACCAGCGGAATCTGCGGCTGCTGCTCGGCCTTGGGCTTGGCCGGCTTCGGCGTGGCCTGGGCCGGCTTGGGCGCTTCGGCGACCGGCTGCTGGTTGCGCAGCGGCTCGATGGCCTCGGCCAGGCGGGTCGCCAGCTGCTGCAGCAGGCGGCTCTGCGCCTGCACCTGGTCGGCGGTGGTGCCGCTGTGGGCCTCTTCCAGGCGCAGCAGCTGGCTGTCGCGCAGCTGGCCGCTCCTGTCCAGCAGGCGCCACTGGGCTTCCAGCACGGCCGGGTAGGTGGGGCCGGAATCCAGGCGGATGATGTTCAGTTGCACCTGGACGTCAGGCTTGAACTCGGCGTTGAGCGGGGCCAGGACGGTGCGCTGGCTGTCCAGGCGCCAGGCCAGCTGGCGCAGCAGCACCTGGTCGATGTCGGCGGCCAGGCTGCCGGCCCAGCGGGCGTCGGCGGCAGCCAGCAGGCTGCTGTCGCTCTGGCGTTGCAGCAGGGTTTCGTGTTGCAGGTAGTCGGCCACCGACACGGGGCCGAGCAGCACGGCCAGGCCCTTGGCCTGGGTCGGGAGTTCGGCGGTGCCGTTGTCCAGCTGGTACAGCGGTATCGGCTTGTGCGCCGTGCAACCGGCCAGGCCGAGCAGGCCGGTCAGCAGCAGTACCGAAGAAAGGCGCAGCAGTCTCATGTTTCACCCTGGGGGTCGCGGCAGCGACCGGCAGTCCTGTGTCAAAGCCGCGTATGATCCGCCAAAGCGGCCGCGGACTCCAGCCCGCGGCGCTCTACGGCATGCATTCCGTCGATCAGGCCGGGCCTTCCACCAGCAGCGAGTCGACCCGCTGGAAGCCGCGCGGCAGCTTGTTGCCGCGCCGCCCGCGCTCGCCCTTGTAGTGTTCCAGGTCGTCGGCCTTGAGGGTCAGGGTGCGTTTGCCGGCCTGCAGCACCAGGGCGGCGCCGGCGGGCAGCACGGCCAGGTCGGTGAGGTATTCCTCGCGGCTGGCGACCCGCTCGCCGGGGATGCCGATGATCTTGTTGCCCTTGCCTTTGCCCAGCTGCGGCAGGTCGCGCACCGGGAACAGCAGCAGGCGGCCCTCGGTGGTCACCG
This sequence comes from Pseudomonas sp. GD04015, assembly GCF_029837675.1. Lineage (NCBI taxonomy): Bacteria > Pseudomonadati > Pseudomonadota > Gammaproteobacteria > Pseudomonadales > Pseudomonadaceae > Pseudomonas > Pseudomonas sp. GD04015. Next base: position 79,862 of record NZ_JAOEEE010000005.1, on the reverse strand, counting down.
CCGCCAGCCAGTCGTTCTCGACGCTGGCCACCGGCTTGGGCGGCACCACCAGGGCGCCGTTGGGCAGGGTCAGCAGGGCCTTGCCGGCCTTGTTCTTGGCCTGCAGGTCCTCGCCCTTGACCACGAAGCCGTAGCCGGCGTCGGAGGCGATCACGTACAGGGCGCTGTCGTCCGGTAGCAGCACGCAGTCGAAGCTGGCGCCCGGTGGCGGTTGCAGGCGGCCGGTGAGCGGTTCGCCCTGGCCGCGGGCCGACGGCAGGCTGTGGGCCGCGAGGGAATAGCTTCTACCGGTCGAGTCGATGAACACCGCGTACTGGTTCGAGCGGCCCGGCGCGGCGGTCTTGAAGCCGTCGCCGGCCTTGTACGACAGGCCGGTGGCGTCGATGTCGTGGCCCTTGGCGCAGCGCACCCAGCCCTTCTCGGAGAGCACCACGGTGACCGGCTCGGTCGGCATCAGCTCGGTTTCCGACAGGGCGCGGGCCTCGGCGCGGGCGACGATGGGCGAGCGGCGGTCGTCGCCGTACTTCTCGGCGTCCTCGAGGATTTCCTTGCGTACCAGTTTCTTCAGCTTGGCCTCGCTGCCGAGCAGGCCCAGCAGCTTGTCGCGCTCCTTGGCCAGTTCGTCCTGCTCGCCGCGGATCTTCATTTCTTCCAGGCGGGCCAGCTGGCGCAGGCGGGTGTCGAGGATGTAGTCGGCCTGCACGTCGGTCAGGCCGAAGGTTTCCATCAGCACCGGCTTGGGCTGGTCCTCGGTACGGATGATGCGGATCACTTCGTCGAGGTTGAGGAAGGCGATCAACAGGCCTGCCAACAGGTGCAGGCGGCGCTCCACCTTGTCCAGGCGGAACTGCAGGCGGCGCCGCACGGTGCCGACGCGGTACACCAGCCACTCGGTCAGCAGGGTGCGCAGGTCCTTGACCTGCGGCTTGCCGTCCAGGCCGATGACGTTGACGTTGACCCGGTAGCTGGACTCCAGGTCGGTGGTGGCGAACAGGTGGGTCATCAGCTCTTCGGCGTCGATCCGGTTGGAGCGCGGCACGATGACGATGCGGCAGGGGTTCTCGTGGTCCGACTCGTCGCGCAGGTCGGCGACCATCGGCAGCTTCTTGGCCTGCATCTGCGCGGCGATCTGTTCCAGCACCTTGGCCCCGGAGACCTGGTGCGGCAGGGCGGTGACCACGATGTCGCCGTCCTCGACGCGGTACACGGCGCGCATGCGCACCGAGCCGCGGCCGGTCTCGTAGATTTTCAGCAGGTCGGCGCGAGGGGTGATGATCTCCGCCTCGGTGGGGAAGTCCGGTCCCGGCACGTGCTCGGTGAGCTGCTCGACCGTGGCGCCCGGCTCGTCCAGCAGGCGTACACAGGCGCTGGCTACTTCGCGCAGGTTGTGCGGCGGCACGTCGGTGGCCATGCCCACGGCGATGCCGGTGGTGCCGTTGAGCAGGAGGTTGGGCAGGCGCGCCGGCAGGGTCGCCGGCTCGTCCATGGTGCCGTCGAAGTTGGGCACCCAGTCCACGGTGCCCTGGCCCAGTTCGGCCAGCAGCACTTCGGAGTAGCGCGACAGGCGCGCCTCGGTGTAGCGCATGGCGGCGAAGGACTTGGGATCGTCCGGGGCGCCCCAGTTGCCCTGGCCGTCGACCAGGGTGTAGCGGTAGCTGAACGGCTGGGCCATCAGCACCATGGCCTCGTAGCAGGCGCTGTCGCCGTGGGGGTGGTACTTGCCGAGCACGTCGCCGACGGTACGCGCCGACTTCTTGTGCTTGGAGTCGGCGTCCAGGCCCAGCTCGCTCATGGCGTAGACGATGCGCCGCTGCACCGGCTTGAGGCCGTCGCCGATGTGCGGCAGGGCGCGGTCCATGATCACGTACATGGAGTAGTTGAGGTAGGCCTGTTCGGTGAAGTCGGCCAGCGACCGGCGCTCCACGCCTTCCAGGCTCAGGTCGAGGGTGTCGCTCATGCGTGCCTCATGGTCATTTCAGAGAAGTCGATTGGCGCAGCACCAGGGTGCCGCCCTTCTGGGTGAATTCGAGCTGCTTGAGGGCGCTCATGCCGAGCAGCACCTGATCGCCCTCCATGCCGGGGGTGATCAGCGCCGCCACGTCGCGCAGGTGGATGTCGCCGAGCTGTAGCAGCGCCAGGCGCGTTCGCCAGCCGGTGACGGTGCCGTTGGCGGTGCGGATCTGCACCGGGGAGCCGGGCTTCAGGCCGAGCGTTCCGGCCAGCTCCTGCGGCACGGCCACGGCGGTGGCGCCGGTATCCAGCAGGAAGGTCACGGTATGGCCGTCGATGCGGCCGTCCAGCACGTAGTGGCCGCCCTGGCTGCTGGCCAGGCTGACCTCGATGTAGCCGTCGCCGTGTACCGACGCCGGCTGCCGGTTGGGGTTGGCGCGCCGCTCCTCGAAACCGCCGAACCAGTGGGTGGCGAGCGCCAGGGCGGCCACCCAGGCCAGGATCAGCATGATGCGGGCGGCACCCCGGCCGGCGGGTTTGTCGTTCACGGCGCGCCCCAGCCACCGGCGGGTGCTTTGAAGTGCCAGAGCAGCGGCCGGCGTTCGCCGTCGGCGCGGGGCAGGTCGTTGTTGTCCAGCCCCAGCCAGGCGCCGCCCTTCTCCAGCCAGAACGCCTCGGCGTTGCCGTAGGGCTCGGGGTAGAGGCGGCCGTCGGCCACCGCGGCGGCGCTGAAGGACCAGCACTTTTCTTCGGCGCCGGTGGTCGGGCTACGTCGGCAGATGCGGTGCTGCAGGCGCTCCAGGGTGAACAGCTTGCCGTCGAGCAGGGCCAGGTCGCCGAAGCTGCGCGGGTAGCGCTTGTCGCTCTGCGGGGTGAGCGGCGAGCGCACCTGGCCGGCCTCGGACATCAGCACGCAGCCGCCGGTGCAGCGCCAGCGGCCCTTGTCCTTGTGCAGTACCAGCAGGCCGCGGCGCTCGCGTTCGGCGGCCAGCCACAGGCGCTCGCCGGCCGGGTCGACGACCAGCCCTTCGAGCAGGGCGTTGTGGCGCAGCAGCATGCCGCTGGCGCGGGCCTGGCGGACCAGCCCCTCGGGCAGCGCCAGCCATTCGGCGATGCCGCTGGGGCCGACCTGCAGCAGGGCGGTGTGTGCCTCGCTGAGCAGGTAGCGGTTGCCCTTCTCGTCGCAGCTGATGCTTTCGAAGTCCAGCTCGCCGCCGCGCAGCAGGTTGGCCGTCCAGGTGCGCATGCGCAGGCCCCAGGGCAGGGCGCTGGGCGGCACCGGCGGGGCGTCGAAGGTCTCCGCCTCGGCGTGCCAGGCGCCGTCGCCGGGGCGCAGGCGGTAGAAGCGGTCGTCCTCGCGGTCGGACACGGCCAGCCATTCCTCGCCGCAGCGGGTCAGGCCGGACAGGTTGCCGGCGGCCATGCCTTCGATCGGGTGCTCGGCGAGCAGCTCCAGCTGGGCCAGTTCGGTCGGCTTGTCGGCCGCGATCGCCGCGCCGGCGAACAGCAGCCCGGCGAGCGAGACGGCGAGCCTCACACCAGTACCTCGGCCAGGTTGCCCTTGGTTTCCAGCCAGCTCTTGCGGTCGCTGGCGCGCTTCTTGGCCAGCAGCATGTCCATCACTTCGCGGGTCGCCTCGAAGTCGTCCAGGCCGAGCTGCACCAGGCGGCGGGTGTTCGGGTCCATGGTGGTTTCGCGCAGCTGCGGCGGGTTCATCTCGCCGAGGCCCTTGAAGCGGGTGACCTGCGGCTTGCCACGGCGCTTCTCGGCCACCAGGCGGTCGAGGATGCCATCGCGTTCGGCGTCGTCGAGGGCGTAGAAAATCTCCTTGCCCAGGTCGATGCGGTACAGCGGCGGCATGGCGACGTAGACGTGGCCGGCTTCCACCAGCGGGCGGAAGTGGCGGACGAACAGGGCGCAGAGCAGAGTGGCGATGTGCAGGCCGTCGGAGTCGGCGTCGGCGAGGATGCAGATCTTGCCGTAGCGCAGCTGGGACAGGTCGCTCGAACCCGGGTCGATGCCGATGGCCACGGCGATGTCGTGCACCTCCTGCGAGGCGAGCACTTCGCCGCCGTCCACTTCCCAGGTGTTCAGGATCTTGCCGCGCAGCGGCATGATCGCCTGGAATTCCTTGTCGCGGGCCTGCTTGGCGGAGCCGCCGGCGGAGTCGCCCTCCACCAGGAACAGCTCGGAACGCATCGGGTCCTGGCCCGCGCAGTCGGCCAGCTTGCCGGGCAGCGCCGGGCCCTGGGTGATCTTCTTGCGCTCGACCTTCTTGCCCGCCTTGAGGCGCCGACCGGCGTTGCCGATGGCCTGTTCGGCCAGCAGCAGGCCGGTTTCCGGGTGGGCGTTGAGCCACAGGCTGAAGGCGTCCTTGACCACGCCGGAGACGAAGGCGGCCGCCTCGCGGGAGGACAGGCGCTCCTTGGTCTGGCCGGAGAACTGCGCCTCCTGCATCTTCATCGAGAGGACGAAGGCGATGCGTTCCCAGACGTCTTCCGGGGCCAGCTTGACGCCGCGCGGCAGCAGGTTGCGGAACTCGCAGAACTCGCGCATGGCGTCCAGCAGGCCCTGGCGCAGGCCGTTGACGTGGGTGCCGCCCTGGGCGGTGGGAATCAGGTTGACGTAGCTCTCCTGCAGCGACTCGCCGCCTTCCGGCAGCCACAGCAGGGCCCAGTCCACCGCCTCCTTGGTGCCGGCCAGCGAGCCGCAGAACGGCTCGTCGGGCAGGCGGGCGTATTCGCTCACCGCGTCGGTGAGGTAGGAGCGCAGGCCGTCCTCGTAGTACCAGCGGGTGGTCTCGCCGTTGTTCTTGTCGGCGAAGGTGACTTCCAGGCCGGGGCAGAGCACGGCCTTGGCCTTGAGCACGTGCTTGAGGCGGCTGATGGAGAACTTGGGCGAGTCGAAGTACTGCGGGTCGGGCCAGAAGCGCACGCTGGTGCCGGTGTTGCGCTTGCCGACGCTGCCGATCACTTCCAGGTCGGTGGCCTTGAAGCCGTCGGCGAAGGTCATGCGGTATTCGCTGCCCTCGCGCTTGACCTTCACTTCCACCTGGTTGGAGAGGGCGTTCACCACCGAGATGCCGACCCCGTGCAGGCCGCCAGAGAACTGGTAGTTCTTGTTGGAGAACTTGCCGCCGGCGTGCAGCTTGGTGAGGATCAGCTCGACGCCGGGGATGCCTTCTTCCGGGTGGATGTCCACCGGCATGCCGCGGCCGTCGTCGGTCACTTCCAGCGAGTTGTCCTCGTGGAGGATCACCTGGATCGCCGTGGCGTGGCCGGCCAGCGCTTCGTCGACGCTGTTGTCGATGACCTCCTGGGCCAGGTGGTTGGGCCGCGCGGTGTCGGTGTACATGCCCGGGCGCTTGCGCACCGGGTCCAGACCGGACAGTACTTCAATGGCATCGGCGTTGTAGGCGTTCTGTTGAGCCATAAGCGGTTCGGGTCTTCTGCTAAAGGGTGGAAAAGTCGAAATCGGCCCAGAGGGCGGGGGCGAAGCCGGCCCGCGCGAGTATCTCGGGGATGCGCGCGGCGAAGCCCTGGTAGCTGTGGTCGCCGCCCTGGCGGATGTCCAGGGTGCAGCCCTCGTAGAAAGCCTCGGCCTGGCGGTAGTCCAAGGTCTCGTCGGCGGTCTGCAGCCATACCGCGTAGCGCGCGGCGTCGCGCGGCTCGGCCACTTCCAGCTCGCGCAGGGCGGCGACGTGGTCGTGGGTCAGCAGCCAGGTCTCGCCGGTATAGTGGTTGGTCTGCTCGACTTCCTGGCCGCCGAACAGCCGGTTCGGGCGCACCGCCGGGTTGATCAGCACGGCATCCAGGCCATGCTGCTGGGCGAGGTGGGTGGCGTAGTAGCCGCCAAGTGAGCTGCCGACCAGCAGTGGCCGGCCCAGTTCGGCGATGGCTGCCTGCAACTGTTGCATGGCCTGGCGCGGATGATGGTGCAGGGCCGGCACGCGCAGATGCCGTTCGATACCGCAGTGTTCAGCCACCTTCAGCAGCTGGCTGGCCTTGGTCGAGGCGGGCGAGCTGTTGAGGCCGTGGATATAGAGAATGCTGGAATTCATGGAGCGGGAGGCTACTAGGCAAGAGCCGTAAGCGACAAGCCTCAAGCTGCAAGTAAAGGCGGTTTGGGCCTGGGGCGGTCGGGAACCGCGATTACGCCTCAATAGCCCTTGACGCTGTAGTCCACCTCGAAGTGGATGCCGGTGACCCGCGACACGCCGGTCTCCAGGCGGCCGTCCGGGTGCAGGCGCAGCCAGCGGTAGCCGGGGGCCTCGCTGCCGACCTGGAATTCCTCGCTGCCGGGGGCGAACTGCACGCAGGTGGAGGGCGAGGCGAGCAGGCGGATGCCGCCGCGCAGCTGGTCGAATTCCTGGTGCACGTGACCCCAGAGCACCGCCCTGACCTGGGCATGACGCTCCAGCACGGCGAACAGGGCGTCCGGGTTACGGATGCCGATCGGCTCCATCCAGCGGCAGCCGATGGAGACCGGGTGGTGGTGGAAGCACACCAGATGGTGGCGTTCGGGGGCTTCGCCCAGCGCCTTTTCCAGCAGTGCCAGCTGGTCGTCGGCCAGGTAGCCGGGCACTGCGCCGGGGATGGAGGAGTCGAGCAGGACGATGCGCCAGCCGCCCAGGTCGATCACCGGCTGCAGCAGGTCGCTGCCGGCGCAGGCCTGCTGCATGGCGGGCAATTCGTCGTGGTTGCCGGGGAACCAGCGGGCTGCGGTCTGGAAGGGCTCGGTGAGCTGGCGGAAGCGCTGGTAGGACTCGAGGCTGCCGTCCTGGGATAGGTCGCCGGTGGCGAGGATCAGGTCGATCTCGGGCTGTTCCACCTGGACCCGTTCGATGACCTTTTCCAGGCTGTCGCGGGTGTTCATGCCCAGCAGTTTGCCGTCCGCTTCGGCAAACAGGTGACTGTCCGACAGCTGCACGAGCAGCACCGGGCGATCGGGGGCAAGGGACGACGGGCGCGACAAGGGCCTACTCCTGAGCGGGTTCTCAGGATTATGGTGGGTGAAACGGGATTCGGTAAACCCGGCAAACGTGAACCTGTCACATTTGCGCGGTTGTGATCACAGTACCGTCACCAGTTCGTGACCGCAGGCGATGCAGTGGCTCAGCCACTCGCCGAGGAACAGGTTGAGCTGTGTCTTCTCGTCCGGCTGGTGCATGGCGGCATTGGGATAGGGATAGATGCCGCGGAAGCGTCGGGCGTTTTCCGCGCCGATCACCTCGGCCATGCGCGCGTCGTGGTAGGCGCGCACTTCCAGGCGCGGCACCGGCAGCCAGGGCAGGCTGTGCTCCTGACGCACTTCCAGGGTGGTGGTGTAGGGGCAGTTCTCCACCACGCGGATCAGCAGCACGCCGAGCAGTAGGTCGCCCTGGCTCAGCGCCACGCGGCGTTCGCCCTGGGCCTCGCGCATGTCCGGCAGCAGGCGCAGCAGGCGCGCGTAGTTGGCTTCGCAGGCGGCCTGCAGTTCGACCAGATCGACCCGGTAGCGCTCGCGCAGCAGGTTCATGACCACAGCCCCCGCACTTCCGCGCGGTTCAGCGCCAGCCATTGCAGGGCGATGATGCTGGCGGCGTTGTCGATGCGGCCGTCCCTCACCGCCCGCAGGGCGTCCTCCAGCGGCCAGACGTGCACGCGGATGTCCTCGCCTTCCTCGGCCAGACCATGGACGCCACCGACCCCTTCGCTGTCGCAGCGACCCAAGTAGAGGTGGACACGCTCGTCGGAGCCGCCGGGGGAGGGGTAGTACTGGGTGATCGGCCACAGCGCGGTCAGTTGCAGGTCGGCCTCTTCCTCGGCCTCGCGATGCGCCACTTCCTCGGGCTGCTCGTCCTTGTCGATCAGGCCGGCCACCAGTTCCAGCAGCCAGGGGTTGGCGCTCTTGTCCATGGCGCCGACGCGGAACTGCTCGATCAGCACCACGCTGTCGCGTCGCGGGTCGTAGGGCAGCACGCAGACGGCGTCGTGGCGCACGAACAGCTCGCGGCTGAGCTGCGGACCCATGCCGCCGGCGAACTGGCGATGGCGCAGATGCAGGCGATCCAGGCGGTAGAAACCCTTGAAGCAGGTCTCGCGCTGGAGTACCTCGACATCGGCATTGGACATGCGACTCTCCCCTTGGCAGGGCTGGGCCCTGCAGAAAATCCGGTTGCGCTGAATGTGCGCGCCGCGAAGGGCCTTTGGCAAGGGCCCGCACGGCCCGCTGGCGACGTGCATCACAGAGGCGCGATCACGACACTGTGACGCCGAATATGCCGAGCCGTTCGGCGCTTACTCGAATGGAAGTCTTTTTCATTGGCTACCCGTGAGTATACTCGGGGCCGTCGGTATCGACTTCAACATGGAGGTGGGGCAATGCGCGCTGCAGAGCTGATCGATCTGCTCCGGCAATATGACCCGGACACGGATATCCCGGTGGCCTACACCGACGCCGAATTCGGCGAAGAACCCCAGCTGCGGGTGGCCAGCTGCTACAGCACCGGCGACACGCGCTGCTACCAGAACCTGGTGGAGCAGGCCCAGGAAGGGCTGGTGGTGCTCGACCCGTTCGGTCGCATCACCTACATGAACCCCTTCATGCAGCAGTTCCTCGACTATTCGCCGGCCGAGGCCCTCGGCCGGCCGGTGTCCCAGGTGCTGTCCGCCGATCTGGTGGAGGTGGTGCTGATGCAGCGCCGCCAGGGCCCGACGGCGGAGCGCTACCCGATGCGCATCCAGGCCCGCGACGGCAGCGTGCGCTGGGTGCAGATGAGCGCCGCGCCGATCCCCAGCGCCGACGACAGCGACCGCGGCAGCCTGCTGACGGTCACCGACATCTCCCACCGCGAGACCCACGCGCAGAAGCTTGGCGACCAGGAGAGCCTGGGGCAGAAGGTCTGGCGCATCTCCGAACAGCTTGACAGCCTCAAGTCCCTGCGGGTCAACCTGCTGGCGGAGTTCGAGGCGCTGCAGGGTTCGCCGCGCATCGCCGCCACGCCCTACTGGCACCAGCAGCGCTACCTCTATCTGGTGCGCCCGCAGAAGGACGGCAAGCGGGTGCGCGAATACATCGGCGCGCAGCCCGAGCGCATCAACGAGGCCCTGGCCTCCGTGCGCCGCGAACAGCGCTATCAGGATGTGTGTCGCGAGCTGCAGGGGATCGAGGAAAATATCCGCACGTCCACCTTCAAGCTCGACAGCTTCCTCTGGGAACTGGCGAAGGTGCCGCAGAACCTGCACAAACTCGTGAGCTAGAGCGCCCGCGACCCATTTTTTCCATGACGGTTCCATGACCGACCGCCCCAATCCGGGGCGGTCGTCGTTTCTGCGCCTTCGATATCTGTGATCACAGATAAAAATTGCATTTAAAACATAAGCTTATGTCTTTCCATCGTTAATGACAGCGAGGGGCTTTTGGTCCTTGTTGTGCCATTAAACCGCTGAATAGGATGCCCCCCTCTCTACTCAGCAGGATGCGACGATGAGCCACCCACAGCCCCCTCTGGATCACGACCAGTTCTATCGTGAACTCACCTTGCGCAATGCCGGATTCATCAGTGCCGACGACCAGTGTGGCCTGCGCGAGGCCGTGATCCTCATCGCAGGCTGCGGCTCCACGGGTGGCAGCGTGATCGAGCTGCTGGTGCGCAGCGGCGCGGAAAACCTGATCCTCGCCGACAACGGCGGCTACGAGCTGAACAACGCCAACCGGCAGAACATGGTGCTGGACGACATCGGTCGCTCCAAGGTCGAGGTGTTCGCCGAACGTGTGCGGCAGATCAACCCGCACATCCGGCTGCAGCTGCACGAGCATGGCGTCACGCCCGACAACGTCGAGGCCATGGTGGCCCAGGCCGACGTGGTGGTGGATGCCATCGACGTCACCGGCCGTTCCGGCCTGGAGATGAAATACCTGCTGCACCGCGTCTGCCAGCGCCAGTACAAGCCGGTGGTGTGTGGCTACGACATGGCTGCGGCCCAGTACATCCCGGTGTTCGACTACCGCAACCCGGACCTGGCGGTGCTGGGCGACCTGCTCAGCGCGGAGCAGGTGGCCACCCTCGATCCGCTGCAGGCCTGCACCTTCCTGATCCCGGTCGAGTGCGTGCCGCTGGAGATGTACGCCGAACTGGACCGCCACCTGGCCGGCAAGGACTACACCTCGCAGCTGGGCATCGCCGCCCACCTGTTCGGCACCCTAGCGACGGCGCTGATCCTCGACCTGGTCAACGGCCGTCCGGTGCGTGACGCCATCTACGTCGACGTGTGGGAGCTGATCCGCCGCCGCGACGCCCAGGCCGAGCGCGACCACCAGTACCGGCTGGACCAGGGCCGCCAGGCGCTCGCCCAGTGGCGCCAGCTACCGCCGGACCGGCCCGATGCGTTCTTCCTCGAACGCTCCGTGGCCCACTACCAGCCGCCGCAGCTGAGCGGCCTGGCGAGCTACCCGCAGTTCTGCATCGACCGCCGCGCCGGCATCGCCACCTATGCCATCCCCAACTACCAGCTGGACAACAACCTGACCCGCCAGCTGCTGCGTTTCGCCTTCGTCCACTACGCCAAGGTCGGCTTCATCAACCCGCAGGTCGCAGCCTGTCGCCAGCTGCACGCCGAGCCGCTGGAACACCTGGCCCAGGAAGACGTGCACATCGTGCTGGTGCGCGAGAGCGACCAGCAGCTGCTGGCCTACTCGACCCTCAAGGCGCCGATCATCCGCGGCAAGCGTTTCGACGACCCGCAGCGCCCGGCCTTCGGCGTGGAGACAGCCTTCGGCCGCGACCTCTACGAGCAGGTCGACGAGCTGCGCGCCCTGCCGGCGGAGCAGGTCCGCGAGATCGGCCGGGTGACCAAGGCGCAGATCGGCGACCCGGTGCTGGAAGCCAAGGCCGGCCTGCTGCTGCTCAGCGCCTACGGCAAGCTGCTGGGCAAGGCCGACAGCGGCGTGGTGGCCATGGTCGGCGATGGCGAGCGCCAGGTGACCCTGCGCAACCTCGGCTTCTTCGGCTTCCGCCCGCAGGTCCTGCCGTCACGCGACGCCTGCATTCCTCCCCAGCACCTCTACGCCAATCGCTACCAGGGGCGCGAAGTGCATCCCTTCTGGCTGCTGCTCGACGACATGGACCGCGAGCGGGTCGCCCAGGTGGAGGCGCTGATCGAACTCGACGGCGACGAATTCCTTTCCCGACTGCGCGCTATCAAACAGCAGAGCACCCTGCACATAGGAGCATGAACATGAACAGCACATGGAACGAGCAACAGCGCGCCATCCGCGCCCACTACCTGGAAGTCGCCCGCGAACTGGTGCGGCCCACTTCCGCCCTGCGTGATCAGGAACTCGGCTTCGACCGCCAGCTCTGGCAGGCCCTCGGCAGCAGCGGCCTGTTCGGCGTGCACATGCCGGTCCAGTACGGCGGCCAGGGGCTGAGCATCTGGGAATTCTCCGCCGCGCTGGAAGGTTTCTCCGAGGGCTGCCAGGACATGGGCGTGCTGGTCTCCTTCGTCGCCCAGGTGGCGCTGGTGCAGTCCGCACTGCTCGGCTACGGCAGCGAGGAACAGCGCCAGCGCTGGCTGCCGTCGCTGATCAGCGGCGACAAGATCGGCTGCTTCGCGATCACCGAGCAGGGCTGCGGCTCCGACGTGCGTTCGCTGAAGCTCGCCGCCCGCCGCGACGGCAGCGGCTACCGCCTGAACGGGCTGAAGTGGAACATCACCAACGCCCCGGTCGCCGACATCTGCATGACCTTCGCCCGCCTCGAGGAGGCCGGCCCCAACGCCATCTCCTGCTTCATCACCGAGACCGCCAAACCCGGCCTGGTGCAGTCCGCGCCCTTCGAGCTGATGGGCAACCGCGGCACGCCGATCGGCAGCCTGAGCTTCGACGAGGTGGCGCTGGATGCCGACAGCCTGATCGGCGCCGAGGGCCATGGCCTGCGCGTGCTGTACTTCGGCTTCCTGGTGGAGCGCATCTTCACCGGCGTCGTGGTGTCCGGCTGCATGCAGCCGCTGATCGACGAATGCCTGCAGTACAGCCTCAAGCGCCAGGCCTTCGGCCGCCCGATCAGCGACAACCAGTACGTCCAGGGCCACATCGTCCAGGCCTATACCCAGCTCGAACTGCTGCGTGGCGTACTGGTGCGCGGCCTCACCGAGCTGGAACAGGGTCGCGACTGCTCGACCCTGGCCTCGATCATCAAGATGTTGGCCAGCGAGGCGCTGCACGAGACCTGCCTGAACGCGATGCGCATCCACGGCAACTACGGCTACCGCCGCGACAACTACTACGAGCGCCTGCTGCGCGACTCCATCGGCCTGTTCTTCGCCGGCGGCACCAGCGAGATCCACAAGCACGTGATCTGGACCAACCTGGTGGCCGAGGCGCAGAACCTCAGCAAGACCAAGGACGGCCTGCGTCTCGACGCCTACACCGGCGAGAGCGAAGGAGTCGCCGCATGAAGACCCGCGCCGTCGCGCTGCTCTCCTGGATGCTGCATCGGCCCTGGCTGATGCTCGCCGTGCTGCTGCTGATCACCGCCCTGGCGGTGGTCAGCGCCGGCCGCCTGGAGATCAACAGCACCCCCTACATGATCGACAAGAGCCACCCCAGCCGGGTGGCCGACGCCGACAACAAGCGCCTGTTCTCCAACACCGGCGAGCAGGCCTTCGTCGCCCTGGATAATCCACAGGGCAATATCTTCAACCCCGACAGCCTCAAGCGGGTGGCCGAACTGACCCGCGCGTTCCAGGCCATCGAGCTGGTGCAGCCGAGCGACACCGACAAGCTCCAGGAGCTGAAGGCCGACCCCGCGCTGCAGGCCGATATCGACGCCATCCTCGAAGGCGGCCTCACCCCGGCCGACCAGCCGCGCCTGGCCGCCCTCAGGCAGCGCCTGGGCGAGAGCGGCGCGCTCGGCCACACCCAGGAAGCCTGGCTGGACAGCCTGCAGACCCGTCTGGTGCCGATCCGCAAGGTGCGCAGCCTGGTCACCATCGAGAACATGCTGACCGTCGACGAGGCGCTCGACGTGCATCCGCTGATGCCGCGCGTGCCGACCGACCAGGCTGGGCTCGACGCCTTGCGCGAGGAGGCCATGGGCAACCCGCTGTTCCTCGACAGCCTGGTGTCGCGCGACGGCAGCGCCACCACCATCCAGGTCGAGTTCAACATCGCCCAGGACGACTCGCCGGCCATGCTCCAGGCCTACCAGGCCATCGTCGCGATCACCGACCAGGTGCACAGCGACGACCGCATCTACCTCAGCGGCCCGCCGATGATCGCCGCGCAGACCGCGTCGAACATGGAGCAGGACAACCAGACCCTGCTGCCGGCCGTGCTGCTGGTGATCCTGCTGGTGCTGTTCGTCAGCTTCGGGCGCCTGCAGGGCGTGGTGGCGCCGCTGCTGATCGCCATCTTCAGCCTGATCTGGACCATCGGCCTGATGGCCGCCTGCGGGGTGAAGCAGAACATCATCACCTCGATGATGCCGGTGTTCATCATCTCCATCGCAGTGTGCGACGCCATCCACTTCCTCTCCGACTACTACCGCAACCTGCCGCCCAACCCGGACCGCCAGGCGCGCATCGACACCGCCTTCAAGGTGATGCAGCAGCTGTTCTGGCCGATGTTCGTGACCTGCATGACCACCCTGGTCGGCTTCTTCTCGCTGGCCTGGACCGACGTCATCTTCATCCTCGAATTCGGCGTGTTCACCGGCTTCGGCATCTTCTTCGCCTGGCTGATCACCATCGTCTTCCTGCCGGCCATCGTCATCCTGTGGAAGGCCGAACCGCCGCGCCACGGCCTGCTGGTCAGCGACCGCCTAGACCGCATGATCGCCTCGCTCGGCCACCTGGCCCGCTACGGCAGGAAGCTGGCGCTGGGCATGCTGGTGGCCATCGTGCTGTGCAGCTGGTACGTGGTGGAAAACCTCACCGTGGACAACCAGGTGATCGGCTACTTCGAGGAAGACAGCCGCATCCGCCAGGATGACGCGGCGATCAACGCCAAGTTCGGCGGCACCACGCCGATCAGCGTGATGATCGAGAGCGACCGGGTCGACGCCTTCAAGGACCCGGCGGTGATCCAGGCCGTCGCCAGGCTGCAGGAACACCTGCACCAGCAGCAGCTGGTCGGCTTCACCTACTCGTCGGCTGACTTCGTCAAGCGCCTGCACCAGGTGACCCAGGACGAGTTCGCCGCCGACCAGTACCGCCTGCCGGACGACATCAGCGGCACCCTGCTGGCGCAGTACTTCCTGCTCTACGAGAACGCCAACGGTCGCGACCTGTTCGACGTGGTCGACCGCCGCTTCCAGAACGGCCGGGTGCTGGCGATCCTGCACACCGACCGCTCCTCGGAAGTGGCGGCGGTGATGAAGGACACCCTGGCCTTCGCCCGCGACGTGTTGCCGGCGGGCCTGACCGTGCGCGTGTCCGGCTACGGCGAAGTGCTGGTGGCCACCACCGACGCGGTGGTGTGGGGGCAGATCAACAGCATCCTGTCGTCACCGGCGATGATCATCGTGATGGTCATGGCGATGTTCCACTCGGTGCGCCTGGGCTTCGTCGCCCTGCTGCCACTGATGTTCACCCTGGTGGGCATCAGCGGGCTGATGGCGCTGACCCGGACCGACCTGGACATCGGCACCTCGATCATCGCGGCCATCTCCTTCGGCATCGGCATCGACTACGCCATCCACGTGATCGCCGCCATGCAGCGCAGCCCGGGCACCGCCATGCAGGCGACCCAGTACGCACTGCGCCATTGCGGCAAGCCGATCCTGATCAACACCCTGGCCCTCGGTCTGGGCTTCCTGGTGCTGTGCCTGTCGGGCTACGAGGCGCTGGTCAACCTGGGCTTCTTCATCTCCCTGACCATGCTGTTCGCCGCGCTGTTCGCCCTGCTGGTGCTGCCGGTGTTCGTGCGCACCCGCCAGGCGCCGGTGGCCACGGCGCCGCTGCAGCCGGAGCCGGCCAATGCGTAGGCACCTGCTCTGGCTGCTGTGCGTGGCCCTGCCGGCCGGCGCCCAGGACTGGCTGGCGCTGACCCTCTACCCGGGCGGCTACCTGTACCAGGCCGAACACCTGCAACGGCTGGTGGGCGCCACGCAGAACCTGTGGGAGGTGAAGGATGCCCAGGGACGGACGCCGATCCAGTCCCTGGACAGCCTGGCTAGCACCAACGCCATCGCCACCCAGGGCGACGACGTGCGATTCCGCCGCCTGATCGAGGTCCGCGAGCTGACGCCCGCCGGCCTCGAGACGCTGGCCGGGCTGGTCGAGCGGCACCCGCTGCTCGGCCCGCGCCTGGTCACTGCCCAGCGCGACGGCACCCACTTCTGGCTGCGCCTGGCCCGGCCCTACCCCGAGGCCGAGAAGGCCGAGCTGATGGTGAGCTACGCCAGGCGCCTGGCCGCCGATTTCGCCCCGCAGTGCCGGGTCGCCAGCGGTGCGGAGGGTGCCCTGCAAGGTTTCCAGCTCAGCGAGTGGACGCTGCAGGCCGAAGGCGCGGTGCCGCCGCGTACCGCCACCCTGCAGGCGTTGCAGCAGGCCACTGCCACTCTGCGCGAGCGCAGCCTGCAGACCTATTCGGCCGCCGACATCCTGATCTACCTGCGCCAGGTGCTGAACGGCGAATCCGGCCTGCCGGCCAGTGACGACGAAGTCGGCCAGCTCTACCTGATCGCCGAGAGCCTGCGCAGTCGCGACCTGCAGGACCTGGCCAGGCCCGATTTCCAGCGCCTCAAGCTGGTCGCCCTGGGACGTGAGCGCACCGTCGCCCCGACCCTGCCGGGTTACCGCCAGGACGCCAGTGCCCGCTGGTCGTCCACCCCGAACAGCTACCTGACAGTCGACTGTCGCTAAGGAGTTTCCCAATGCGTATCACCCCACTCGCCCTCGGCCTGCTGCTGAGCTTCCCGGTGCTGGCCGAGGCCCTCGACCCCACCGCCATCATGCGTTCGGTGCGTGACCGTGACGAAGGCCAGGACCGCCGTTCCGAAGTGACCCTGGTGCAGACCATGGCCGATGGCTTCGTCCGCGAACGCAAGCTGCTGATGCTGGAGAAGGAGTACGGCGAGGAACGCAAGTCCACCCTGTACTTCACCGCCCCCAGCGACACCGCCGGCACCGGCATCCTCATGCACAGTTACGCCGAGGCCCAGGCCCGCGAGGACGACCAGTGGCTGTACCTGCCGGCCCTGCGCAAGACCCGGCGCATCGCCACCAACTCCAAGGAAGGCCCGTTCCTCGGCACCGACTTCTCCTTCGCCGACATCGAGCGCATGCGCGTCGACGACTATCAGTACAAGCTGCTGCGCGAGGAAGAACACAAGGGCCGTCCGGTCTACGTGATCGAGGCGCGCACCGCCGACGGCCTGGAGAATCCGCGCACCGGCTACAGCCAGCGCCTGGTCTACGTCGACCGCGAACGCAACCTGATCCTGCGCGACGACTTTTTTCGTGGTGATCGTCAGATCAAGACCTTCGAGGTGGTGGATGTAGCCGAAGTGGAAGGCTTCTGGACGGTCAACGAGTCGCTGATGAGCAACCTGGTCGAGGGCGGCCAGACCCGCCTGCTGCGCACTTCCGCCGACTACAACCTGGACCTGGCCGACCAGAACTTCAGCGAACGCGCCCTGCGCAACGGGATTCGCTGATGCGTGCAGTGTTCATCGGCCTGCTCGGCAGTCTGGCCAGCTTCTCCGCCACGTCCGCGACCTTCAGCGGTCGCGGCCACGTGGAGGACGGCTACCACCACAGCACCACCGGAGCCAGCAGCTCCGGGCACCGCATCGAGGCGCTGCTGGAGAGTCGCGTCAGCGAAGGCAACTGGACCCTCGACAGCGTGCTGCTTGGCCGCTACCGCAGCCAGTACGACGATGCCGGCGGCAAGCTGGAAGACCGCATGAAATCCGACCAGGACCTGCGCGAGCTGTACCTCACCTGGGCCGGCGATGCCTGGCAGTGGCGCATTGGCCAGCAGCAGATCGCCTGGGGCCGCGGCGACTACTTCCGCCTGGTCGACGTGCTCAACCCGCTGGACCTGCGCGAGTTCCTGCTGCCCTACATCGACGACTACTCCCTCGGCCGGCAGACCCGGCCGATGGCGGTGGTGGAAATCTACGGCGACAGCCTGGAGCATCAGTTCGTCGTCGCGCCGAAGACCCGGACCACCCGACATGCCCCGGCAGGCGCCGACTTCGCCATCGCCGGGCGGCCGGAGGGGCTGCCCGAGGACGACGCGCACGAGCGGCCGGACATCGGCTGGCGCGGCAAGACCTTCGTCGACGGCACCGATCTGGACTTCTACCTGTTCGACGGCCTCAGCCCCGACCCGCTCTACGTAGAGAAGGAAGGACAGCTGGTCGAGCAGCAGCGCCGGCGCAGCCTGGTCGGCGCCTCGTTCGCCCGGCCGGCCGGCGACTGGGTGGTGCGCGGCGACCTGGTGCACCTGTTCCACGAACCTCTGCAGACGCCGGAAGGTGCCGACAACGTGCCCAGGACGGCGGCGCTGCTCGGCCTCGACCTGACCCGCAACGAGTGGACGGTGAACCTGCAGGCCACGGTCAGCCATCGCCACGGTGCGCCGGACAGCCTGCAGCGGGACACCGGCTGGGAGGCCTCGGCGGCGGTGCTCAAGGACTGGTCCAAGCAGCGCCTCAACGCCGGCATCCTCTGGCTCTACCACCGCGAAGTGCAGAGCAGCCACATGGTCAAGGCCAACCTCGGCTATCGGCCGTGGAACCAGTGGTACCTGGAGGCGGGCTACATCGGTTTCAGTGGTGGCCAGGCCACCCAGTACGGCCAGTTCGATGACCGCGACCGTGTCTATCTGCAGGTACGCCGCGACTTCAGCTTGTGATTCCTCGCGCTTGGATGGCGCCGCGCGGCCGGCGACAATGGCCGCCGCCGTCCCGGGAACGCCCGTGGCGGCGCGCAGTCGAAACGCCCGTCGTCGTCCCCGAGGAAAGTCCATGCGCCCCATCGCCATTGCCGGCCTGCTGTGTCTCTCGTTGCTGTTGAGCGGTTGCCAGTCGACCGGCAAGACCACGTCGTCGCTGCCCACCACCCGCCAGGCCTGGGAACACCGCACGCCGGGGTGCGAGGGCAAGGAATGCCCGCTGGTCAATATCGATCTGCAGCAGCTGGACGGCCTGCCCGAGCTGAACGCGCGCATCGAGCGGGAGCTGCTCAAGCTGACCATCGAACTGCCGGGCGACCCGCCACCAGCCTCGCTGCAGGCCTATGAGCGGGACTTCCTGGCCACGGCCAGGCCGGGCTGGATGAGCTACCTGCAGGCCAAGGTTCTGGAGCAGCACGACCGGCTGGTGGTGATCGAACTGTCCAGCTACCGCTTCACCGGAGGTGCCCACGGCATCCCCGGACGCACCTACCTGAACTACGACCGCCAGCTGAATCGGATACTGGGCCTGGACGACCTGCTGCTGCCGGACGGCCTGCAGGCGTTCTGGCAACAGGCGGAGCTGGCTCACCAGGCCTGGCTCAAGGCCAGCGGGCTGGACCAGGACACCGACTACCAGGCCACCTGGCCGTTCGAGCGCACCGCCAACGTGGCCATGCTGCGCGGCTCGGTGATGCTCAAGTACGAAGTCGGCCGCATCGCCCCCTACGCCAGCGGCCATCCCGAACTGCTGATCCCCTATTCGCGCCTCAATGGCATCGTCAAACCCTTCTATTTCCCCGGGCGCGGCTGATCGGCGGACACGCCACGGCGTGCTCGGGTTTCATGGCGGGGCGGAGGATGGCCCCTACCTTCCGGCGGCGGGCATTGCATTGGGGGCGGGGATGCCGATAATGGGCGGTTTTTCCGCCCCTGGGGCTGCGACTGTTCGTCGATGATGCACATACTTTATCTAATCATGCAGTTGGGGCGCCGCGAGATCGCTTCTCGCTACCGCGGCTCCGTAATGGGCATCCTGTGGTCGCTGCTGTCGCCAATGATCATGCTGGTGGTCTACACCTTCGTGTTCAGCGTGGTGTTCAAGGCCCGTTGGGGCATCGGTGGCGATGACAAGGCGAGCTTCGCCATGAACGTCTTCGCCGGCATCATCGTGCACGGCTTCTTCGCCGAATGCGTCAGTCGGGCACCGGGGCTGATGCTGCAATACGTCAGCTACGTGAAGCGGGTGGTGTTCCCACTCTGGATACTGCCGCCCGTCGTGCTGGTGTCAGCGCTGTTCCATTCCGCGATCAGCATCGCCGTGCTGCTGGTGGCCCAGCTTCTGATCCAGGGCTTCGTGCACTGGCAGGTGATCGCCCTGCCGCTGGTCATGCTGCCGCTGGTGCTCGTCGTGCTGGGCGTTTCCTGGTTCCTGACGGCCCTGGGGGTATTCCTGCGGGATATCGGCCAGATCATCCCGGTCTTCATCACGGTGATGATGTTCATGGCGCCGGTGTTCTACCCCGTGTCGGCGCTACCGGAGGCCTACCAGGGCTGGCTCTACCTGAACCCCCTGACACCCGCCATCGAGATGATGCGCGCGCTGGTGCTGGCCGGCCATCTGCCCTCCGTTGGCGACTATCTGCTCTATTTAGCGCTGGGGCTGGCATGCGCACTCTTGGGCGGGTTGTTCTTCAGGCGCACTCGCCGGGGGTTTGCCGATGTCCTCTGAAGTCGCCATTTCGCTGCGAGGCATCAGCAAGACCTACCATGTGTTCGATTCTCCGGCGCAGCGCCTGGCTCATCTCTTGTTCGGCGCCAGGCGCCGCATGGGGCGGGAGTTCCATGCCTTGCAGGGCATCGACTTCGAGGTACGCAAGGGCGAGACCCTGGGCGTCATCGGGCGCAACGGGGCCGGCAAGTCGACGCTGTTGCAGATCATCTGCGGCACCCTGACGCCCACGACCGGGCAGGTGCGGGTGAACGGGCGTATCGCCGCGCTGCTCGAACTGGGCGCGGGGTTCAGCCCCGAGTTCACCGGACGCGAAAACGTCTACATGAGCGCGGCGATTCACGGCCTGGGCCGGGCCGAGATCGACACCCGCATGGCCGACATCCTCGCCTTCGCGGAAATTGGCGACTTCATCGATCAGCCGGTGAAGACGTACTCGAGCGGCATGTTCGTGCGTCTGGCCTTTGCGGTGATCGCCCATCTGGATGCCGACATCCTGGTGATAGATGAGGCGCTTGCCGTGGGCGACGTCTACTTCACCCAGAAGTGCCTGCGTTTTCTGCGGCGTTTCGCGGAGAAGGGCACGCTGCTTTTCGTCAGCCATGACACCCACTCCGTGATCAATCTCTGTGAGCGTGCGCTGTGGCTCGACGGTGGTCGGATGCAGCGTTTCGGCGAGGCCAAGACGGTCAGCGATGCCTACCTGGGCTCCTTCTACGAGGACCGCCTGGCGGAGCAGGCCGAGTCTTCCACCGAGCCGGTGTCTGTCTCGGACAAGGAGTTCGGTCTGGGGGGCGGGCGAATCGAGAAGTGCAGCCTCTTCGACGCGGCGGGCAACAAGGTGACCGTTCTCGAGCGTGCGCAGCGAGTGCGCCTTGAGGTCGAGTGCAGTGCGCGTGACGAAATCCTCTCTCCGATTCTCGGCTTCTTCGTCAAGGATCGCCTGAGCCAGGCCATCTGCGGCGAAAACAGCATTGCATTGCTGCCCGAGTGGAAGCGGTTCAGCGCGGGAAGCCGCTGCAACGTCGCCTTCGAGTTCTATCTGCCGTTGCTGGCCACCGGCGACTACACCATCAGTGTCGCTCTGGGGGCGGGCACCCAGCAGCAGCATGTGCAGCACCACTGGATCCATGACGCGCTGGCGTTCCGTTCCCAGTCATCGCCCAGCCTGACCGGGCTGTTCGAACTGGAGAGCGTCGCCTGCTCCATGGACGTCGATGTCGAGACCTCGGGCTGACCATGCGATGGCTGGCGCTTCAGGTATCTCCGTCATGTGCTCCAGGGGTATGCTTTCGCCCCAGTGGATGGGCTCTCGCCTGTGGTGGGGCGAGGCCCGAATGAAAAACAAAAACTTCCGTGGTTGAGCCGCGTCTTGGCGGCGTTCCCTGATATATCGAGATTGCATGCAGCCTTTTGATTTGTTGAGTTGCGCCGCCGCGGCCGAGATGCCCGAGCGTCTGACGGACATCGGTTCCTGGCACCGGCACATACCCTTTGCCTTTGCATTGCTGGACATGGCTCGGCCCCGGGTTCTCGTGGAGCTGGGCACGCACAAGGGCGACTCGTACAGCGCCTTCTGCCAGGGTGTGGTGAGCCAGGCGCTGCCGACGCGCTGCTATGCCGTGGATACCTGGCAGGGCGACAGCCAGGCCGGGCTGTACGGCGACGACATCTTCGCCGACCTGTCCAGCTACCACGATCCGCGCTATTCCCGTTTCTCGACCTTGCTGCGCATGACGTTCGACAACGCTCTGGAGCACTTCGCCGATGGCAGCGTCGATCTCCTGCATATCGATGGCCTGCATACCTACGAGGCAGTGCGTCACGATTTCGAGACATGGCTGCCCAAGATGAGCGAGCGGGGGGTCGTGCTGTTCCACGATACCAATGTGCGTCACGGCGATTTTGCGGTATGGCGCCTGTGGGAGGAGTTACAGCGCGAGTATCCCGCGTTCGAGTTTCCCTACGGCTTCGGCCTCGGCGTGCTGGCGGTGGGCCGGGCTGTCCCCGAGCCGGTCCTGCGTTTCCTCGAGGCGGCTAGTGCAGAGCCGCAGCCCGTCGTCCGGTTGTTCCATGCACTGGGTGACGGTATCGCCCTGCTTCGCTCTCAGCATGTGCTGGGGCAGACCCAGTCGAGACTGGAGCGCCTGGGCAGCGATCTGACCGAGGCGCGTCGCGTGGTCGAGGCGCGCGACAGCCTGCTCGAGCAATACAACGTTCAGCGTGACGCCTTGATCCTGGCGCTCGAGCAGGCTCGCGAGCAGGCTGTCGATCTGGAGCGCGAGCGAGCGAGCAGGTTGCAGCTGATCGAGCAGCATGAGCACCTGCGTGAGGCTCTGGCCGAATCCATCGGCCAGTATCGCAGGGCCGACGAGCGTCTCCAGCTCATTGCCAATAGCAAGCTATGGCGCGGTCGCAATGCATTGATGCGCCTGCTGGGGCAGACGCACAGGGTGATCGGGACATCCGTTCCGGCGGCCAGCGTTGCGTGGCGCCCGGATTCGCTGCCCAAGGTCGATGTAATCATCCCTGTCTACCGTGGCCTCGAGGAAACGCGCCGCTGCATAGAGAGCGTTCTGGCGCAGCCGCTGGCGACCCAGGTCGAAGTGATCGTGATCGAGGACGCCAGCCCCGAGCCCGAACTGGTGGCCTGGCTGGATACGATCGCCGATCGGGTCACGCTGCTGCGCAACGACAGGAATCTGGGCTTCGTCGGCACGGTCAATCGTGGCATGGCACTGCATCCCGAGCGCGACGTGCTGCTGCTCAACAGCGATACCGAGGTGGCCGGCGACTGGCTCGACCGGATCCAGCGTGCCGCCTACGAGCATGCGCGCATCGCGTCGGTCACGCCCTTCTCCAACAGCGCCACCATTTGCAGCTATCCCGTGTTCTGCCAGGACAACGACCTGCCGAAAGGAATGGATACGGCGGCGATGGATGCCCTCTGTCAGCGCGCCAATGCCGGGCAGCGGGTCGATATTCCCACTGCGGTCGGTTTCTGCATGTACATCCGTCGTGACTGCCTGGACGACTGCGGACTGTTCAACGAGGAGCTCTTCGGCAAGGGCTACGGCGAGGAAAACGAGTTCTGCATGCGCTCGGCCGGTCGTGGCTGGCGTCACGTGCTGTGCGGCGATGTGTTCGTCTATCACGAGGGGGGTGTCAGCTTCGCCGAGACCCAGAGCGAGAACCAGCGGATCGGGCACCGTGCGCTCACGCGTCTCTATCCTGGCTACGACCTGCTGATACGAGAACACATCGCGGCAGATCCCGCCGCGCACATGCGATTCGCCATCGACATGCTCCGTGCCCGGGAGAGCGGTCGGCCGGTGGTTCTGATGATCAACCACGGCCGTGGCGGCGGTACGGAAAAGCATCTGCTCGATATGGCGGATGAAGTCGGCGATCACGCGGAAATCTACCTGCTGCAGCCCCAGGAAGAGGGCGGGCGAGTTTCCCTTGGTCCTCTGAATGGCGGCAAGCGCTCGCGCCTGCTGTTCGAGCCGGGGCGCGACTTCCAGTTGCTGCTGGACACATTGCGGGACCTGGGTGTATCCCGCATTCACTTCCATCACACCATCGGCGTGCATCTGCAGTTTCTACTGCTGCCGGAGCAGCTCGGCGTTCCATACGACGTTACCGTGCATGATTACTACCTGGCGTGCCCCCAGGTCACGCTGGCGGATGAGAAGGGGCGCTACTGCGGCGCGCCCGACGAGGCGGGTTGCAACGCCTGTCTGGAAACCCGGCCGGCGCCGGGCGGTGTGGAAATCTCAGAATGGCGGGTGTTCGGCGCCCGCCTGCTCAACGGGGCTGAGCGCGTATTCGTGCCGAGCGCCGACAGTCTGGGGCGCATGAAACGTTACTTCCCGGATGCGCATTTCATCCATGTGCCGCACGAGCATGATTTGCCTCAGCTCGTCCGCATACGCCCGCTGCAGGACGATCGCTCGCTGAGGGTGCTGGTGCTCGGTGCGCTGAGCGTCTTCAAGGGCGCGGACCTGCTGGAGGCATGCGCACTGGAGGCTCGCCGGCAGCGAGCGCCTGTCGAGTTTCACCTTTTGGGTTTCGCCTATCGGCACCTTTCTTCGTTCCCTGTCAGCAATCTGCATGTGCACGGGGCTTATGAGGACGAGCGAGTGGACGAGTGGCTGGATGAATTGCGTCCCGATGTGGTCTGGTTCCCTGGCAGCTGTCCGGAAACCTACAGCTACACGCTGTCTATCTGCATGCGCGCTGGGTTGCCGGTAGTGGCTTCCGCCATCGGCGCGTTCCCGGAGCGCCTGGCAGGGCGGCCTTGGAGCTGGTTGGTCGAGCCGGACCAGGGGGCTGGCACGATGATGTCGCTGTTGTTGGACATCCGTGAGCGGATACAGGGTGATCGCGCGCCCGAGCTGCAGGAAAACCGCCAGCCGTTGGGTGATGGCTTTCGCTATGGCAGCGACTACGCTGTGGCGCTTCCTGTGCCGTCCTCTCCTTCTCAGCCGGAGTGGGCCCATCTGCATGCGGGCTGGTCGCGTCTCAGCCCCGTACAACAAGTGCTGCCTGCGGCGCGCTTCCCCGTTATTCTGCGCATCCTGCAACGTGCTCTGGGATGGCGCTGGACGCGTGGGCTGGTGAACAGGATTCCCACACGCTGGAAAGGCAATATCAAGCGAGTGCTCTGGCGCGCTTGAATATGGTGCTCTGCCTGAGCGGGCGCTGACGCGCGCATGGCGTGTCCGGTACGACGACGAGAGGTCTGCAAGTGAAAGATCAGTTGGGCGATTGGCTGAAAGCCGCGGGAAAACTGGCCGAGTCCGATCTGCAGCGGGCCATCCAGGTCCAGAAGGTGTCCGGCGGACAGCTCGGGAACATCCTCGTCCGTCTCGGCATGGTGTCCGAGCGCGATATCGCCGCGATCCAGGTGGAGCGCTGCGGCTACCGACTGATCGGCACCGACGACTATCCCCGTGAGCCGGTCATCGGCGCGGACCTGATCTCGCCTATGTTCATGCGCGAGCAGCATGTGCTGCCGCTGGCCGACGATGGCGAGC
Source organism: Pseudomonas sp. GD04015 (assembly GCF_029837675.1). Taxonomy (NCBI): domain Bacteria; kingdom Pseudomonadati; phylum Pseudomonadota; class Gammaproteobacteria; order Pseudomonadales; family Pseudomonadaceae; genus Pseudomonas; species Pseudomonas sp. GD04015. The sequence goes on along the minus strand of NZ_JAOEEE010000005.1, from coordinate 55,256 downwards.
GCCTGCTGGTGGCGATGCTGGACCCGTCCGACGAATATGTTCTGCAGTCGTTGAACATGGCGACCGGGCGCCGCGTGGAGTCGGTGCTCGCGTTGGCTTCCGAGCTCGAGAACGCCTACGAACGCCTCTATGGCGCGGGGGCGGCGAGGCCCGAAGGCGAGATCGATGTCGGCGACGAGGGGCTCGGGGCCCATGTCGACGACGTCGAGCGCCTGCGGGACATGGCCAGCGAGGCGCCCGTCATCCGCCTGGTCAACGGCATCTTTTCGCGGGCACTGGATAGTCGGGCATCCGATATCCATATCGAGCCCTTCGAGCACAATCTGATCATCCGTCTGCGTATCGATGGTGTTCTGCAGGAAGTGGAAAACTCACCTGCGGCGATGGCAGCGGCCGTGATCTCGCGCCTGAAGATCCTCGCCAAGCTGAACATCGCCGAGCGTCGCCTGCCGCAGGACGGCCGCATCCAGTTGCGCCTGCAGGGACGGGCCATCGATCTACGGGTCTCCACCGTGCCGACCATGCATGGCGAGAGTGTCGTCATGCGTATCCTGGACAAGCAGGCGATGACCATCGACCTGGAGAGCATCGGGCTGTCCGAGCATGTCCTGCGCGACTTCAAGTCGGTGCTGGATCGCCCCAATGGCATCTTCCTCGTCACCGGGCCTACCGGTAGCGGCAAGACCACGACGCTCTATGCGGCGCTGTCGCGCCTCAACACGGTCGATCGCAAGATCCTCACCGTCGAAGACCCGGTGGAATACCAGATCCAGGGCGTGAACCAGATCCAGACGGCGAGCAAGGTCGGTCTGGATTTCGCCAGTGCACTGCGTTCGATCCTGCGTCAGGACCCGGATGTGGTGATGATCGGCGAGATGCGCGACAAGGAAACGGCCGGCATCGCCATCCAGGCGGCCCTGACCGGCCATATCGTGCTGACCACCCTGCACACCAACGATGCTCCCAGTGGTGTGACCCGCCTGCTCGACATGGGCATGGAAGACTATCTGCTCACTTCCACGATCAATGGAATCATGGCCCAGCGGCTCGTCCGTGTACTGTGCCCGCATTGCCGACAGCCTCACCACATCGGTGGTGAAGAAATAGAGCACATGGGCGTTGTCCATCTGCTGCCGGAAGATGCCCGCGGCGGCGTCGAAGTCTGGACGGCGGGAGCCTGCGATGCCTGCGCACACACGGGGTATCGCGGGCGCATGGGCATCCACGAGATGCTGATCATGAACGACGAGGTGCGCAACCTGGTGCTGCAGCATGCCAGTAGTGAGCAGATCTACCGCGTGGCGAGGCAGCAGGGCATGCGTACCATGTTCGAAGATGGTTTCCTCAAGGTTCTGCAGGGGCTGACTTCCCTGCCGGAAGTCCTCCGCGTCGCCCAACCCGGCCGCTAACCGAGGCTTGCCATGGCTCAATTCAAGTACAAGGCTCTCGATCGCAACGGTAAGAGCGTAGATGGGCTGGCCGAGAAGGCTTCGGTGTCCGAGGTCGCGGACTGGCTGGCGCGCGAAGGCCTGGTGCCGTTGAGCATCCAGCCGGCGACCAGGGCCGCCAAGGTTGCCCAGGGCACAGGGCCGGGCAAGGTTCGCCGGCGGCGCATGAACGATCGTGACAGGGTCCTGCATTTCACGCGCGAGATGTCGGTGATGCTCTCGTCCGGCCTGCCGCTGGACAGGAGCCTGAGCATCCTGGAAGAGCTGGCTGACGATACCGGCAAGCAGATGGTCGGCGATATCCGGGCGGCCGTGCGCAAGGGGCGGACGCTGGCGGACGCCTTTGCCGAGCGCAAGGAGTTCGCGCCGTTCTACATCAGCATGATCAAGGCCGGTGAGGCGAGCGGCTCCCTGGAGTCATCGATGACAAGGATGGCTGAGTATCTGGAGCGGGCGAAAGCCATGCGCCAGATGGTGTTTTCGGCTTTGACCTATCCGGCGATCCTGTTCACCGTCGCCATCCTGTCGCTGGTGTTCCTGCTGGCCTATGTAGTGCCGAGCTTCTCCGACCTGTTCTCGGATATGGGCGGGCAGTTGCCCGGCCCCACTCGCTTCGTGATGAACCTCGGTGACTTCATGGCAAGCTGGTGGTGGCTGGTGCTGCTCCTGCTCGGCGGGCTCTATTGGGGGGCGCTCAAGTTGTGGCAGGACGAAGGGCTGCGCCAGAAGCTGGACGCCCGCAGCCTCACCTGGCCGCTGATCGGCGATCTGGTGCGCAATATCGACACCAGTCGCTTTGCGCGGACGCTGGGCGTCCTGCTGCAGGGCGGTGTTTCGCTGGTCAACGCGCTGGTCATTGCGCGCGAGGTAATCGGCAATCGCACCCTGCGCAAGGATCTGGACAACGCCAGCGCCGTTCTGCGCGAAGGGCGTTCCCTCAGCGGTGCGCTTCTGGAGAGCGGGCGTTTCCCCACCCTGGCATTGCACATGGTGCAGGTCGGGGAGGAAACCGGACGACTGGAGGACATGCTGCTCAAGGTCGCCAGCATCTACGAGGATGAGGTGAGTTCGGTGATCAAGCGCCTCCTGGCGCTGCTGGAGCCCGCCCTGATCCTGAGTCTGGGGGTGATGATCGCCGGTATCATCATCTCCATTCTGCTGGGTATACTTGGCGTCAACGACCTGGTTGGATGATGCGCTGCCTGCGCATCCACTGTTTTCTAGGGGCGACGAGGAACCGGCGGCGCGGGGTACAGTCATACTCGGCCTGAGCCGGTTGCGAATCTCGTACCTCCTTCCCCCTCATGCCATTCCCTACGCGAGGATTCCGAAATCGTGATGAAGTCCTTTGAACGCCGCATGCGCGGCTTCACGTTGATCGAGCTTCTGGTTGTTCTTGTCATTCTCGGTCTGCTGATGTCCGTGGTCGGCCCGCGGGTAATGAAGTATGTCGGTGGCGCCAAGGGCGACACGGCCCGCATGCAGGTCCAGGAACTGGCTTCGGCCCTGGACATGTATCACCTGGAAGTCGGGCGCTATCCCTCCAATGACGTGGGCTTGCGCGCCTTGGTCGAGCGCCCCTCCGGTGTTGACCGCTGGAACGGTCCTTACCTGCGCAAGTCGAGCATTCCCAAGGATCCTTGGGGCAATGACTACATTTATCGCGCTCCTGGTCAGCACGGCCCATTCGACCTCTACTCCAACGGCGCCGATGGGCAGCCGGGCGGTGAAGGCGAAGATGCCGATATCGTCAGCTGGGAGTGATCACAGGGCGCCCGAATCGGGATTCACCCTGATCGAGGTGCTGGTCGTTCTGGTCATCCTGGCGCTTGCCATGGCGGTGGTCGTCCCCGCCATCGGCAAGGGGGTAGGTGGCTCGCTGGACGATGCCGCTCGAGATGTGCAGCTGGCCTTGCGCAAGGCCCGCTCGGAAGCGGTGATGGCGCAGCGAAGTACGGCGGTGCTGCTGGATGTCGAAGGCAAGAAATTCAGGCTGGAGCGTAGCGCGCGCCAGGTTTCCCTCCCCGAATCCATTGCGCTCAACGCTCGCGTTGCCGAGAGTGAGCTGAAAGATGGCGTTGCCGGCATCCGTTTCTTCCCCGACGGCTCCTCCACGGGAGGAGCGTTCAGTCTGGCTCGTGGGGACAGCCACATGAGTGTCAATGTGGACTGGCTGACCGGTCGTGTTTCCATCGATCATGACGATGAGTGACTCATGACGCGAGAGCGCGGGTTCACCATTCTAGAGGTCCTGGTCGGTTTCCTGATCAGTGCACTTCTTCTCAGTGTCATCCTGAGTGCTTTTTCCAACGGCATGACGAATCTGGCGCGCGCGGATCGTTATAGCCAGGCTGCGCTGGTGGCTCAGTCCCGACTGGCCGAGATCGGTATCAGCAGCCCGCTGGTCGAAGGCTCCTATCAGGGGCATGACGAAGCAGGCTATTCGTGGCAGGTGGATATCGTGCCCATGGACTGGGAGCTCGCTCCGCAGCTTCGGGATCAGGGGGCGGTTCTCTACCAGGTGCAGGTCTTCGTCAGCTGGCGTGTCGCCGGCAGGGTGAGTCGCTTCGTCTTGTCGAGCCTGCGCATCGCCAATCAGGATGCCGCTTCATGAAGGCGGCGCGTGGCTTCACTCTCGTGGAAGTGCTCATCGCCCTGGTGCTTGCGGGGCTGCTTGTCGTCGTCCTGTTCGGTGGTTTTCGCGCGGGTATTCGGAGCTGGCAGTTGGCGGAGCAGCATACGGCCTCCGTGGAAGAGCCGCGCCAGCTCAGTGCTCTCCTGTATCGTCATCTGGGGCAGTTGTTGCCCGCCGAGTTCCCGCCGGACAGCTCCGGGCGGGTTGCGCCCGCATTCGTCGGGGAGCAGGAACGCATGCGTTATGTCGCCCCTCTGTCCATGTCCGCGGGGGGCATTCCTTATGTCTTCGAATTGAGCAGCGATAGCTCGGGGGTTTGGGTTCGATTCGCACCTTATGAGGCAGGCAAGGCCGCAGAGGATCTGCTTGCCAGTGTGGAGCCGCAGCTTGTCAGCTCTTCTCTGCATCTGTCCTTTCGTTATTTCGGGCCGGCGGAAGAGTGGGATGACTCGGGCAGCCAGTGGGTCGATGCATTCAGTCGCGTTGGCTCGGTGCCGCAGCTGGTTTCGGTTCGGGTCGACGGTGCCCGCAAGGGGTGGCCCGAGCTGATACTTCCGGTGAGCTTGATGGAGCCTGTAGGTGAATAGTCGCGAGCGAGGCGCGGTACTCATCGTCGTGCTCTGGGTGCTGGCTCTGCTGGTCGTGCTGTTGGCAGCGTTCAGCAACTCCGTTCGAGTGGACAGGCAGGTTTCCTCGGAGCTGATCATTCGCGCCAAGGGGCGTGCGGCCACCGATGCCGTGTTGGCGTACCTGAGCGCCATGTATCGCCTGGGTGGCGACCAGTGGACGGAGCTTCCCGGGCAGGTCCTGCTGTTGCCTGGGGCTGACCTGGTACGCTTTCGCCTGATTCCGGAGGAGGCGTATGTCAGCCTTACCGGAGCATCCCCCGAGCTGCTCGGCCTGCTCATGGAAGGGATATCCCCCGATGGCGTCGACTCGGCAATGCTTGTCGAGAGTATTCTCGCCCGTCGCCAGGGATTGCCGTCTGATGACGATAGTTCCGAGACACCCCTTTCCCCACTGCGTTCGATAGACGAGTTGCTTTTGCTGCCTGGCTTCAATCGCGAATTGCTCGATCGTCTGGCACCGCTGGTTACGGCCGACAGCGCCCATGCAGGCGTGGCTGTCGAATTCGCCCCTTGGCCATTGCTGCGCGCACTGGCAGGGGAGCGGGCGGCCGATCTGGCTGATCATCGCGCGGACGAGTCCTTTCGGGCGGCGGACTATATCCCGCCGGAGCTGGCAGCGGCCCCCGGAGGGGCGTTGTACCGTCTGCAGGTCGAGGTGGGGGAGAGGCCTGACCGCCGCAAGGTCGAGGTGACCGTCATGTTTGGCGACGGCAAGGACGGCTATCGGATCGCTCGTTGGAATGAGTATACTGCCCGTTTTGATCTGGACTGACTGGCATGAAGTTTGAGGTCGGCAGCCTGACGCTCTTCGGTATCGATATCGGCCGTCTGGGGCGCTGGTGGTGGCAGGGCTTGAGCGCCGGGCGCGCGGCCGAGATCGTCGATTATTTCCTGCGCCCCTCTCCGCGAGTGCTCGTTTTCGTCGAGGGCTCCTGGCTCGTCATCTACCGACCCGAGCGGAACGGGATGGCCGAAGTCGCTCGTCTCGCCATGGATGCACAGGCTGATGACGAGATGCATATCCGCGCATCGTTGCTTCCGCCCCGAGCTTCGGCCTCGCTTGCCCAGTTGGAGCTTGTCCTGCCTGCGGATCGGGTACTGCGTAAACAGCTGGTGCTGCCCACGGAAGCGAGAGGGACTCTGCGAGAGGTTGTGGGTTACCAGTTGCCCAGGTTGACCCCTTTTTCTCTCGACAAGCTCTATTACGACGTCGTTGCTGATGAAAAGGTCGAGAATCAGCTGGATGTCGACATTCTCGCCGTGCCATGTGCCTACCCGGATCCCCTCATCGAACGGGTAGAGAAGGCGACCGGTCTGCGCGTTTCCCGCCTGGGTGTGGAGGATGTGCCTGGTGCCAACCTGTTCGGTCGTCAACGGGTACCGGGGCGGTGGTGGCGGCGTCTGAATCTCAACAGTTGGCTTCTTATTCTGTTGCTCCTGGCCGTGGTGACGGCGGCTATTGCTCCCCTATTGAAAGAGCGGCAACTGGTCATCGAGCGCAAGCAGGAAATCACTGCCCTGACCGCCAATGTAAGAGACCTGATCGCCCGCAAGGAAAACCTGGAAGCCAGCCTATCGGGATTGAATCACATCGTGGCCAAGCGAGCCGGCCAGCCGTTGCCTTCAGAAGTTCTGGCCGAGCTGACCAGGCTGGTGCCCGACGACATCTACATCACGAGCCTTCGCATACAGGGCAGCAATCTGACCGTAAATGGCTTCGGTAAGGGGGTTGTCGATCTGATTTCCCGGCTAAATGAGTCGGAGAGATTCTCCGATGCGCGCTTCACCGCGCCTGTCAGCCGTAATGCACAAACAGGTCTCGATCAGTTTGCTGTCAGCATCCAGTTGGTAGGTGTCACGAATAAACAGCCTGCGGATGGTGATGCCCGATGAGTCGTGTATTTGGCAAGTATCAGGCTCTGCTGAGCTGGCTGTTGCTGTCTGTTGCCGTTTTGTTTGCCGTGCTGGTCATCTCGGGGCCTCTGTTGGATCGGCATGACAAGTATCGCTTCGAGTTGACCAAGGATGGGCGTCTGCTGCAGCGCTTGCAGGCTCTGGCCAATTCGCGTGGTGAGCTTGAGGATGCCTCTGAAAGATTTGCTCAGCAGGGGTTGTCCGAATGGGTGTATTCGCCAGAGATGTCGGCCTCGGCTGTCGAGTTGGCCATACAGCGGCGAGTGTCCGAGGTCATTTCTTCGGCTGAGGCAGAGGTTCGCAGTATCGCCCCCATAGATGCCAAGCGTAGAGACGGTTACACGGTCGTCGGTGTGCGAGCCCAGTTTGGTGGAGAGCTTGGTTCGGTCATGTCCAGTCTGCAGATGCTGGAGCAGGGCAGACCTCTGCTTGTATTGGACGAACTTGTCATCACTCCGAGTACAGTGCGGCGTGGTCGGAAGGGTGAGGGGGCTCAGCAGGCTCTGGATGTACAGGTTTCCATTCTGGCATTTCTCCCCTTGCCGCCTGCCGAGGGCACACAATGAAGCGAGTGTATCTTTCCGAGGCTCGCCTCACGCTGCTCCTGTTCGTACTGATCGTATGCTTTCTGGCATTAGCCTTGTTGCTCTGGTTGAAGACGGAAAGCGAGCCTGTTCGGGTTCCTTTGCTTCCAGAGTTTCAACTGCCGGCCTTGAATGGTTCGGAAATCGGGCCGGACAATCTGGAGATGGTTCTCGAGCGCCCCCTGTTCTGGGCAGGGCGCAGGCCATTGGCTGGTCAGGAGGTTGCCTCGCCTAAGGTGGTGGAAACCAGCTCCGATGGCATCAAGGTGCTTGGTACTCTGTTGCAGGGGAATACTCATTTCGCCTTGCTTGGGGTTGGAGATGAGGTGGTACGTGTAAGTGTGGGTAGTGAACTGCCTGGCGGGTGGAAAGTGACTTCTGTTAAGCCGGGCCAAGTAAGTATGAACAATGGCTCTCGTGTTGCAGAAATAGAAGTGGCTCGGCCGCGCAGCGATGCGGTTCATTTGGAGCGCCTGGGTAATTAATGGTTTGCAGATGCGGAATTCGTTTCTTCACTGGCTGCCCTTTTTCGAAGTTTAGAGTGTGATTAATGAACATGATCAATATGCTGACTTGGCGCCCGGCCCAATTTCCTCTTAGTGCTCTGTGTGTCGTGCTTCTTCTGGCGGGGTGCTCGACGCTTCCATCTGCTCCTGAAAAGAAGGATGAGCCGCCGAAGATCGTCCGTACCAATATGGAGCCGCCGCCTGTCTTTAATGACGAGCCCTTGAATGAGCCTCCGAAGGTGGGACGTACCTTGCTGGAGCAGAAGGGTGATAACCAGTTTGTGGCTCCTGTCAGACGCGAGCAATCACCGCAGGGTGGGCCGCTGGTCAATGTCAAGTTCGAGTCGGCGCCCATGTTGGAAGTGGTTGCCGCAGTTCTGGGCGATATGCTCAAGGTTCCCTATACGATCGAAGGCGCCGTGGAGGGGAACATCACTCTGGTATCCAGTAATCCCGTGCCCGAAACTGCCCTTATAGAAATGCTGGAGTCCTTGCTGGAGTCCAGAGGGGTGGCCATGCTCAAGGGTGAGGGGGGGATCTATCGCATCGGGCCGGTCGCGCAGTTGCGCAAGGACGCCCCGGTTGTGCCCAAAAGCTCTGATACAGGCCGCGGCTATTCGGTGCAGATCGTTCCGCTGCGCTATCTGACGGCGGGAGAGGCGTTGAAGATTCTCGAGCCGCTGGGCATGAAGGAGAACGTGCTCCGGGCCGATCCTGTGCGCAATATCCTCATGCTGGGTGCTTCCGCGCCGCAGATGCAGAATGCCTTACGTACCCTGCAGACGTTCGATGTGGATGTCCTCAAGGGGATGTCCTTTGGCATTTATGAAGTGCTTAACCTGGATGCCAAGCTGGTGGTCGATCGCTTCAATGCATTGCTTGGAAATGAGGAGGCTTCTTCTGCGATGGGAGCCGCCAAGTTGGTGGCGATGGAAGAGATAAACAGCGTGATGGTCATAGCTGCCCGCTCCGAGCAGCTCGTCACTATAGGCAGCTGGATCAAGCAGCTCGATCGTTTGGGCATGAACGACAGTAGCGATCAATCTGCGCAAATGTATGTCTACAGCGTCCAGAACGGTGAGGCCAAGGTTCTTGCCGGTTTGCTGGGGCAGATCTTCGGCGGAAAGACCACCGGTGATACGGCCTCGACCACCAGTGGTTCTACTGCGCCCGGCCTGACGCAGGCCGAAGTTAACTCTGAGGATGGAAGTTCATCGAGCCTTTCCTCTCAGCGGAGCACGAAGACTGGCGGTGTTACCAGTACGACGACCGAGGCCGGCAGTCGAATAGTGGCGGATGAGAGCACCAACAGCCTTCTGGTCATGGCTGCCCCTCGAGAGTGGCAGAGCATACGCTCTGCGCTTGAAAAGATAGACAAGACACCAGCCCAGGTTCTGGTGGAGGTTTCCATCTGGGAAGTGACCCTCAACGACAAGCTCAATTATGGCGTCGAGTGGTTCTTCAATACTCATGCCGGTGGCGGGGATAACGTCATGGGCGGCGGTCGGCTTTCCATGAGTGATTCAGGTGCCGTTGCGCGGAGTGCTCCAGGGTTCTCTTATATCTTTACAGGTGGAGACTGGCGAGCAGTCATCAATATGCTCTCCAGCACCTCTCGGGTTAAGTCGCTTTCTTCTCCGTCCATCCTGGTTCTGGACAATCGTGAAGCAAGCATTCAAGTCGGTACCCAGCAGCCCATTTCTACAGGGACTACCACATATCCCAATAGCGGTAGCGATGCGACCAGTACGCAGAACTATACCCTCAAGGACACTGGCGTTCAGTTGAAGGTCAAGCCGCGTGTAAACTCCGGTGGTTTGGTTCTGATGGATATCCAGCAAGAGGTCACGGATGTCGGCGCACAGGATGAAGTTACCAAGCAACGTAGCTTCCTCAAACGTACCGTGGAAAGCTCGGTGGCTATACAGAGTGGGGATACGATAATTCTTGGGGGCTTGATTCAGGACTCTCAGAATGATTCCGATGGCGGTGTGCCGTATCTGCATAAGTTGCCCATCATTGGGCCTCTTTTCGGTACCAAGGGCGAGAATGGTCTGCGTACCGAACTGCTTGTGACTATTAGTCCGCGTGCGGTCACCCAGTACAAGGATTTCGAGCGTATCGGTCAGGAGTTCCAGCAGAAGATGCGTGGTGTGACGGATTCTTTCAGGGCTGAGCTTGAGGCTCGTCCTTAATCTGAGTTGGGAATTGATTGGAGGTTTTCGATGGTTTCGCGTTTTATTGGGCTTTCCTGTTTTCTTCTGGCATTGACCGCCTGTAGCGTCTTCCAGCCAAAAGACGATGCAACCGTGGTGGCCGAGCGTTCACAGGCGAGAATGAACGCTTTGAAAGAGGGCAACTTCAAGGGCGCCTATGAGTTCATGTCACCTGGCTACAGGTCAACCAATACATTGGAGCATTTCAAGGCCAACTATGCAGGTGGCGTGGTCCGACTGGAGTCCGCGTCGGTATCGGACATTCAATGTGAGCAGGATGCTTGTGTCGTACAGGTCGAGGCCAGCTATTACTATCGGGGTAAACAGCAGGCCCTCAAGGGTGGAAAGCCAATTCTGCTCGATCGTGTCAATGAGGAGCGCTGGATAAAGACCGATGGCCAATGGTGGTACGTCCAGATGCAGTGAGCATCTGTTGGCGTCTGATGTTGTTCAGCTAAGAAAACGCCGCAACTCCTTCGCAGAGTTGCGGCGTTTTTTGTTCTGGGGCGCCACTGAGTGTTGCCCGGCCGAGGACAGACCCGCGGTCACGGTGTGGTTGCGCCGCTCATTCTCGTAATGGGGGCCGAAGGGTGCCCTTGTTGTCGCCCACTGAGGCGAGGGCTTTCCCATTCGGTGGGTGTCTCAAGGCTGCGCCATCGGAATCTTGTAGTGCACGAACATATTGGAAACCTGTGTGCCCTCCAGGGGTAACGGGCGTCCGTGAAGAAGCCTCGCGCCTTCGTACAGGACCATATCTCCTGGCTCGAGAAGCAAGTGGTAGTGGCGCCCATAATGGTCCTCTATCTCTAGGGGCCAGGCGGATCGGGTGTCTTGAGAGACATTGATGATAGCGCTGGCTACATGGGTGATGCCCCGATCCCTGTGCATCTTGAGCACCGCGCCCGAAAGATAGCGTCGGATGCCAAACACGAAAGTCGGTACGACTGGAGTACCTATCCAGGCTTCTACGACTGGTTGCAGAGTGTTGTGCACATCCTGTTTCAGCTCGTCCGGCAGGGGGATCAGTTCGCTGGCTGGTTTCCCGCCGGCTGCGTCGATGAAGCCAGGCACTCGCTCGTCTACGGTTGTGGCCTGATTGTTCTTATAGAACTCAAGGACTCTGCCAAGCAGCGCCTCTGGGACTCTCGTCTTGAGAAAGCCGGACTTGGTATATGGAGGCAGGTATTCATTGGGGGTTTTGGTGAACATGGGACTATTGCCCTTGTCACGGAACCACTTGGTGAGCACCATTTTGTAGCCGGTTACGACGGGCTTGCCCCAGTGCATCGTATTGGGGTTCGGTGTTCCGTCGGCAAGCAGATTGTTCCAGATTACCGCGTCGCCCTGGCTTGGCCTGAATTCCTGTCCCAGTGCAGTAAAGAATGTCTCTCCTCCTTCCTGTGTGGTGTTCAGATAGATCATGAAGGTCCAGGTTCTCTGGCCTCTGCCTCTGGCATAGGTTTCGAACTCGGCTGTATTGGGCTCGAAGTAGTCGGTATGGGCTTTGAACTGTTGCCCTACATCGTAGCGTTGCGCCTGTATGGGTTCTGACCATGATGGGTCAATGCCCATGACCTGGCAGATGCGTCTCTCGATATCTTCTACCAGCGGATGTCGAATGAGGCCCAGATCACAGGTTCGGCTGGTTCTGAATCCCTCGTACTCCCCTTTGTCGTTCGTTGTCGTCGAGGCCCGAAGATGTTGGTTGGCCAGGAGAATCAGTTCGACACACTCCTCTTCGCTCAGGAAGCGTCTCACGCGCATGAGTTCCGCTTTCTCTTGAGTGTCCATCACTTCGGCAAAGGGGACATGAACCTTGTCGGGAGCATAGGTGAGCTCCGTTTCTTCAGGAGCCTGCGGGCGTGGTGGTGCTGAGGGCGGTGGGCTTATGGGGGGCGGGGCATTTAATGCCTGGCGTGCGATTTCCGGGGCGAAACCGTTCTCGATGAGGATTTCTAGCATGCCCTCTTTGGAGCATCCTCGGCTGATGTTGTGGTTGATCCAGTCGCGCCAGCTACTGTCCAGTTCTCTTGTCTGCATGTGGCGAATTCCGCAATTTTACAGTCGATGATATCTGAGTCCGCTTCGGATTATCTCGTCCGGAGGGGGGGTGTGGCTTGCGTTTGCCGGGGCAGGCCATGAGTGGGCGATTTGATGATTTTGGGCAGTAAGCCTGCTCGCGTAGGATGGCAAGACAGACCTTGAATGGCTGCTGCATTACAATGCCCCAACAATGTTCTAGGTGGGAATGCATGGCCAGCTCTTATCAAGTCGAATCGGCGTGCGTGCAGGAGGTCGACACAGTGTCGCGGGATTCGATGCTGACTGTGATCGTCCCCCTTTGGGGAGGGGAGGCTCAGATCATTCGATGCGTTGAGAGGCTTCGGCAGAGCTTGAGAGGTCCTGACCAGGTCTCCATAGAGGTTGTTCTGGAGTACGACGCTTCTTCCTGGGCGGGGTGGTCCGGGGATTTGCAGCTGGCGATTATGTCTACGGGCTTCCGCCTGGTAGGACGGAAAAAGGGCGTGGAGCCCGTCGAGTCGCTCAGATCCATTCTGGTAGCGGTCAAGGGGGATGCTCTTCTTCTGGATGCGGGCGTGGATAGCGCTGGTGGCTTGGTTGGCCGCTTGCAGGCTGCGGCAAGATCCCTCGGTGTGGGGGTTGTTGTGCCCTTCTCCAATTGCGTGGGGTTGTATGGTGTGCCGGCAGCCTTGAGCTGTGGCAGCAATGTCTCTCCCCATTTTGGTGTCGCGGCGGCCGAGGCCAATGCAGGGACTCGTCTTGAGGTGCCGTTCGGGATGGGGCCCTGCGTGTTTCTTACGGGGCACTGCATCAGTTTGATGAGGGGGGGCGATTTTTCCCTGAGGCACGATGGCGAGTCTGGCTTTTGCTTCCGGGTGCATGTTTCGGGACTGCTCCATGTGTTGGCCTGTGATGCCTTCGCGGGTCGCTGGGAGAGTGCGTGCGGCATGGGGCGGGAAGGGCCTCAGACTGCCCTGGCGTGGATGGGGGGCAGAGTTGGAGGCTCTGATGTGGCTCGATGGTTGCGTTTCGACCCGGCTTGCATATCGCGTATCGCCTTGACGCTGCAGGCCATCAGATCTGCGAGGGTGCCCGTTATCCTGCAGGTTCTGCATCGTATCGGCGGTGGGGTTGAGCGGCACGTTAAAGAGTTGGTCGGGATTTCGCGCTCCAGGGCCTGGAGTCTGGTCATGCGCCCGCTGGCTGGGCGGCGGGGAGTATGCGTAGCCCTGGATGCCGGTGAGCGAAGCGATCGTCTGGTATTCAAGTTGCCTGGTGAAGGCAGAGAGCTGTCGGCTTTTCTTTTGAGCATGGGGGTCTGCCGCATCCATGTCCATCACACCCTGGGGTTCCATCCCTCCGTTTGGGGGTGTCTGAGTGATTTGGGGGTGGAACTCGACCTGACCTTGCATGACTACGCCATCATTCAGGGCAGCCCTACGTTGACCGGTCGGCAAGGAGGATACATCGGTGCCGCCGCGCCTGTCGGGGCTTATGAAATGATCGATACGGAGCAGTCGACCGTATTGCGGGCGCTGGTTGCGCGCCCAGTCCGCTGCTTTGTACCCAGCGAAGACATGAAGCGCAGACTGCAAGAGGCGTTGCCATCGCTGGACTGTGACTATCACGCCCATCCAGACAGAGAGATCTTTGGCGCCTATCCCGCGCCTGTTGCTCCGCCGCTGGCCAGGGGAGAGCCGCTACGCGTGTTGTGCTTGGGAGCCTTGGGGCGGGAAAAAGGTATGGAGGTATTGCGCGATGTGGCCCTGTTGTCTCGTGGCCGGAAATTACCCATCAGCTTCATGCTGCTGGGTAGTGCTCATGTGCCTTTGGGTGATGAGGTGCAGTCGCTCGGCAAATATTCCGATTCAGAACTCGCAGAACTGCTTGGGCGCCATCGTCCTCATGTGGTCTGGTTCCCTGTGCGATGGCCGGAGACATGGAGCTATACCCTGAGTGCCGCTCTGGAGGTCGGGTTGCCTGTTCTGGCAAGTGCCATCGGTGCGCTGCCTGAGCGCCTCCAGGGGCGGCCCCTTACTTGGCTCTTGGCCCACGACGCATCGACCGAGGACTGGCTCGGGAGGCTGGCGGAAATCGATGAGCATCTGCGTGAGACTGAGGCGCCCCCTTTTTCCTGGTCGCAGGAAGAGCCTCTGCCTTTTTATAAGGAGTGCTATGCGGCAAATCTGCCCGCATCTGACTCGTCTCCCATGGCTGTGCTCGAGAGTGGCTTTCTGGAACGTCATGGGCGATCTCCGTGGGCCTCTCTTGACCAGAGCGGATGGCGTCGCAAGCTGCTCCTCATCGCCTTGCGTGCGAGGGCGTGGGCGCCGTTGGCCGGCGTGCTCTCGTGTGTGCCTTACAACCTGCAACGTCGTATCAAGCGCTTCTTGTCGGTAGAGCCTTTGCATTGATCGACGATGTAGGTGCCAGGCAGTAGTTGGGTCGGCTCGCCTGTGGCGTTTGGCTGGGTGCGGTGTCTCTCTCGGCGTCAGCTGGAGCTCCATTGCAGAGGCATCAGGGGCCCATTAGGCCGGTTGGCTTGAATTTCACTTCTTGGGTTGTGCTGCCGAGGGGGGATGCCTATACTAGAAAAGCTACAGCGCACTTGCAGCAGCGAAAGCTTTGATGACGCGTGTTGGTTAGGGGCTTATCTGAACGAGGAGACATCCTCAGGAGGGTAAGCCCTTAATTTTTTGCGTTGCGCGGATTTGTGAAGCTCCTCTCATGGTGCCTTGTGCGCTCTGTTTTGCCCTCTACGGCCTTCTATGAAAAGCAAGGGTGTGAATGCGTTTCATCCTAAGGCTTGCCTGTTCGGGGCTCTGTTGCGACCTTGGCTTCGCCTGCAAATGTTGACGTAACCTCGCAATTTTTCGTACTTTAATCGCGATGTGGGCTTGCAATGGGGGATGTGGCTCGATAGCATTCATCTGCGCTTTGTAAGCACTCTTGCAAAAAAGCTGTAACAACACGTCAAAATCAGGCTAAAAAGGAATCCCTGCAAAATGAAAACGTCTTTGGCAAAAGCCGTTGCATTGGCCGCTACCCTGGGTGCCGCCGCATCTGCTCACGCAGTGAACGTAGACCCGAATGGTCTGGGTCAGGTTCTGTTGTATCCGGTATACACCGCTGATAACGGCAACTACACCGCTATCCACGTAACCAACACCACCAACGAGACCAAGGCTGTCAAAGTCCGTTTCGTTGAGGGCATGAACTCTCAGGAAGTCCTCGACTTCAACCTGTACCTGTCCCCGGAAGACGTATGGACCGGCATCGTTGAGCGTACTGCCAATGGCGCCAAGCTGAAGACCTTCGACACTTCCTGCACCGTGGGTACCATTACTTCCACTGGCGTTGAGTTCCGTGACATCGTGTTCGCGGCCGACTCCGTGAAAGGTCCGGCGCGTACTCGTGTTGGTCACCTGGAAGTCATCGAGATGGGCGTTATCAACGCCACCAGCCCGTCCGCGAACGGTGCTGCACTCGCGGCAGCCATCAAGCATGGTGCCGACGGCAAGCCTGCTAACTGCGGTCTCGTGACCAGCACCTTCACTGGTTCCAGCGCTGCTTGGCAGTCCGCTAACTTCGCCACTCAGGCGCAGCTGGCTCCGCCGACCGGTGGTCTCTACGGCTCTGCCAACGTCGTGAATGTTGAAGCTGGTACCGAGATCGGCTTTGATGCCGTTGCTCTGGCTGACTTCGTAGATGGCGTTCAGCTGCATGCCAAGCCGGGCGACACTCTGCCCAGCCTGGTTCAAGCTGACCCGTTTGCTGCCTTCCCGAGCGGCCAGACCAGCACCTTCGGCGTAAGCGGTATCAACGCTGTCAGCGCCGTTCTGTCCAAGACCAGCATCTCCAACGACTATGCCGTTGGCGCCGGTCTGAACGCTGAAACCGACTGGGTTGTTACCTTCCCGACTAAGCGTCACTACGTCAACCAGCCTGCTCCGGCTACTGCTCCGTTCACCCAAGTGTGGAGCTCTCTGATCTCCGAGGCTTGCGAGCCTGTCACCATCGACTACTGGGATCGTGAAGAGCTGCCGGGCTTCGTAGCAAGCGATGACTTCTCGCCGCAGCCTGAGGCTGAAGGCGTTGCTCTGTGCTACGAAACCAACGTTGTTGGCTTCAGCAATAGCACTGGCATCGCGAGCAATCTCCTCGGTGGTGCTGGCTTCGTCCGTCGCGATATCGACGTGAAGCAGCATGAAGCTGGTTGGGCGCGTGTTGGTCTGCTGGCAAGCAGCGCTAACGAGATCGTAGGTGATGATGTTACCGTTTCCGGTCTGCCGGTAATCGGTTTCGCCATGACCGCCATCCAGAATGGCGACGTTGGCGGCCTGCTGTCCAACTACGCTGGCGCATGGGTGCACAAAGCTACCACTCAAGTAGTGGATAACTAAGCACTAGCTAGTACCTGCGGTAACAAAAGGGGAGGTCGTAATGACCTCCCTTTTTTTATGCTTTCTATCCCTGAGCGCTGTTGATCCGACGGGCGGACTGTTCTGCTTCACATTGGTTCCGGGATTTTTTCCTTATGGGGTTTTCGGTTCGAAAATCCGGTATTATCCGAAGGGTGATGCCTCGACACTGAGTGCGGGCGCCTCTTCTATTGCTATAAAGGTGGGAATGATGAGAGTAATCAAGCCGCTGTTGGGCGTATCCGTCGTATATCTCGCTGCCGGTAGCGCTGCTGCCGTAGCCAGCGAGCTCAAGATAGATGACGTCGTATGTGGGACCTATACAAGTGCCACCGTCCAGGCAAACGGAGCCTTGGCTCTTGCGGGCGTTAATATTACCAATGATGATTGTGCGCTGGGGGTGACGCCGACGCCTACTCCGACGCCTACTCCGACGCCGACGCCTACTCCGACGCCGACCCCGACGCCGACGCCGACGCCGACGCCGACGCCGACGCCGACGCCGACCCCGCCTGGCGGCTCCATTGATACCACGGCTAACGATATTTTCTGGGGCTCCTTCACCCAGGTTCTGAAGTCAGTGACTGGCTCTGCTTATGTGGCATATCCAGTCACTGTGGAGAGCTTGGCCAACAACGCCAATAAGTTCGGCAAGCTGAGTAGTATCAATGGTGCGACAAACCTTGTTTATAATAGGGTTATCTCGCTCTCTCAAACTCCCGGGGACTTCTCTAGTAGCCTGGGTTATTGCATAAGCGAGTATGGTGCAGAAGTTAACCTGAACTGGACGCATGAAAGTTCGCCTCCGACCAAGCGCGCCAAGTATTGCAAACTTCCAACCACGGGTACGGTATATATCAACGTGGCTCATATCGATCCGGCAACCAGCGCCAGCAGTTGTTCGTCGGGTAGGGTTTGCGCCTTCAAAGTGAGCAATGCTCCTAGCCAGTAATTCATTGCTGTCGTGAGTGGGCGCCTCTTTATGGGGCGCCCATGTTGTTTTCAGGTATTCATTTGCTGTGCATTAATTTCTTCTTCATTTACTGAATTCTGCTCAGAGGTTTTTCATGTTAAAGCGGTCTGTACTTTCACTTCTGGCTATTGTCGTCTTTCCGGCAGTTACATTGGCGGATAGCTCTAGTGTTCTGATTCGTGGCGAGAATGTAAATATCACAGCAGATGAGTACCGGTTACTCATTGACGGTGCGCTGAACGATAGTCAGAAAGTGGAGTTGCTGGGTAACGAGCAGAAGTATCGTGAGTTTCTTGCTAACTACTATCTTATCCGCCAACTGGCGGCTGAGGCTGCTGCCAAGGGAATTGGCCAAGATGCCGCTACTCGTCAGCGGCTCCAGTACGAGCAGGACAGGACCATCGCCAACCTTTATCTGGACCGCCTGGGTAAAGAGGTGAAAAGGCCTGATTTTGAGACGCTCGCCAAGGAGCGCTACCTCGCCAACAAGGAGAGCTACCGAGTACCCGAACAAATACGGGCCGAGCATATCCTCATCGCCAGTGGCGATAAGCGGACTGCTGAGGAGGCGAAGCAATTGGCGGAGAAGCTGCATAAGGAGCTATTGGCCGGAGCATCTTTCGCTGATCTGGCGAAGGAAAAGTCGGACGATACCTCAAGCGGCGCTGCAGGCGGTGATCTGGGCTTCTTCACTCGCGATAAAATGGTTAAGCCTTTCGCTGATGCTGCGTTTGCCCTGAAGGCGCCAGGGGACATCTCTGCGCCGGTGCAAAGTCCGTTTGGCTACCACATCATTCGCTTGGTCGATCGCAAGAAAGAGGGGATCAAAACCTTCGAAGAAGTCAAGCCTGCGCTTATTCAGGCGCTGGATGCACAATTTGCGGCAGATGCAAGGAAAAAGAAAATAGAGAGTGTCACCTCTTCCAAGAGCATCAAGACCGATACTCAGGCGGTGGAGCAACTGTTCAAGAGTAGTCAGCCGTAATTCGGCGAGCTGGAGTTCTTTGATCCCATAGTCCACCGGTCTCTTGAACGACGAATTGTAGGGTTGGCGCACAAGGTACGATAAGTGTTTTGTGCGCTTTTTTTGCGCTTTAAATAGTTCGGTGCCACCTGCAAGGGCTGTGTCCTGTGGGGTTCGGTCTATGGGCAGCTAATTAGTAGATGTCGCTTTGCCGGATGTTATAGAAGTCCACTTTCCACTGGTGAGTGCCGAATACTTCGGCTATCCACCAGCCAGCCAGATTCGCCTGCACTTTATCGTTGAAGTCGTCGTGAACCCCCGCGCTGGTGATCAGGCTCCAATCTTCATCTTCCCTCAGGTATAGGTAGTAGCGGATCAGTCCGTTTCTGAGGGACTCCACCCGGATCTTGTAGCGTTCGCCGTTCCGTAGTTGAGCGGATTGGGTCTCTCCTCCATATACGCAGTTATTGTCAGGCCAGTAGGACTCTATGGCTGCGACATTGTTCTGGTTGGTCTGCTGGCAGCGGCCACCGGGAAAGCCATATTGGGTGAGGTTGCCCATGACAATGCCTCTCCCGCCGACAGCGATGGATTCGCCGCGAATACCGATCGTCAAGTGACCGATGTTTTCGGGGCTGAAGTAGTCGGCGGACTCGAACTCGAACTCCAGGCGCTGCCCCGTTGCATCATCCGGCATCAGCGTTCCAGAGCCTCCGCTGATGGTGCTGTTGTGCCCGGAGGAAAGCTGTGCATGGGGGATAGTCGAGGCGGCATTGCCCTGCGTCGCCAGCAGCAAGCCTAGGCAGTGGGCGGCCAGTCGATGGATAATTCGCACAATCGAATGCTCATGGAAGAAAGGATGCTTTCCTAGATTTTACCCGTCCCTGAGCCAATACCTGTATTGCATGTTGGAGCGTGAGGTTCGTTTGTCTATTTCGTGGAGCGGTTTGGGGCGCGAATTCAAGGCCGCTCTGGAAATCGGCTGTGTGGCGATTCTGGTCTTCCTGTTGCCTTGGCCATTGGCGTTTCGCGGTTTGCGTTTCCTTACCCGTTATTCACTGTTCCAGGGTAGAGAGCAGGAGAGTGCCCTGGGCTCGCTGGTGATGTGGAGAGGAGCCTCGGGGCCGCATTCGGAGCGGCTGATAGCCTTGCACCGATTGACGGATATCGCCGACTTCTTCCTGACGCTCAAGTACGGCAGATCCTGGATGAAGCGCTATCTGCATGTGTCGGGGGATGCGTTACCCGCGCCTAGCGAGTTGCCAGCTCCTATGCTGGTGACCTTTCACTATGGGCAGGGTTTCTGGGCGCTTCGTTATTTTCGCGACCATGGTTATCCCATTGCATGGCTGCATGCTCCGCCGCCCAAGGTTGCGCCCTGGGGAGAGAGGTTCGTGGGCTGGATGGGGCGTCGTCGCATTGCCCAGGTGGCCCGCTTGAGCGGAGCTCCCACCATAGCCGTCGGTGGTAGCATCGAACGGATGCGCAGACGCCTTTTGGCAGAGGGGCGTGCGGTCATGGTCATGCCGGATGCACCTCTGCAGCCGGGCCAGTCGAGCCTGCCCGTGCGTTTGCTGGGGCGAGATGCTCGTCTTCCCGCGGGTGCCATCGGCATGGCGTCCGAGGCTGGTGTCCCTGTGCTGATCTATACGATCGTGATCGACCCTCGCGACGGGCATCGCCATATGCGGCTTGAGGGGCCGGTCATGGGCCTCGATGCACAGACGCTGGCGCAGCGCCTAGCCGACCATCTGCAGGTCGCTCTCGATTCGCATCCCGAAGCCTGGCATGTGTGGCCTTGGGTCTCCGGCTTTTTTCCGGAGTGTGGGCGGCAATGAAATCTATTTTCGGGCGCCCGCTTCTTTGGTCCCGTGCCGATAGCGTTGCGCTGCTGATATTCGGGCTGGTGGTCGCCTATGTGGCCTGGCAGGTGTTGCTGCTGCCCTTCATTGGCTATGCCAACAGCTACGACTTTCTGCGCCAGTCGTCTTGCACGGGGCTTTGGCAGTTCATAGACGGCGTGGACAAGACCCACGGCAACTACCTGTTTCCCTCCCGTTTTCTGCAGTTCGATGGCGATGTTCGATCCGATGTCTGCATGCGCTCTGTCGATAACGTATTCCCCTGGCTCACCACGCTGTTTCACGAGCCCGGCGAGATACTTTCTTTCTGGCAGGTCGCCATCTGGAAGCTGGGGTTTCTCTGCATCGGCACAGTGCTGTTGTTGATGTATGCGGGGCGTCTGCGGTTGCCGCTGTGCGTCATTTTTGCCGTGCTGTTCACCGACTGGGCCTATCTGGCCTATGCCAACACGCTCTACATGGAGTTCTCGGTAGTGGTAGCCACGTTCCTGGCGCTTTCGACCGGAGTCTGCCTGCTGGCGTTAGGTGAGCGCCCTGGTCTTGGATTGCTGGGCCTGTCGGTGTTCGCACTCATATGGTTGGGCATGAGCAAGCAGCAATACGCGCCAATGGCAGTGGTGTTGTCATGGCTGTTCGCTCTGGTGGTCTGGTTGCGCTGGCGTATAGGCCGAGTGGTGCTGTTGTACGTTGGTCTTGGCGGGGGGCTGCTTTTTGCATTCAGCCTCATGAACCCTTCGTCCACCGAGCTGATGCGCACGATCGATCAGGCCAACAAGACCAATACGTTCTTCGGGGCGGTCCTGCCTGCGGCTGCAGACAAGCCAGCGGCGCTGCGTCTGCTCGGTCTACCGGATGAGTGCCTGGCGGATATCGGCAGCAGCTGGCTCAGCAAGGAAGGCCATAGGCCATGCCCGGCCGTGGCTCAGGTCAGCCGCATGAAGTTGCTCGCCCTGTTTGTTTCGCAGCCGAGAACACTGTTGGTCCCCATGTATCGCATCACGTTGGGGGCCAAGCCCCTGTATCCCGATTATCTGGGTGTCATAGAGCCTGGGGATGCAGAAGCAGCCCAGAGCAAGCTTGAGCTGGTGCGCACGATGTCCCTGAGTACCTGGCTGTCGGGATTGCCGCCTCGTCTTTATGTCGGCTTGACCTGCCTGGGCTTGCTGGGCGGCGGGCTGGCATTTCTGATTCTGCTCAGGAGCTTCCGTGGCCGCGACGGGATCTCTGCTGGTAATGCGCCGCTGGCTGTTCTATCCCTGGGGGCGTTCGCCAGCCTGTATGCGTTGTTTTCATCGGTCTTTGGCGACGGCTATATCGAGATGTCGAAGCACGCGGTGATCTTTGGCGTGGGGCTGACTTTTCAGGTAGTGGCCGCCGCCTGGTGGTTCTGGCTGATGGCAAGTGGTTGGGCCAGGAGGGCCTGATTTGGCCCGTTGCAGACGGTGTGGTGGCTTATTTGCTTATGGTTCCGGGACAATACGCTTTCAATGACCTATCGCCTTGCCAGGCGTCGGTTGACTCATCGCATGGATGGCTTATGCACAAGAACGTTTTCTCTCCTGATCTTCCTCGTACCCTTCACGCTGGCGAGGAACTGCTTTGATGACTGCTACACAGTTGCCTGGCGCGCGCGGCCGCTGGATCTCGGGCTTCTTCGCGTTCTTTGGCCTGTTCTTTGCTGCAATGAGCATTTACGGAACATGGGTCAACTATACGCCCGTACCTTATTGGGACATGTGGAACGGCTATCTCATGGCCGTCTTCCGCATGGACGCGGGCGAAGGCTGGAAGGTGTTCTGGGAGCTGCATAACGAGCACCGTCTGGTCCTGGCGAAGGCGCTGTTCTGGGTCGACGTGCATGTTTTCGATGCGTCGCTGGTTTTCCTGTTCACGCTCAATGTGCTGTTCGCGCTGGCGAATTTCCTGGTGTTCGCCTTCATCGCCCGCAAGCTGGTGCCCGAGGCGTACCAGCGCCATGTGCTTCTGGGCTTGCTGGCCGTGCTGTGCTTTTCCTGGCTTCAGCAAAGCAACTTCACCTGGGCCTTCCAGAGCCAGTTCTTTTCCGCCTATCTGGTGCCGCTGCTGGCCTTCATCGTGCTGACGAGGGCGCAGGGTGCCCACGGATGGTGGTATTTCTGCCTGGCCGCTCTGCTGGGTGTGTTGAGCAGCGTCACCATGGCCAATGGCGTCCTGGCGTTGCCGTTGATGGCTGTGCTCGCTGCACTGTTGCGCCAGGGCTGGCTGCGGGTGATGGTGCTGGCGGCGCTGGGCGGGCTCACCTATGGGGTCTATTTCCATGACTTCGTCTACCCGCCCAACCATGTGTCTCTGTCGAGCGCGTTGCTGCAACGACCGTGGGACCTGATTTCGTATGTGCTGGTCTATCTTGGCGGCCCGTGGTTCTTCCTGGTGAAGGGGCTGCCGCTGACCGTTCCCAAGGTTGCCGGTGCCGCCCTGATCCTGGGATCGGCGTGGTTCGCCTGGCTGGCCTGGCGTGAGCGCTCGTCTTCCCCTTGGCCATGGGTGTTGCTGACTTTTCTCCTGTACATCGGCGGGACCGTGGTGGGCACCGCATCCGGGCGGCTTGAATACGGCGCGGTGCAAGCGCTGACGAGCCGTTACCTGACGCCACAGCTGCTGGCGTGGTGTGCGCTCCTGTTGCTGGCTGCCCATCGCTATGGCGCCACCATGTTCTCGCGGCGGTGGGTGTGGCTGTTCGCCCTGGTGCTGCTGCTGTTGGTGAAGGGGCAGTGGGATGCCCGTCGACCTCATCCGCAGACCTTCGAGCGCATGGTGACGGCATTGGCCTTGCAAGTCGGGGCGAACGACGAGGAGTACTTCTCCCGTATCTATTTCTTCCAGCCCGTTCTGAAGAATGTTTCCGCCACGGCCAAGAGACGGCATATTTCGGCCTTCGCACATCCTCTGATCGAAGGGGCCGGCCAATTGCTGGGCAAACCTTTGCCCGATTCTCCTTCCGCGACCTGCCGGGGCCAGATCGAGCAGACCGTGGTGCTGGCTGATGGTTGGCAGCGTGTGGAAGGCTGGTTGCTGAATGACGAGGGGGAGGTGCCTGCGCAGGTTCTTCTGCTCGACGAACAGGGGCAGGTCGCCGGATATGCGCTGAGCGGAAAGCGGCGTAGCGATCTGCGCAAGGTGTATGGGCGCGATGCGCGGTATGCCGGCTTCGTCGGATACCTGAAGGCGGGTGTCGTACCAGCGAAGATCGCAGGCCTGCAACCCGCCTGCTTGCTGCAGCCTGGGTCGTAGGCCGCGGCTCCGTTTGTATGACTTTGCCATCGGCCCCATGCAGTGCGTGGGGCTGAATATTCGATTCGTTTTTAAGAAGCTGGTGATGAAAAAGACTCTGCTGTTCCTTGCACTCTCTCTGGTCATGTCCGGTTGTTCGGAGGGGCAGCCAGATGTCGCTGCCGTGGGTTACGTCGATAACCCGGTTGACGGCAAATTCGCCGACGGCTACATCTTTCTCAACGGTTGGGCGGTCGATCCCGATGGTCTGCAGTCGGTGGAGGTCGTGGTCAACGACCAGCAGGTGTTTCTGGCTAGCACCGGCATTGAAAGGGCCGACGTGGTCGCGGCCAGGCCGGACCTGAGCGAAACGGCTCGCTCGGGGTTCCAGTTCGAGGGGGATATTTCCAATCTTCTGGAGGGCAACGACGTCGTCGAGGTTCGTACTCTGGACCGCCAGGGGAACCGTACTCAGCTGGCGCGTCTGAATGTCCTGGCCGCGCCGCCGTCGCCATGGCGAGAGCTGGTCCAGCGCTATCCTCAGTGGAAAGAGGATGTGTTTCATCTGGCTGTCGGAACCAGCGGTGCGGATGACGCGCAACTAAAGGATTTCGCCGCCGAGTACGCCGCCTTCCAGAGCGATACGATCAAGTTCGGGGTGCGTGTGCCGGTGCTGTACATGCGCACGACCAAGGGACGTGCCGGTGACTGGGTGTTCGATCCGGATTTCGATACCTCGACGGAGCAGGATGGCAAGGTCATCGCCGAGGACTCCTTGCGCCGTGTCCTCGACCTGTCCAAGCAATACCAGGTTCCGCTGCTGCTGACCCTCAACGGCGGCGTCTGGGCCGATGCGCGCGCCAGCGCGCCCGACTGGGATCTGAACGACTACCTCGAGGAGGACAAGGTCAACGTGCAGTGGACCGCCAAGGGTGAGGCGTACCCGGACGACTATCTGAAGAACCTGCCAGGCTCCGAGGAGTCGCCGGAGCTGGCCAACTCACTGACGTTCAACTACTACGCCACGACCGTGCATGCCTACAAGAAGCGCAACCTGCAGGCTTCGGCTGCCGTGGTTGCCGAGTTCGCGCGCGAGAATCCTCACCTGTTCATCGGGATCAACCTGGACCCGGACGTCTATATCAATCCGTTCTTCTCGGGCGAGGAATGGTTCGACTACAACCCGGGCACATTGCGCCAGTTCCGCGAATGGCTGACTGCGAGCGGTCCGTATGCGCCGGGGCAGCCGCTGGCGGGGCTGGCTCGCAGCCATTTGCTGACGCTCGATGAGGTCAACGAGCTGGCCGGCGAGCATTTCAAGAGCTGGGACGAGGTGGTGCCGCCGACCCCGGGGCGCTGGTTCTGGCGCAACCCCTGGTTCGGCGTGTGGGAGCAGTTCCGGCGCCACCTGGTGCACAGGCATCACGACGACATGTCGCAATGGGTGGCCGAGGCGGGGATCGATCCGTCGAAGATCTTCACCTCCCAGGGCTTCATGGCTCCCCAGGGCAAGGCCGATCCTCTGCCGATCTTCGTGGAAAGCCCGGTCAAGAACTACGACACGGCCGGCGTCAGCATAGAAGGCGCCAAGCCCTCGCATGGGCACCTGGGAGCCATCCTGTACGGTCGCAGTGCTCGCAACGACATCGCCATGGAGAATGGCCGGACCCTGTTCGGCACCATCCAGGATTTCGATCTGGACTGGGGTATCTCCGAATACAGCGCTTCCGACTTCCTCGAACCCACCAGGCTGGCAGGCTACGGCGACTCCTACCTGTCCATGCTGCAGGTGTTCAACAGCAATGCCCGCTTCGTCTCGCCCATGGCCTGGAACGGTTCCAATGGCATCTACGAGGGACAGCCGGGGTTCACTTCCTTCACCTCCTGGCGCAACACGCCGGCGGAAGTGGCCTTCAAGGACTTCGCGCTGGCCCGGGCGGGGCTGCCCCGCTCCGCGAAGCTGTGGCCGTTCGGCCTGCGCTCCGCAGTCGGTAGCGAGGGTTGGCAGTTGCTCGCCGATACCCAGCTGAAAGGCGAGAGAAGGGCGCTGTGGGTTTCCCCGAACGAGAAGGGCGTGGCAACCCTGCTTTCCCCTGAGATCGGCCTGGAAGGCGGGCGTCGTCATCTGCTGGTGATGGGGTTCGAGCAAGTGGCATCGGAGACGAGCGTCGAGGTGATCGGTACCGACGCCGATGGCAAGGAGCTGCAGGTTCTCGCGTCTGCTACCGATATCGGTACGCTGAGCTCGGGGATTGCCGGTGTGGAGCTGGAACTGGTCCTTCCAGAGAAGGCGCCGAAGCATCTGATGATTCGTTTCCAGTCCCCGTCGGATGTGCGTCTCGATCACGTCCTTCTCGCGCCCCTGTAAACGGGGCATGTGTTTTTCTGATCCGAGAGCTTTCTAGCAATTATCCCCAATGAGTTATCCAGTACTGATCAACGTCGTTCTCTCCCTCGCACTGCTACTGCTGTTGATATTCAGTCGTCGGCCGCTGTGGCCCAAGAGCATTCTGGTCGCACTCTTTCTCCTGGTCGCAGGAGCCTGGTGGGGGGCGAATCGTTTTACCGACAGTGGCTTCGACCTGTCGGTGCTCTACCACCTCCAGACCGGTGTGAAGGGGGCCGGTTATTCCGAGTACCTCCCGGAGCTGCTGATCGTCTGCACGTCTCTGGCGGCCGTACTGATCGCGTTGACCTTGCCTCTGTGGCGCAGGGCATGGGGTTTCGTGCCTTCGTCCTTGTTCGTCGTGGCCTATGGCCTGTCGCTATGGCTGGCGCCGGGCCCCGGGAGCTTGTATTCGCTGATGAAGGAGTACGGCTCCCTGGCGGGGAGTGTCGAGGATAAGGCGCAGGAATATCGAACGCCTGCTGGGACTCTGAAGCGGCCGCGCAATGTGGTTTATATCTATGCCGAGAGTCTGGAGCGCACCTATCTGGACGAGGAACGGTTCCCGGAACTGATGCCGAACATCAAGCGCCTGAGCTCGGAGGCTCTGGACTTCTCCGGCATTGCTCAGTTGCCTGGCACCGGCTGGACCATCGCGGGCATGGTCAGCTCCCAGTGCGGTGTCCCCCTGAGCATGCCGGTAAGCCAGGGGAACACGATGGCGGGACGTTCCAGCTTCCTTTCGGGGGCAACCTGTCTGGGCGACTTTCTTGTCGGGCAGGGTTACCGGGCCACGTTCTATGGTGGTGCTGACTCGTCGTTCGCGGGCAAGCACGGTTTCCTGACGCAGCATGGTTTCGACAAGGTCGTCGGTCTCGAATATTTCTCCGCGCTGCCGGAGCTGGCGGCAGAGGACATGTCCGCCTGGGGCGTCAAGGACGATGTCCTGCTCGACCATGCCTACAAGGCCTATGAGGCGTTGAGTGCCGATTCCGCGCCGTTCCTCCTGTCGCTGCTGACCCTTGATACCCATCACCCGTCCGGGCACATGTCGGCCAGCTGCTCCGGCCTGCACTATGCCCATAGCGACCTGCCCATGCTGCAGGCGGTCCACTGCTCCGATCATCTGCTGGGTAGTTTCGTCGACAAGATAAGGCGCAGCCCGTGGGGAGCCGATACGGTCGTGGTGCTGGCGTCGGATCACCTGGCGATGGTCAACGATGCGCAGGCTTTGCTGCGGGGCAATGGCGAGCCTCGCAAGAATCTGCTTCTCGTCTTCGATCCCGAGCAGCCGCCGCGGATCGTGGACGCCAAGGGGAGCACCCTGGATGCAGGTGCGACGACTCTCGATGTCCTTGGGCTGGATGACCCCGCGTTAGGGTTTGGGCGTTCTCTCCTGAGAGGCGAAGCCGATGATGGTCTGTCCCTGGCCCATGCTCGGAAAGACCCGCTGGGAGGCTACATGTCCTTCGCCCGGGGGCTCTGGCTGGCCCCCTCGATCGATCAGGGCGTCACGGTGGAAGGCGATCAGCTTCGCATTGGCGAAGAGACGACCACGCTGCCCCTGCTGGTGTCACTGGAGGACGGGGGGCGGATTCGCGAGTTCTACCTGAACAATCCGCTGGGGAGCTTCATGAGCCTGCCGCCCGAGCGCTACTACCTGTATGTGGATCTCTGCGAGGTCCAGGGGCGTCCCGGGGACGGCTACTGCATGCTCTATGGGAAGAAAGGGGTGTGGAGCATACCGTTTTCCCAGGAGGACCTGCTCCAGACGGTGGTGCCGACCGAGCCCCAGCACCTGCGCCGACGGGAAGTGTGGAACGGCCCCGCGTGGCATGTCGCCATGCGCGACCAGCTGCAGGTCCTGTCCGGTGGCTTTCCCCATCCGAGCAAGGTGATCCGCGGCCAGGAACAGGCCGTCCCGGGGCGAGGGCTGACCGTCTACGATCTCAGTGCCGAAGGCGAATTCCTGGCGGCGACCCGTTACGACACCTGCGCCGATACGGTCGAAGAGCCGGCCGTGACTGTGTCCGGGCGCTACAAGCTGGTCGTCTCGGCGGATTCGGCCCTGTGCGAGGACCGCGCTCTGCTGGAAAAGCTGGGGCTGGAGCTGGGTAGCGAAGTCATCTCCACACTGCAGTTCCGTCAGCCCTACATGGGAATCTTCGATCGACAGGAGAAACGCTGGCTGGTCGAGCTGAGCGGGGAGAGGGAAACGGTTCTCCACCGGTTCTTCAGCCTGTCCGGGCATCAGCTGGTCAGGCCCTGCGAACTGTTGGGGCGCTGCGGGCAGGAGCTTGGGGCGCTGCAGCGCTGATGCTTTTCTAGCACGTGGTGCGAAGGCTCCGCTCCCCTGTGCCGTGGCCAAGGGGAGCGGAAGACGGGTTCTACACCTGCTTGTAGATCACCGCGCCTTCGTCCTTGAAGCGCTCGGACTGTTCGGCGAAACCGGCCTCGATGGCCTTCTGTTCGTCGGTCAGGCCGTTCTCCTTGGCGTAGTCGCGCACCTCCTGGGTGATCTTCATGGAGCAGAACTTCGGTCCGCACATGGAGCAGAAGTGGGCGACCTTGGCCGAGTCCTTGGGCAGGGTCTCGTCGTGGAAGGCGCGGGCGGTGTCCGGGTCCAGGCCGAGGTTGAACTGGTCTTCCCAGCGGAACTCGAAGCGCGCCTTGGACAGGGCGTTGTCGCGGATCTGCGCGCCGGGGTGGCCCTTGGCGAGGTCGGCGGCATGCGCGGCGATCTTGTAGGTGATGATGCCGGTCTTCACGTCATCCTTGTTCGGCAGGCCCAGGTGCTCCTTGGGCGTGACGTAGCAGAGCATGGCGCAGCCGAACCAGCCGATCATGGCGGCGCCGATGCCGCTGGTGATGTGGTCGTAGCCGGGGGCGATGTCGGTGGTCAGCGGGCCGAGGGTGTAGAAGGGGGCCTCGTCGCAGCATTCCAGCTGCTTGTCCATGTTCTCCTTGATCAGCTGCATCGGCACGTGGCCGGGGCCTTCGATCATGCACTGCACGTCGTGCTTCCAGGCGATCTTGGTCAGTTCGCCGAGGGTCTCCAGCTCACCGAACTGGGCCGCGTCGTTGGCGTCGGCGATGGAGCCTGGGCGCAGGCCATCGCCCAGCGAGAAGCTGACGTCGTAGGCCTTCATGATTTCGCAGATTTCCTCGAAGTGGGTGTAGAGGAAATTCTCCTGGTGATGCGCCAGGCACCACTTGGCCATGATCGAGCCACCTCGCGAGACGATGCCGGTGACGCGCTTGGCGGTCAGCGGCACATAGCGCAGCAGCACGCCGGCGTGGATGGTGAAGTAGTCCACGCCTTGCTCGGCCTGTTCGATCAGGGTGTCGCGGAACAGATCCCAGGTCAGGTCTTCGGCGATGCCGTTGACCTTTTCCAGGGCCTGGTAGATCGGCACGGTGCCGATCGGCACCGGCGAGTTGCGGATGATCCACTCGCGGGTCTCATGGATGTGCTTGCCGGTGGACAGGTCCATCACCGTGTCCGAGCCCCAGCGGATGCCCCAGGTCAGCTTGGCCACTTCTTCCTCGATGGAAGAACCGAGCGCCGAGTTGCCGATGTTGCCGTTGATCTTCACCAGGAAGTTGCGGCCGATGATCATCGGCTCCAGCTCCACGTGGTTGATGTTGGCCGGGATGATGGCGCGACCGCGGGCGACCTCGCTGCGCACGAACTCGGGCGTGATCTCCTTGGGAATGCTGGCGCCGAAGCTGTGGCCGGCGTGCTGCTCCTTGAGCAGGCCGGCCTCGCGCGCTTCGGTTAGCTTCATGTTCTCGCGGATGGCGACGTATTCCATCTCGGGCGTGATGATGCCCTGCCTGGCGTAGTGCATCTGGCTGACGTTCTTGCCGGCCTTGGCCCGGCGCGGGTTGCGCACGTGGACGAAGCGCATGGCGGTCAGCTCGGCGTCGGCCAGGCGGCGCTGGCCGAACTCCGAGGACAGGCCCGGCAGCTTCTCGGTATCGCCGCGATCCTCGATCCAGGCGCTGCGCACGTCGGCCAGGCCTTGGCGCACGTCGATCTGCACGCTCGGGTCGGTATAGGGGCCGGAGGTGTCGTAGACGGTGACCGGTGGGTTGATCTCGCCACCGAAGGCGGTGGGCGTGACATCCAGGCTGATCTCGCGCATGGGTACGCGGATGTCCGGGCGCGAACCCTGCACATAGACCTTCTGCGAGCGCGGGAAGGGCTGGATCGACTGCTGGTCGACCTTGGCGCTTTCACTCAGGTGTACTTGTTGTTTGATGCTCATCGGCTCGGCTCCTCGGCTGGATGTCGGAGCGAACCTGATGGCGGAAGGTGCACCACGGGTGGTGCCGAGAGGACTCGCGCGGATGCGGCGAGGACATCTTGTTCCCTACGCAGGCCTTAACCTGATCAGGTTCAACGGGATCCGGAACTATCCGATCTCAGCCCACGACTCTGGGCACCCCGACAAGAACTGCCAGCAGTCTAATCAAGGTCGATGGAGACAACAATTCGAGGGGAGGATTTCGTTATGGGGCGCAACTATCCAGATGTTTCGATTCTGATTGTTGCGAACGGGAAACAAAGCATGTCGCCAACCGATCTGCCGGCTCCTTGACCGTTGTCCGTGCCCACTTTAGCCTTGCCCGGTTACCCAACGCATCCTAGGACTGATCATGCTACGCAGACTCTCTCTGGCGCTCGCAGTAGCTGCTGCCACCGGAATGGCCTGGGCGGAAGACGCCCCCCTGGCAAGCAAGACCGATCTGGTCACCGTCTACAACGAGGCGGTGAAGAACAACGCCGATCTCGCGGCCGCCCGCGCCAACTACGCGGCGATCAGCGAAGTGGTGCCCCAGGCCCGCGCCGGCCTGTTGCCGAACCTGTCGGCGGGCGCCGATGCGATGAACACCGACACCGACGTCGATACCCGGGCGGGCAACGTCAGCGCTTCGCGCAGTGGCCTGTCCTACCGCGCCAGCCTCAGCCAGCCCCTGTTCCGGGCCGATCGCTGGTACCAGTTCCAGGCGGCCAAGGCCACCGACCAGCAATATGCCCTGCAGCTCTCGGCCACCGAGCAGAACCTGATCCTGCAGAGCGCTGAAACCTATTTCGCCGTGCTGCGTGCCCAGGACACCCTGGCTTCGACCAAGGCCGAGGAGGCGGCGTTCAAGCGCCAGCTGGACCAGGCCAACGAGCGCTTCGACGTGGGTCTGTCGGACAAGACCGACGTGCTCGAGGCACAGGCCGGTCACGACACCGCCAGGGCCAACCGGATTCTCGCCCAGCGTTCCGTGGATGACGCCTTCCAGGCGCTGGTCACCCTGACCAACCGCGATTACGGCTCCATCGAAGGTATCCTGCACACCCTGCCGGTGTTGGTGCCGACGCCGAACGACGCCAAGGCCTGGGTGGATACCGCCGCCCAGCAGAACCTCAACCTGCAGGCCAGCAACTACGCGGTGGATGCCGCCGAGGAAACCCTGCGCCAGCGCAAGGCCGGCCATGCACCGACCCTGGACGCCGTTGCGCAGTACCAGAAGGGCGACAACGACTCCCTCGGCTTCACCAACAACGGCGCGACGTCGATCTACGACGGCGATGCGGAGCAGACCAGCATCGGCCTGCAACTGAACATCCCGATCTACAGCGGTGGCCTGACCAGCTCCCAGGTGCGCGAGGCCTATCATCGCCTGAACCAGGGCGAGCAGGAGCGCGAGAGCCTGCGCCGCCAGGTGGTGGAGAACACCCGCAACCTGCACCGCGCGGTGAACACCGACGTGGAAACCGTGCAGGCGCGCCGGCAGTCGATCATCTCCAACCAGAGCGCCCTGGAGGCCACCGAGATCGGCTATCAGGTCGGCACCCGCAACATCGTCGACGTGCTCGACGCCCAGCGTCAGTTGTATGCCGCAGTACGCAACTACAACAACGCCCGCTACGACTACATCCTCAACAACCTGCGCCTGAAGCAGGCTGCCGGTACTCTGGCGCCGTCCGATCTGGAGGCCCTGTCCGGCTTCCTCAAGCCGGACTACGACCCGGACAAGGACTTCCTGCCGCCGGACCTGGCCAAGGCCGCGGAAGCCCAGCTCAGGGGCAACTCGGACTACTGAGTCGCCCATCGAAGAAAGCCCCGCTCATGCGGGGCTTTTTTTTATGCTGGCATTTGGCCTATACCTTGCTTAGCTACAGCTTTGCCGAATACGGCCGATGCGCTGGCATAGGTCGTCCACGACCGGAAGGAGTTTCGCTGTGTCCGTTCTGTTCTCGCTGTTGCGCAGCCGGTTGCTGCGCCCTGTCTTCATCGCCCTGGGGCTGGCCATGCTGGCGCAGGTCGGCCTCGCGGTATGGCTGACGCGCGCCACGGTCGACGGCCTGGTCAACGACCTGACCCAGCGCCTGGGCGGGGAGAGCCAGCGCCTGGCCGACGAGTTGGGCAGCGCGGAGGAAGAGATGCGCGCCGGTCTGGCGGCGCTCTCGACCAATACCCGCGAGCGCCTCTCCGGTGGCCTCTCCGGCCAGCTCAAGGACGAACAGACGCAGTTGCGCCAGGTGCTGGAGGAAAACCTCAAGCAGTCCGGCAACTCCATGGCCCAGTTGCTCGCCGGCGTGGCGCCCAAGGCCATCTGGGACAACGACACGCCGGCCCTGACCGCGCTGACCCGTATCGTCCAGCGCGACCCGGCCGTGCTCTTCGCCGTATTCTACGACGCCCAGGGCCAGCGCCTGACCCGCAACTTCAACCGCAGCAGCCCGCGGGTGCGCGAGCTGGTGGAGGCGGGGCAGGGTGACACCGCGCTGGCCAAGCTGATCGATGCCGCTTCGCGCGATGCCAAGGTGCACATGATCGAGGCGGACATCAATCCGATGGGGGCGTCCATCGGCAAGGTCCAGCTGGGCATGTCGCTGGATGGCGTGGAGCAGGAGCTGACCGCGCTGGACACCCGCTTCGCGACCCTGGTTGGCAGTGCGGGCGAACTGGTCGACAAGAGCCTGACCGGCGCAGCCCAGGACAGTACCCAGGCCCTGCAGCAGCGCCTGCAGCTGGCCGAACAGGCCACCGCCGACATGGCGCGCAACGGTAGCGAGACCGTGCAGCAGGCTGCCGACAGCCTGCGCTGGCGCATCGCCTCGGGGTTGCTGGTGGTCGGCCTGCTGACCCTGGCCGTGGTGGCTCTGGTGCTGGGCTGGCGCGTGGTCAGTCGCCTGCAGTTGCTGATCGCCGCGCTCAAGGACCTGGCCGCCGGCGAGGGTGACCTGACCCGTCGGGTGCAGCTGGACAGCGACGACGAGGTCGGCGAGATGGCCGACGCGGTGAACCAGTTCATCGCCAAGCTGCAGCCCATCATTCGCGAGGCCGGCGAGGTGGCCCAGCGTACCGGCGAGGAAATCCGCAGCCTGGCCCAGCGCAGCGCGGCGGCGGAAGCCGCGGCCGGGCGTCAGCGCGACGAGGTGGCTGGCAGCCTGCAGGCGCTGGAGGAGATGGCGGCGGCGGCCCAGGCCGAGAGCCGGGCCATGCACGATGCCCAGCAGAGGGTCGCGGCGATCCGCCAGGCGGCCCATGAGAACGCGGCCATCGCCGCCAGGGTGGGCAGTCTGATCGAGGCGCTGGTGGCGCGGGTCGACAGCGGCTCGGCGGTGATCGAGAAGCTGGCCAAGCAGAGCGAACAGATCGAGGTGGTGCTGACGGTGATCCAGTCCATCGCTGAACAGACCAACCTGCTGGCCCTGAACGCGGCCATCGAGGCGGCGCGAGCCGGGGAGAGCGGCCGCGGCTTCGCGGTCGTGGCCGACGAGGTGCGCGCGCTGGCCAGCAAGACCCAGCAGTCCACCGGCGATATCCAGGCGCATATCACGGCCCTGCAGCAGGGCGCGCGCGAGGCGGTGGCGGTGATCGGCCAGGCTGGTGGCCAGGCGGCCGAGGGGCTGCAGGCCCTGCGCGACAGTGCGCGCCTGCAGCAATCGGTGCAGGCGTCGGTGGACGAGGTGCATGGCGCCATCGACACCGCCACCCGTTCGGCCGCCCACCAGGCCGACGGAGCCTCGGCGGTGCGCGGTCGGGTCGAAGTGATTCACAGCGAGGCCCAGCGCGCGGCCCAGGCGGTCGGCGAGACGGCGGCCAGCGGCAGGGTGGTGGATGGGCTGGTGGCTCAACTGCGAGCGAGCTTTGCCCAGTTCAAGGTCTGACGCTATTCGCTAGTGGGAGCGGCCTTGGCCGCGATGCGCTCCATCGCGGCCAGGTTTTCAGCAATCAGAAACGAAAAAACCGAGCCTTAGCTCGGTTTTTTCTTGAAGAGTGGTGCCCAGGAGAAGACTCGAACTTCCACGGTGTTGCCACCGCTAGGACCTGAACCTAGTGCGTCTACCAATTCCGCCACCTGGGCACATTGCGACGATTGCTCGCCGACTTTTTGCAGCTTCACCGCTTTCGGCGATACGGAGGCTGCTCCGTTAAAAGCGAAACCGAGCTTTTGGCTCGGTTTCTGAAGAGTGGTGCCCAGGAGAAGACTCGAACTTCCACGGTGTTGCCACCGCTAGGACCTGAACCTAGTGCGTCTACCAATTCCGCCACCTGGGCACGGGAAACTATGATTACTCAGTCGCTTCCGTGTTACAACGTCTCAGCAACGTTGTGGGCGCGAACTATACGGAGCCCGTTTTTGCTTGTAAACCCCTGACGGCGAAAAAATTATTGTGCTGACCCCCGATGCCGTTTCGCGCTTCAATAGGGGCATGGCACACCATCTATATATGCGTAAAGGTGATTTCACTTAATGGCCGATTGGCAATCCCTCGATCCCGAGGCCGCCCGTGAGGCGGAAAAATACGAAAACCCCATCCCCAGCCGCGAGCTGATCCTCCAGCACCTGTCCGAGCGCGGCTCTCCCGCCGCCCGTGAAGAACTGGTGGCCGAGTTCGGCCTGACCACCGACGAGCAGCTCGAAGCGCTGCGTCGCCGCCTACGTGCCATGGAGCGCGACGGCCAGCTTATCTATACCCGTCGCGGCACCTACGCGCCGGTGGACAAGCTCGACCTGATCCGCGGCCGCATCAGCGGCCACCGCGACGGCTTCGGCTTCATGGTGCCGGACGACGGCAGCGACGACCTGTTCCTCAGCCCGGCGCAGATGCGCCTGGTGTTCGACGGCGACCGCGTGCTTGCCCGCGTCTCCGGTCTCGATCGCCGTGGTCGCCGCGAAGGCGCCATCGTCGAGGTCATCGCGCGCGCCCACGAGACCATCGTGGGCCGCTATTTCGAGGAAGCCGGCATCGGCTTCGTCGAGGCCGACAACCCGAAGATCCAGCAGGAAGTGCTGGTCACCCCGGGCCGTACGAGCGGTGCCAGGGTCGGTCAGTTCGTCGAGATCAAGATCACCCACTGGCCCACGTCGCGCTTCCAGCCCCAGGGCGATGTCGTCGAAGTGATCGGCAACTACATGGCGCCGGGCATGGAGATCGACGTGGCTCTGCGCAGCTACGACATCCCCCATGTCTGGCCCGAGGCGGTGGTCAAGGAAGCGCGCAAGCTCAAGTCCGAAGTCGAAGAGAAGGACAAGGAGAACCGCGTCGACCTGCGTCACCTGCCATTCGTCACCATCGACGGCGAGGACGCCCGCGACTTCGACGACGCCGTCTACTGCGAGAAGAACAGCGGCCGCTGGAAGCTGTTCTCCGGCGGCTGGAAGCTCTACGTGGCGATTGCCGACGTATCGCACTACGTCAAGGTCGGCTCCGCGTTGGATGCCGAGGCGGAGAAGCGCGGCAACTCGGTGTACTTCCCCGAGCGCGTGGTGCCGATGCTGCCGGAAGAGCTGTCCAACGGCCTGTGCTCGCTGAACCCGCAGGTCGACCGCCTGGCCATGGTCTGCGAGATGAGCATGTCCAAGTCCGGTGAGCTGGTCGACTACCAGTTCTACGAGGCGGTGATCCACTCCCATGCGCGCCTGACCTACAACAAGGTCAGCTACATGCTGGAGCAGCCCAAGAGCAGCGAGGGCAAGGCCCTGCGCGACGAGTACAAGGCGGTCCTGCCGCACCTCAAGGAACTCTATTCGCTGTACAAGGTGCTGCTGGCCGCTCGCCACGAGCGCGGCGCCATCGACTTCGAGACCCAGGAAACCCGCATCGTCTTCGGTGCTGGCCGCAAGATCGCCGAGATCCGTCCGACCCAGCGCAACGACGCGCACAAGCTGATCGAGGAGTGCATGCTGGCGGCCAACGTGGCTACCGCGCGCTTCATGCTCGATCACTCGATGCCCTCGCTGTACCGGGTGCACGACGGTCCTCCGGCCGAGCGGGTCGAGAAGCTCAAGGCCTTCCTCGGTGAGCTGGGGTTGGCCCTGCACAAGGGCAAGCAGGGGCCGACGCCGAAGGACTACCAGAAGCTGCTGGCCAGCATTCAGGATCGTCCGGACTTCCACCTGATCCAGACCGTGATGCTGCGCTCCTTGAGCCAGGCCGTGTACAGCGCCGACAACAACGGCCACTTCGGCCTGAACTACGAGGCCTACACCCACTTCACCTCGCCGATCCGGCGTTACCCGGACCTGCTGGTGCACCGTGCCATCCGCAGCGTGATCCGCTCCAAGCGCGAGACCAAGCACGTACAGCGCGCCGGCGCGGCGAGCATGCCCAAGGCGCGTATCTACCCGTACGACGAGGCGGCGCTGGAGAAGCTCGGCGAGCAGTGCTCGATGACCGAGCGGCGCGCCGACGAGGCCACCCGCGACGTAGTCAACTGGCTCAAGTGCGAGTTCATGCAGGACCGCGTCGGCGAGACCTTCGAGGGCGTGATCACCGCGGTGACCGGCTTCGGCATCTTCGTCGAGCTGCGTGACATCTATGTCGAGGGCCTGGTCCACGTCACGGCGCTGCCGGGCGACTACTACCACTTCGACCCCGTGCATCATCGCCTGGCCGGCGAGCGCAGTGGGCGCAGCTTCCGCCTGGGCGACAGCGTGGAAGTGAAGGTCATGCGCGTCGATCTGGACGAGCGCAAGATCGAGTTCGAGCTGAGCGAAGGGCGGGCCGACAAGGCGCCGGCGGGCCGTGGCCGTGCCGGCGAGTCGCGTCGCAAGCCGGCGGCCAAGACCCCGGGGCCCGGCAACACCGATGTGCAGAAGAGCCGTGATGTGAAGAAGGCTCTGCTCGACGGTGCCAAGAAGGGCGGCGGCAAGGCGCCCGCGGCCAAGGGCGGCTCCGGCAAGGCTTCCGGCCATCGCAAGGGCGCGCCCAAGGCGGGCGGTGCTCCGTCGGCAAGTCGGCCGAGTAAGCGCAAGGCGAAGCAATGAGCCAACTGGAAAAGGTCTACGGCGTTCACGCCGTCGAGGCGTTGCTGCGTCACCACCCCAAGCGGGTCAAGCAGCTGTGGCTGGCCGAGAGTCGGCATGATCCGCGGGTGCAGGACCTGCTGGCGCTGGCCGGCCAGCATCGCGTGGCGGTCGGGCACAAGGATCGCCAGGAGCTGGACGAGTGGGCCGAGGGCGTGCACCAGGGCGTGGTGGCCGAGGTCAGTCCGAGCCAGGTGTGGGGCGAGAACATGCTCGACGAGCTGCTCGAGCGTGGCGAGGGGCCCGCCCTGCTGCTGGTGCTGGACGGGGTGACCGACCCGCACAACCTCGGCGCCTGCCTGCGCACCGCCGACGCCGCCGGCGCCCAGGCGGTGATCGTGCCCAAGGACAAGTCCGCGACCCTCAACGCCACCGTGCGCAAGGTGGCCTGCGGCGCCGCCGAGGTGATTCCGCTGGTGGCGGTGACCAACCTGGCGCGCACGCTGGAAAAGCTGCAGAAGAAGGGCCTGTGGATCGTCGGCACCGCCGGCGAGGTCGATCAGGAGCTGTACCAGCTGGATATGACCGGCCCCACCGTGCTGGTCATGGGCGCCGAGGGCAAGGGCATGCGCCGCCTGACCCGCGAACACTGCGACTACCTGGTGAAGCTGCCCATGGGCGGCAGCGTCAGCAGTCTCAATGTGTCGGTCGCCACGGGAGTCTGCCTGTTCGAGGCGGTGCGCCAGCGTCGCATGGCCGGCAAGGCCTGATCAAATAATCGCCAGTTCGCCTTGCGCGCGACAGGGGGCTTCTCTAGAATGTCGCCCCTTGCCGCGACGGCAGGCGCTTGCGCGCCTTCGCTTCGGCAAGATCAACGAGTCATTCACTCCTTGCCTGACCACGTTCCGTTGGCAGGCTGCAACCCGTAAGGAGCATTCATGCGTCATTACGAAATCATCTTCCTGGTTCACCCGGACCAGAGCGAGCAAGTCGGCGGCATGGTCGAGCGTTACACCAAGCTGATCGAAGAAGACGGCGGCAAAATCCACCGTCTGGAAGACTGGGGTCGTCGCCAGCTGGCCTACGCCATCAACAACGTTCACAAGGCTCACTACGTGATGCTGAACGTCGAGTGCAGCGGCAAGGCCCTGGCCGAGCTGGAAGACAACTTCCGCTACAACGATGCCGTGATCCGTAACCTGATCATCCGTCGCGACGAAGCCGTTACCGGTCAGTCCGAGATGCTCAAGGCCGAAGAAAACCGCAGCGAGCGCCGCGAGCGCCGTGAGCGCGTTGAAACCGAATCCGCCGAAGGCGAAGACGGTGACAACAGCGACAACGCTGACGAGTAATCCACGGATCTATTGAGGAGCCACATTCATGGCACGTTTCTTCCGTCGTCGTAAATTCTGCCGTTTCACCGCCGAAGGCGTGAAAGAGATCGACTTCAAGGATCTCAACACCCTGAAGGCCTACATCTCCGAAACCGGCAAGATCGTTCCCAGCCGTATCACCGGTACCAAGGCCAAGTACCAGCGTCAGCTGGCCGTCGCTATCAAGCGCGCCCGCTACCTGGCCCTGCTGCCCTACACCGACAGCCACGGCCGTTGATAGCGGACCGTCGATTTCGTAGTAAGGGATAAACCGCATGCGCGCCATGGCTGAATTCATCATGCGCGGCCGCATGCAGGCCACCCTCGTGGTGGTCGGTTCGGCGGCAGTGCCGCTGTTGTTCTGGTTGAGTGCCGCCGCCAGCTGCCTGGTGCTGCTGCGGCGGGGGCCGAGAGATGCCGTTGGCATCCTCGCCTGGGCGTTGCTGCCGGCCCTGGGCTGGTGGCATTTCGGCGAGCCGCGCACCCTGCTGGTGCTGCTCGGTTCGCTGGGGTTGGCGCTGTTGTTGCGCGCCGGCCACGCCTGGAGTCGGGTGGTGCTGCTGAGCATTCCCGTCGGTCTGGTGTATGGCGTGGTTCTGGGTGCGGTGTTCCGTGAACCCATCGCCGCTCTGGCGGGTGAGCTGTACAAGCTCATGCCGCAGATGCTCGATGGGGTCTACCAGCAGATGTCGGTAGAGGAGCGGACCCGCCTGGAGGCACTGATCGTCCCCGTGCTCACCGGATTGATGGCGGCGTTGCTGCAGGCTGTCAGCCTGCTCTGCCTGATGCTTGGGCGGTACTGGCAGGCGGCACTGTACAACCCCGGCGGCTTCGGGCGTGATTTTCGCGCCTTGCGGCTGCCGCCGGCACTGGCCTTCGGGCTGTTGGCGGTCATGTTCCTGGCGCCGAATCTGGGCTTGGAGATGGCCATGCTGACGCCGCTGTGCAGCGTGCCGCTGGCGTTTGCTGGGGTGGCCCTGCTGCATGGCCTGGCCGCCGAAGGGCGTCTGGCGCGGTTCTGGCTGGTGGGGCTGTATGTGTCGCTGCTGCTGTTCATGCAGCTGGTTTATCCGTTACTGGTGGCCCTGGCCATCGTCGACAGTCTGATGGATTTTCGCGGTCGCCGAGCGCGCAACGATGGCGCAGGCCCCGCGGACGGTGAAGGTTAAAAGTTAAGAGGTAAGACCCAAATGGAAGTTATCCTGCTGGAAAAAATCGCCAACCTGGGCAACCTGGGCGACAAGGTCAACGTCAAATCCGGTTACGGCCGCAACTACCTGCTGCCGCAGGGCAAGGCTACCGCCGCTACCGCCGAGAACGTTGCTGCGTTCGAAGCTCGTCGCGCCGAGCTGGAAAAAGCCGCTGCCGAGAAGAAGGCTTCCGCCGAATCTCGCGCTGCCCAACTGGCCGAGCTGGAAGTCACCATCACTGCCGTGGCCGGTGACGAAGGCAAGCTGTTCGGTTCCATCGGTACCCACGACATCGCCGAAGCCCTGACCGCCTCTGGCGTGGAAGTGTCCAAGGCCGAAGTGCGTCTGCCGAACGGTACCATCCGCCAGGTCGGCGAATTCGACGTTGCTGTGCACTTGCACTCCGACGTGGAAGCCACCGTCAAGGTGATCGTGGTAGCCGCCTAAGGCGAGCGACCCGCGGGCCTTGCACGAAGGTGCGGGCCTGCAGACAATCGGGCACTCATCGCTTTGCGGTGCGTGCCCGTTGTTTTTTAGAACCCTTGGCCAAGCCGCGCGGCTTGCCCAAGGGCTCTGCGCAGTGGAATCCGAGTTGCCATGAACGATATCAGCGTCCCCCAGCAGTACGACCTGGAAACCGCCGCCCTCAAGGTGCCGCCGCATTCCATCGAGGCCGAACAGGCCGTGCTGGGCGGCCTGATGCTCGACAACAACGCCTGGGAGCGGGTCTCCGACGCGGTGTCCGATGGCGATTTCTACCGGCATGACCACCGTCTGATCTTCCGCGCCATCTTCACCCTGGCCGAGCGCAACTCGCCGTTCGACGTGGTGACCCTGTCCGAGCAACTGGACAAGGAGGGCCACCTGAGCCAGGTCGGCGGCCTGGGCTACCTCGGCGAGTTGGCCAAGAACACGCCCTCGGTGGCCAACATCAAGGCCTATGCGCAGATCATTCGCGAGCGCGCCACCCTGCGGCAGCTGATCGGCATCAGCAACGACATCGCCGACATGGCCTACGCGCCCCAAGGCAAGAGCGCGGTGGAGGTGCTCGACGAGGCCGAGCGGCAGATCTTCCAGATCGCCGAGGCGCGGCCCAAGGCCGGCGGGCCGGTGGGGATCAACGATATCCTGGTCAGGACCATCGACCGCATCGACGAGCTGTTCAATACCAACGAGGGCCTGACCGGCATCTCCACCGGCTTCACCGACCTGGACGGCATGACCAGCGGCCTGCAGCCGGCCGACCTGGTGATCGTCGCCGGCCGTCCGTCCATGGGCAAGACCACCTTCGCCATGAACCTGGTGGAGAACGCGGTGCTGCGGTCCGACAAGGTGATCCTGGTGTTCTCCCTGGAGATGCCCAGCGACTCGATCGTGATGCGTATGCTCTCGTCGCTCGGCCGCATCGACCAGACCAAGGTGCGCTCCGGCAAGCTGGACGACGACGACTGGCCGCGACTGACCTCGGCGGTCAACCTGCTCAACGAGCGCAAGCTGTTCATCGACGACACCGCCGGTATCTCGCCGACCGAGATGCGCGCCCGCGCCCGCCGCCTGGCGCGCGAGCACGGCGATATCGGCATGATCATGGTCGACTACCTGCAGCTGATGCGCATCCCGGGCTCCAGCGGCGACAACCGCACCAACGAGATTTCCGAGATCTCGCGTTCGCTCAAGGCCCTGGCCAAGGAGTTCAACTGCCCGGTGATCGCCCTGTCGCAGCTCAACCGTTCCCTGGAGCAGCGCCCCAACAAGCGCCCGGTCAACTCCGACCTGCGCGAATCCGGTGCGATCGAGCAGGACGCCGACATCATCATGTTCGTCTACCGCGACGAGGTGTACCACCCGGAGACCGAGTTCAAGGGCGTGGCCGAGATCATCATCGGCAAGCAGCGTAACGGTCCCATCGGCACCTGCCGCCTGGCCTTCATCGGCAAGTACACGCGCTTCGACAATCTGGCGCCGGGGACCTACCAGTTCGAGGACGAATGATCGTCATACCCCTGCCGGATCAATGAAAGCGGGCGCCCAGCGGTTAAGATGGGCGCCCGTTTCGTTTCCGGAAGCCCGCCATGCGCCCTCTCGTCGCCACTATCGATCTGGCCGCCATCGTCCACAACTACCGGCTCGCCCGGCGCTGCGCGCCGGGGCGCCAGGCGTTCGCCGTGGTCAAGGCCAACGCCTATGGGCATGGCGCGCGTGAGGTGGTCAGCGTGCTCCACGACGAGGCCGACGGCTTCGCCGTGGCCAGTCTGGAGGAGGCCGCCGAGGTGCGTGCCATGCACGCTGAGGCGCGTATCCTGCTGCTGGAGGGCTGCTTCTCGGCCGACGAGCTGCCGATGGCGGCGCACCTGGGACTGGACCTGGTGCTGCAGGGGCCGGAGCAGGTCGAGGTGCTGCTCGCCGCCGATCTGCCGCGGCCGCTGAACGTCTGGCTCAAGCTGGACTCCGGCATGCATCGCCTGGGCTTCTCCGCCGAGGCCATCCGCGAGCTGTTCCCCCGCCTGCGCGGCGCCGCCCAGGTCGCCGAGCTGAACCTGATCAGCCACTTCGCCTGCGCCGACGAGCGCGGCCACTCGATGACCGAGCTGCAGCTGGAGCGTTTCCTCGAGCTGCTCGACCTGGATTTCGACCAGCGCAGCCTGGCCAACTCGGCGGCCGTGGTGGCGATCCCGGCCGCGCACATGGACTGGCTGCGGCCCGGCATCATGCTCTATGGCGCCACGCCCCTGGTCGACCTGAGCGCCGCCGAGCTGGGCCTGAAACCGGCCATGACGCTCGGCGCTCAGCTGATCGCCGTGCGCCAGGTGCCTGCCGGGGAGAACATCGGCTACGGCGCCGACTGGGTCGCCGCGCGGCCGTCGCGCATCGGTACCGTCAGCTGCGGTTACGCCGACGGCTACCCGCGCCAGGCACCGGCCGGCACGCCGGTGTGGATCGGCGGCCGCCGCGTGCCGCTGGCCGGGCGGGTGTCGATGGATATGCTGATGGTGGACCTCACCGACCTGCCCGAGGCCGCCGTCGGCGACGCGGTGGAGCTGTGGGGCGCCAACCTGCCGGTGGATGAGGTGGCGCGGGCCGCCGGCACCATCGGCTACGAGCTGCTGACCAAGGTCACCGCGCGGGTGCCGCGTCGCTACCACACCTGAGCCTGGCGTCGGTGCGCATGGCGCACCCTACGGGTTCGTTCGTGTAGGAAAGCCTGTTCTAGCTCAGTCCGCTGGGCACCTTGAGCACGTCCAGCGCCAGGCATTCTTCCAGGCTCAGTTCGCCACCTTCGCCCTGCAGCACGAAGCCGGAGCGCCCCTTCTGCTTGGCCCGGTACATCGCCTCGTCGGCCGACTTGTAGAGGCCGGCGAACTGCAGTGCGTGCTGCGGATAGAAGGCTGCACCGATGCTGATGGTGACCGCCAGGCGGTTGGCGCCGTACATCACCGGTCGCGACAGTTCCGCGAGCAGGCGGGTGGCGACTTCCTCGACATGCTGGCGGGCGTCGGCGCCGCCTACCAGCACCGCGAATTCGTCGCCGCCGAGGCGCGCCACCATGTCGTTGGCACGCATGTGCTCGCGCAGGCGCTGGCCGATGGTGCGCAGCATCAGGTCACCGGCGTCGTGGCCATAGCGGTCATTGATCGGTTTGAAGTGGTCCAGGTCCACCAGCATCAGGGCCACCGATTCTTCGCGGCGCTGGGCGTCGGCCAGCGCCATTTCGGCGCGTTCGATCAGGTAGCGGCGGTTGGGCAGCTCGGTCAGCGGGTCATGGAAGGCGGCGTGCTGCAGGCGCTCCTCGCGCTCGCTTAGCTGCTGGTTGGCCAGGGCCAGTTCGGCGGTGCGCAGGCGCACGGCTTCCTGCAGTTCGTCGGCGCTGGCCTGCATCTGCGCCAGGCGCGCGGTCTTCTCGCGATCGGCCTGGAGCATGGCCTCGGCCTTTTCCTGCTTGAGGGTCTGGATGCGGTAGGCCAGGGCGAAGGAGAACAGGATGGTTTCGGCGGCTACCGCCAGGGGGAACACGTAGGCGTTCCAGGTGGCCGGCTGGACGATGCCGGTGGAGCGCATCAGCGCCAGGCTGATGCTGCCGAGGATCAGGCCGTAGCCGAACAGGTAGAGCAGGGCGGGGAAGTAGCCCTGGCGCCAGCGGATCATCGCCGAGCCGAGGGCGGCGGGGATGCTGGTCAGCGACAGCAGGGCGATCAGCCAGGCGGCGGTGCCGCGCTGGCCGAAGCCGTCGAGGACCACCGCGATCACGTAGCAGGCGCAGGCGAAGCTCAGCAGGTGGTGCGCCCAGCGCACATGGACGCGGGTCTGCAGCAGGGTCTGGGTGAAGCGGCAGGCGCAGAAGCCCCATAGCGAGGGCAGGGTGATGCGGTCCAGCCAGAACG
The DNA here is from genome assembly GCF_029837675.1 of Pseudomonas sp. GD04015. Lineage (NCBI taxonomy): Bacteria > Pseudomonadati > Pseudomonadota > Gammaproteobacteria > Pseudomonadales > Pseudomonadaceae > Pseudomonas > Pseudomonas sp. GD04015. The sequence continues at coordinate 11,246 of NZ_JAOEEE010000005.1, read as the reverse complement.
GCACCGGCGCGCCCGGCCACAGGTACTGGAAGCCGTGGCCGCTCATGCTGACGATCAGCAGCAGGGCGCCGGCGGTGGTCAGCACGTACCAGAAGTAGGCGGAGTCGCGCAGGGTGAGGAAGATGAACAGGTTGTACAGCAGCAGGGCGGCGATGATGCCGTAGATCAGGCCCAGGCCGAGGTTCTCATGGTTGGCCAGGTGGTCCAGCGCGTCCAGCTGCCAGACCTTGAGCGGGAAGGAGTTGCCGGCCGGGTCGTAGCTGCGCAGGTAGAAGGTCTGCGGCGTCTCGCCCAGTTCCGGCAGGCGCAGCACCGCGCGCCGGTAGTCGTGGTCGCGGCCCTCGGCGAAGCTCACCCGCTCGCCGGACTGGCGCAGGCTCCAGCCGCCCTGGCCGTCGGGCACATACAGCTGCAGGTCGAGCGGGGTCACCGCGCCGATCTCCAGCCACCACTGCGCCGGTGCGTCGTCCGCCCGCTGCAGCTCGATCCTGATCCACCAGGGATTGGCGTTCTGGCCGACGCTGGCGCGGCCGTCGGCCGGCCGGAAGCGCGCCTGCACGGCCGGGGCGGCCATGTCCTCGATGCCCAGCTCGCCACCGGCGTCTTCCAGCAGGGCGATATGCCCGTTCAGCTCCTGTCCGCTGCTGTCGGCCTGCAGCTGTATGGGCGCGGCCTGCAGCCGCCCGCCGAGCAGGCTCAGGCACAGCATCAGCAGCAGCGCATGCGCGAGAGGGCATCGCACCGGGTGGACTCCTTGAACCGGGTTCTGAATGGCGTGGGCAATTGGCCGGGAGTATAGCCATGGAAGTGATCGTGATCACAAACCGGCGGCAGGATACGCCCGAGCGTCCTGGTCGGATTCTGTATATTTTTTGTGCTATATTCCGCGCCCCGTGAGCGTCCGCCTGATCAAAAAATATGCAAGCCGCCAAGCCGCTGTTCGACTACCCGAAATACTGGGCCGAGTGTTTCGGGCCCGCGCCCTTCCTGCCGATGAACCGGGTGGAGATGGACCAGCTCGGCTGGGACAGCTGCGACATCATCATCGTCACCGGTGACGCCTACGTCGATCACCCGTCGTTCGGCATGGCCATCATCGGCCGCCTGCTGGAGGCCCAGGGCTTCCGCGTCGGCATCATCGCCCAGCCGGACTGGCGCTCGAAGGACGACTTCATGAAGCTCGGCCAGCCGAACCTGTTCTTCGGCGTGGCGGCGGGCAACATGGACTCGATGATCAACCGCTACACCGCGGACAAGAAGATCCGCAGCGACGACGCCTATACCCCGGGCGGCCTCGCCGGCAAGCGCCCGGACCGCGCCAGCCTGGTCTACAGCCAGCGCTGCAAGGAGGCCTACAGCCAGACCCCGGTGGTCCTCGGCGGCATCGAGGCCTCGTTGCGCCGGATCGCCCACTACGACTACTGGCAGGACAAGGTGCGTCGCTCGATCCTGATGGACGCCACCGCCGACATCCTGCTGTACGGCAACGCCGAGCGCGCCGTGGTGGAGATCGCCCAGCGCCTGGCCTTCGGCGAGCGGATCGAGCAGATCACCGACGTGCGCGGCACCGCCTTCGTCCGCCGCGACACCCCGGAAGGCTGGTTCGAGGTGGACTCCACCCGCATCGACCGCCCGGGCAAGATCGACAAGATCATCAATCCCTACGTCAACACCCAGGACACCGCCGCCTGCGCCATCGAGCAGGACAAGGGGCCGGCCGAGGACCCCAACGAGGCCAAGGTCATCGAGCTGCTGCCCAGCCCGAGGATGACCCGCGCCAAGACCGTGATCCGCCTGCCGTCGTTCGAGAAGGTGCGCAACGACCCGGTGCTCTACGCCCACGCCAACCGCGTGCTGCACCTGGAGACCAACCCGGGCAACGCCCGCGCCCTGGTGCAGAAGCATGGCGAGGTGGACGTGTGGTTCAACCCGCCGCCCATCCCGATGACCACCGAGGAAATGGACTACGTGTTCGGCATGCCCTACGCCCGCGTGCCGCACCCGGAGTACGGCAAGGCGAAGATCCCGGCCTACGAGATGATCCGCTTCTCGGTCAACATCATGCGCGGCTGCTTCGGCGGCTGCACCTTCTGCTCGATCACCGAGCACGAGGGGCGCATCATCCAGAACCGCTCGCACGAATCGATCCTCGCCGAGATCGAGGAGATGAAGAAGGTGCCGGGCTTCACCGGCGTGGTCTCCGACCTCGGCGGCCCGACCGCCAACATGTACCGCATCGCCTGCAAGAGCCCGGACATCGAGCAGCATTGCCGCAAGCCGTCCTGCGTGTGGCCGGGCATCTGCGAGAACCTGAACACCGACCACTCGTCCCTGATCGAGCTGTACCGCAAGGCCCGCGCCCTGCCGGGGGTGAAGAAGATCCTGATCGCTTCCGGCCTGCGCTACGACCTCGCCGTCGAGTCGCCCGAGTACGTCAGGGAGCTGGTCACCCACCACGTCGGTGGCTACCTGAAGATCGCCCCGGAACACACCGAGGAAGGCCCGCTGTCGAAGATGATGAAGCCGGGCATCGGCAGCTACGACCGCTTCAAGCAGATGTTCGAGAAGTTCTCGAAGGAGGCGGGCAAGGAGCAGTACCTGATCCCGTACTTCATCGCGGCGCACCCGGGCACCACCGACGAGGACATGATGAACCTCGCCCTGTGGCTCAAGCGCAACGGCTTCCGCGCCGACCAGGTGCAGGCCTTCTACCCGTCGCCGATGGCCAGCGCCACGGCCATGTACCACTCGGGCAAGAACCCGCTGCGCAAGGTCACCTACAAGAGCGATGGCGTGACCATCGTCAAGAGCGATCAGCAGCGCCGCCTGCACAAGGCCTTCCTGCGCTACCACGACCCGAAGGGCTGGCCGATGCTGCGCGAGGCGCTGGAGCGCATGGGCCGCGCCGACCTGATCGGCAACGGCAAGCATCACCTGATCCCGACCTACCAGCCGCAGACCGACGAGTACCAGAGCGCGCGGCGCAAGAACTCGACGCCGGCCGGCAGCAAGAAGGTCGGCGGTGCGGAAAAGGGCAAGACGGTCGGCCGCATCCTCACCCAGCACACCGGCCTGCCGCCGCGCGGCAGCGATGGCGGCAAGGCGTGGGACAAGCGCGAGCAGGCCAAGGCCGCCGCCGAGGCGCGGCGCAAGGCGGAGAAGTCCGGGGGCAAGAAGCCGGTCAAGCGCCCGGTCGCACCGCGCTGAGGGAAGACCTCAGCCTCGCCCCGGGTGGTATCGGCTGCGCAGCTGGCGCATCAGCCTGTGCAGCGCCTGCATGGCCCGGTAGCGTTTGCTGTTGCTCAGCAGCAGTCCGGCGAGGCCTGCGCCGATGCCCGTGAGCGCCAGCCCGCCCTGCAGACCCTGCGCCTGGACCGCCAGCGGGCCGAGCAGCAGGGCCGCGAACAGCAGGCTGTGCACGAGGCGCGCTCCCGGCAATCCCTGGATGAGCAGAATGTTGCCCAGGCTGTAGACGCCGACGAGCAGCATCAGCCCGAAGAACTGCGCCAGCGGCTGTTCCGCCACGGGTAGCGCCGGGACCAGCAGCGGGAGCGCGCAGACGATGGCGATCACCGCGCAGAGAAATACCTCGAAGAAGGTGGCGGCGAACAGGCCGGCCCACAGGCGCATGGCGCCGAGAGGCGTCAGGGCGGCCTCCCCGCATGGGTCGACGTGGCCCTGATGCAGCTGTTCCAGTGCCAGTTCCAGTGGCGTCTTCACTCCGGTTCCTCGCGTCATTCCCTCGATTCCCGCCGGGGCGGGCTGGATCATAGGCGAATCGGTGCATCCGGTCCGGGAGGCGCAGCTCAATCTCCGTAGGGTGTGGGCAGACAGCCGCCGGGCAAGCTGCTTGCACCGCACTGAAGCCTGCAGGGGGAGTGTCTCGCACCCTTCTGGTGCGCGCTTTCAGCCCAGGCCGTGGTCGCGGAAATGCGCCACGTAGGCCTTGTCCACTTTCAGGATGTGGTGCACCAGCCAGTCCTTGAGCAGTTCGAGAGCATCGGGGCCGACCGCCTCGCCCTCCTCGTGGCGCGCGAGCAGCGTCATCACCTGGCCGCTGAACAGGTTGTGCTGGGCCTGGTGCGCCTCGGCCTCGGGGTAGCCGAGGCGGACGAACAGGTTTTCCTCGACGATGAAGTGGTTCATCACATAGTCCATCAGCCCCTCCAGCAGCGCGCCGACCTGCCCGCGCGAGGCCCCGGCCCTCAGCGCCTCGTGCAGGTCGTTGGTCTGGTCCACCAGCCAGCGATGCTGTTCGTCGATCTCCGCTATCCCCACCTCAAGCGCTTGCGTCCACGGCATGAAGGTCATGCGCTCCTGCTCCCCTCGTTGTTTTTTGCTGCCGATCTTGCCCGCTGTCGCCGAGGCCTCGTTGATCCGGGTCAATGGCAATGGCACAACTCTTGCCCCTGCCGGTTATCGCCCTGGCTCGCAGGAGGCACGCCGTGTCGATCCATGTCGCACTGCAGCACGTCACGCACTACCGCTACGACCGCCCGATCAACCTGGGCCCGCAGGTCGTCCGCCTGCGCCCGGCGCCCCACAGCCGCACGCGCATCCTCTCCTATGCGCTGCAGGTGGAGCCGGGCGAGCACTTCGTCAACTGGCAGCAGGACCCCCAGGGCAACTACTTGGCGCGCCTGGTGTTCCCGGAGAAGACCGAGCGGCTCAAGGTCACCGTCGACCTGGTCGCCGAGATGGCGGTGTTCAACCCCTTCGACTTCTTCCTCGAAGAGCACGCCGAGAAGATTCCCTTCGCCTACACCGGCGGCGAGCAGCGCGAGCTGGCGCCCTACCTGGTGACGGCTGCCTGCGGGCCGCTGTTCGCCGAGTACCTGGCCGGCATCGACCGCACGCCGACGCCCAGCGTCGACTTCCTGGTCGCGCTGAACCAGCGCCTGTCCCAGGACATCCGCTACCTGATCCGCCTGGAGCCGGGCGTGCAAACGCCGGAGGAGACCCTGCAACTGGCCTCCGGCTCCTGCCGCGACTCGGCCTGGCTGCTGGTGCAGCTGCTGCGCCACCTGGGCCTGGCCGCGCGCTTCGTCTCCGGCTACCTGATCCAGCTCACCGCCGACGTCAAATCCCTTGACGGCCCCAGCGGTGCCGAGCAGGACTTCACCGACCTGCACGCCTGGTGCGAGGTGTACCTGCCCGGCGCCGGCTGGGTCGGCCTCGACCCCACCAGCGGCCTGTTCGCCGGCGAGGGCCACGTGCCGCTGGCGTGCAGCCCCGAGCCCTCCGCCGCGGCGCCGATTTCCGGGGTGCTCGACGAATGCGAGTGCGAGTTCGAGCACGACATGCGCATCGAGCGCATCTGGGAAGCGCCTCGCGTGACCATGCCCTACGGCGAGGAGCAGTGGCAGGAGATACTCGGCCTCGGTCGCCAGGTGGACGCCGAGCTGGCCTACGGCGACGTGCACCTGACCATGGGCGGCGAGCCGACCTTCGTCGCCATCGACTACCCGGACGACGCCGAGTGGAACACCGCCGCCCTCGGCCCGAACAAGCGCCGCCTGGCCGCCGAGCTGTTCCACCGCCTGCGCGCCCACTACGCGCCGCAGGCCCTGGTCCACTTCGGCCAGGGCAAGTGGTACCCCGGCGAGCAGCTGCCGCGCTGGTCGCTGAACTGCTTCTGGCGCAAGGACGGCGAACCGATCTGGCAGGACCCGGCGCTGTACGCCGACGAGACCCGCTACTACGGCGCCGACGCGCGCCTGGCCGGGCGCTTCCTCGCCACCCTGGCCGGGCACCTGGGGCTGGAGGCCGAGCACGTGTTCCCGGCCTACGAGGACTGGCTCTACTACCTGTGGCGCGAACGCCGCCTGCCGGCCAACGTCACCCCGGGCGACGCGCGCCTGGCCGACCCGCTGGAGCGCGAGCGCTTGCGCAAGGTGTTCTGCCGCGGCCTGGGCGAGGTGGTCGGCCACGTCCTGCCGTTGATGCGCAGCGCCGGCGACGACGCCTGGCTGACCGGGCCCTGGTTCCTGCGCGACGAACACTGCCGGCTGATCCCCGGCGACTCGCCGCTGGGCTACCGCCTGCCGCTGGACTCGCAACCCTGGGTCGGCGAGCTGGACTACCCCTACGTCGCGCCGCAGGACCCGCACCAGCCGTTCCCGCCGCTGCCCAGCCGGCAGAGCATCGTCCAGCAGCTGCGCATGCCGCTGCACCCGGCCGGGCGCAAGCCGCCGGCGGAGGGCGAGGGACCGCAGGCGCCCGGGCTGTTCGAGTCGGCGTCCGGCGTGGTCCGCACCGCCCTGTGCGCCGAACCGCGCGACGGCCGCCTGTACCTGTTCATGCCGCCGCTGCAGCGGCTGGACGACTACCTGGAGCTGGTCGCCGCCATCGAGGCCACCGCCCGCGAGCTGCGCTGCCCGGTGCTGCTGGAAGGCTACGAGCCGCCGCAGGACCCGCGCCTGACCCACTTCCGCGTCACCCCGGACCCCGGCGTGATCGAGGTCAACATCCACCCGGCCGCCACCTGGGACGAACTGGTCGAGCGCACCGAATTCCTCTACGAGGCGGCGCGCCACTGCCGCCTGAGCAGCGAGAAGTTCATGCTCGACGGCCGCCACACCGGCACCGGCGGCGGCAATCACTTCGTCCTCGGCGGCGCCACGCCGGCCGAGTCGCCCTTCCTGCGCCGCCCGGACCTGCTGCGCAGCCTGATCAGCTACTGGCATAACCATCCGTCGCTGTCCTACCTGTTCAGCGGCCTGTTCATCGGCCCGACCTCCCAGGCGCCGCGGGTGGACGAGGCGCGCAACGACGCCCTCTACGAGCTGGAGATCGCCTTCGCGCAGATGCCCGAGCCGGGCCGCGAGTGCCCGCCCTGGCTTATCGACCGCCTGCTGCGCAACCTGCTGGTGGACGTCACCGGCAACACCCACCGCGCCGAGTTCTGCATCGACAAGCTGTACTCGCCGGACTCGGCCAGCGGCCGCCTCGGCCTGCTCGAACTGCGCGCCTTCGAGATGCCGCCGCACGCGCGCATGAGCCTGGTCCAGCAACTGTTGCTGCGCGCCCTGGTCGCGCGTTTCTGGAACGAGCCGTACCGCCCGGCGAAGCTGGCGCGCTGGGGCACCGAGCTGCACGACCGCTTCCTGCTGCCGCACTTCGTCGAGCAGGACTTCGCCGACGTCATCCAGGAGCTCAATGCCGCCGGCTACTCGCTGCGTGCCGAATGGTTCGCCCCGCACCTGGAGTTCCGCTTCCCGCGCCTGGGCGACTACGCCGTCAAGGGCATCGACCTGGAGCTGCGCCAGGCCCTGGAGCCCTGGCACGTGCTGGGCGAGGAGGGCGCCGTCGGCGGCACCGTGCGCTACGTGGACTCGTCCCTGGAGCGGGTGCAGGTGAAGCTGAACGGCCTGGCGCCGGACCGCTACCTGCTCACCTGCAACGGCGTGCCGGTGCCGCTGCGGCCCACCGGCAGGGTCGGCGAATTCGTCGGCGGCGTGCGCTACCGCGCCTGGCAGCCGGCCAGCTGCCTGCAGCCGACCATCGGCGTGCACGCGCCGCTGGTGTTCGACCTGGTGGACACCTGGATGCAGCGCTCCCTCGGCGGCTGCCAGTACCACGTGGCGCACCCCGGCGGGCGCAACTTCGAGGCGCTGCCGGTCAACGCCTACGCCGCCGAGAGCCGGCGCATGGCGCGCTTCTTCCGCCACGGGCACAGCCCGGGTGAACGCACGGTGGCCGAACCGATCAACAATAATGAACTGCCCATGACCCTGGACCTGCGCCGCTCCTGAATCCTTCTCCCGCCGGGAGAAGGTGCCCGAAGGGCGGATGAGGGGGCTAAGGGAGAGGCGCCGCGTTAACACTGCCGAGATGTCCATGCCTGACCTGCTTGCCGACTACCCGCGCTCCGGCGCGGCCTACCAGGAATTGCTCGATGCCCGCGGCCAGGTGCGCCCGCACTGGCGCCGCCTGTTCGACCAGCTGCAGCGCAGCACCCCGGCCCAGTTGCAGCAGCGCCAGGCCCTGCTGGAGCGGCAGATCCAGGAAAACGGCGTGACCTACAACGCCTACGCCGCGCCGGACGGCGCCGACCGCCCCTGGGAACTGGACCTGCTGCCCAACCTGATCCCCGCCGACGAGTGGCAGCAGATCGCCGCCGGCGTGGCCCAGCGCGCCAGCCTGCTCGACGCCGTGCTGGCGGACCTCTACGGCCCGCAGCAGCTGCTCGCCGAGGGCCTGCTGCCGACCGAGCTGGTGTTCGGCCACGACAACTTCCTCTGGCCCTGCCAGGGCGTGCGCCCGCCGGGCGGCACCTACCTGCACCTGTACGCGGTGGACCTGGCGCGGGCGCCGGACGGTCGCTGGTGGGTCACCGCCGACCGTACCCAGGCGCCCTCCGGCGCCGGCTACGCCCTGGAGAACCGGCAGATCCTCTCGCGCGCCTTCCCCGAGCTGTACCGCGACCTACGCGTGCAGTACCTGGCTGGCTTCTTCCGCACCCTACAGGACACCCTGGCGCGCCAGGCGCCGGCCGACGGCGAGACGCCGCTGGTGGTGGTGCTGACCCCAGGGCGCTTCAACGAGAGCTATTTCGAGCACCTCTACCTGGCGCGCCAGCTCGGCTATCCGCTGGTGGAAGGCAGCGACCTGACGGTGCGCGACGCCTGCCTCTACCTCAAGACCCTGGCCGGCCTGCGTCGGGTCCACGCCGTGCTGCGCCGCCTGGACGACGACTACTGCGACCCGCTGGAACTGCGCACCGACTCCGCCCTCGGTGTGCCCGGCCTGCTCGAAGCGGTGCGCCAGGGCAACGTGCTGGTGGCCAACGCCCTGGGCAGCGGCGTGCTGGAGTCGCCGGGACTGCCCGGCTTCCTGCCCGCTATCGCCGAGCGGCTGCTAGGTGAGGAACTGCTGCTGCCGTCCATCGCCAGCTGGTGGTGTGGCGAAGAACCGGTGCTGGGCGAGGCGCTGGACAAGCTCGACGAGCTGCTGGTGCGGCCGAGCTTCCCGTCGCAGAGCTTCGTCGCCCAGTTCGGCCGCGACCTCGACGAGGCCCAGCGCGCGGCCCTGGCCGAGCGCATCCGGGCGCGTCCCTACGCCTACGTGGCGCAGGCCCGCGCCCAGCTGTCCCAGGCGCCGGTGTGGCTGGCCGAGGAGGGCGGCGTGGTGCCGCGCGCCATCGGCATGCGCGTGTTCGCCGTGGCCAGCGCCGACGGCTACCGGGTGCTGCCCGGCGGCCTGACCCGGGTGGCCGCCGATGCCGATGCCGAGGTGATCTCGATGCAGCGCGGCGGGGCGAGCAAGGACACCTGGGTGCTCGGCGAGCGCCATCCGGGCGGCGAGCCCTGGCAGTGGCTGCGCCCGCTCGGTGTGGCCGACCTGGTGCGCAGCGACCCGTTCCTGCCGTCGCGGGTGGTGGAGAACCTGTTCTGGTTCGGCCGCTACGGCGAGCGCTGCGAGGACAGCGCGCGGCTGCTGCGCATCATGCTGTCGCGCTATGTCGACGACGATGACGACCCGCAGGCCCTGCAGGCCGCGCTGGTCCTGGGCGAAGGCCTAGGCCTGCTGCCGGACGCCGCCAGCGGCACCCTGGAGCAGCGCCTGTTCGAGGCCATGCTCGGCGCCGACTGGCCGGCCAGCCTGCGCGCCGGCCTGCAGCGCCTGCAGTGGTCGGCCGGCAGCGTGCGCGGCAAGCTGTCCCGCGCCAACTGGCAGGCGCTGGTCGAACTGCAGCGCGAGGCCCAGAGCCTGGAGCGCGAGGGCGCCGACTTCGGCGACCTGCTGGACTTCCTCAACCGCCTGCTGATGTCGCTGGCTGCGCTGGCCGGCTTCGCCCTCGACGACATGACCCGCGACGACGGCTGGCGCTTCCTCATGATCGGCCGCAGCATCGAGCGTCTGCAGTTCCTCTGCGAGAGTATCGCCGGCTTCCTGCGCGGCCACGCCGCCCACGACCAGTCCGCGCTGGAGTGGCTGCTGGAACTGGGCAACAGCAGCATCACCTACCGCACCCGTTACCTGGCCAGCGCCCAGCTGATCCCGGTGCTCGACCTGCTCCTGCTCGACGAGCAGAACCCGCATGCCGTGCTGTTCCAGCTGCGCCAGCTGCTGCGCTCCCTGGAGCGGCTGGAGGAGAACTTCGGCTTCGTCGCCGGTGGCGCGCTGGCCGAGCTGGGCGACAAGCTTGCCGGGTTCCGCCTGGGCAGCCTGGAAAACCCGCTGTTCGGCGCCTCCGGCGTGCGCGCCGTGCTCGGCGGCCTGGCCGACCTGCTGCTGCAGATCGTCGAAGCCTCCGGCGAGGTCTCGGACCAGTTGGCCCTGCGCTTCTTCGTGCACGTGGACGCCAGCCGGGGGACACTCTCGTCATGAAGCGTGCCCTCTATCAGGTCCTCCACGACACCCACTACCGCTACTCGGCGCCCGTCTCCCTGGCCCAGCAGTTGGCCCACCTGTGGCCGCGCGACTGCGAGCGGCAGCTCTGCCAGGAGCGCCACCTGACCATCACCCCGCAGCCGACCCGGCGCCAGGACGGCCTGGACACCTTCGGCAACCCGCTCACCCGCCTGGCCTTCGAACGCCCTCACGACGAGCTGCGGGTGGTCGCCAGCCTGCGCGTGGAAGTGCTGGCCCGCGAGGGCCTGCAACTGGAGGATTCCCCGCCCTGGGAAGACGTGGTGGCGGCCCTCGGCTACAGCGGCCAGCCACTGTCCGCCGGGCTGCTGGAGGCCGCGCGCTACCGCTTCCAGTCGCCCTACGTGAACCTCAAGGGCGTGTTCGTCGACTATGCCGCCGACTGCTTCGCGCCGGGCCGCCCGCTGCTGCTGGCGGTGCGGGCGCTGATGCGCAGGATCTTCGAGGAATTCACCTTCGACGCCGCCGCCACCCAGGTGGCGACCCCACTGTTGCAGGTGCTGGAGGAGCGCCGCGGCGTCTGCCAGGACTTCGCCCACCTGATGCTCGCCTGCCTGCGTTCCCGGGGGCTGGCGGCGCGCTACGTCAGCGGCTACCTGCTGACCCGGCCGCCGCCCGGCCAGCCCCGGCTGATCGGCGCCGACGCCTCGCACGCCTGGGTCGCGGTGTACTGCCCGCGCCAGGGCTGGGTGGACTTCGACCCCACCAACAACCTGCTGCCGGCGCTGGAACACATCACCCTCGGCTGGGGCCGCGACTTCGCCGACGTCTCGCCGCTGCGCGGCGTGATCCTCGGCGGCGGCAGCCATGACCCGGACGTGCGGGTGACGGTGACGCCGCTGGACGAGCCGCTGCCGGCGGTGGGGTAGGCG
>NZ_JAOEEE010000049.1:0-30546 GCF_029837675.1 Pseudomonas sp. GD04015 | reverse complement strand
CGGCTACATAGCCTTTCGTTTCAGCCCGCCAGCAGGCTCGCCTCGGCCTCGCCCTGCCGGCGCGCCGCCGCGAGAAACTGACCGAAGGCGTCCGCCACGCCCTGCTGCAACTGGGCCTCGTCGCAGCTTCCCGCACACGCCTCCAGCCGTTGCAGGAAGCGCGGCCAGAGCCCTTCGGCGGCCGCGTGGCCCAGGTAGCTCATGGGCGCCGTCGGCTGTGCCGCCCGCAGGCGCTGGGCGAGCAGGCGGGCGCCCAGGCGCGAGCCCTCCAGCACATAGAGCGCTCCCCAGCACCAGCCGGGATCGACGTGCCGGGGTGCGTCGAGCGGCGCCATGTGTTCGATACCGAGCGCCAGCAGGTCCGCATGCAGCGCATCGCTGCGCCGGCGCAGGGGCCAGTCTTCGATCAGTGCTTCGACGGCATTGGCTTCGAGGGTCCGCTCCAGGCTGAACAGCGCCGCGCCGTGGGCCAGGAGAAAGCCCCGGTAGCCCGGTGCGGACTCCAGCGGGAAGGCGGAGAAGGCCGCGTCGACCTGGTGGTGCAGGCCGGTACTGAAGTGCTTCAGGCGCTGGCGCAGGCTATCCATGCCGGGTGCCCGCCTCCCTGAGCGCCTGGAGAATCTTGCGGGCCACCTGCTCTTCCTGGAAGGGTTTCTGGATCACCAGGTTTTCGCCGAGTCCCAGCTCGCCCAGTTCGGCGTATCCGCTGATGAACACGACCGGCAACCCCGGCCGCTTGCCGCCGACCGCGCGGGCGAGTTCGCCGCCGTTCATGCCCGGCATGACGAAGTCGGCGAGCAGCAGGTCCACTTCGATGTCCTCGAGCAGCCGCAGGGCGCTCGCGCCGGAGTCCGCCTCCGCGACCTGGAAGCCGAGGCGCTGGAGCATCTGCGAGGTCACCTCGCGCACGGCCGGGTCGTCGTCGACCAGCAGGATGCGCTGGTGCCCGGCGATGACCTCGGGGCCGTCCGTATCGTCCGCAGGAGTGGTGCCGTCCTCCGGCGCCGGCTCGGTCCTGGGCAGGAACACCTGGACGGTGGTGCCGCTGCCTTCCTCGGAGAGGATGCGGGCGCCGCCGCCGGACTGCTTGGCGAAGCCGAACACCTGGGCCAGGCCGAGCCCGGAGCCCTTGCCGACTTCCTTGGTGGTGAAGAAGGGCTCGAAGGCCTTCTGCAGCACCTCCTCGCTCATGCCCGTGCCGGTGTCGGAGACCGACAGCATCACGTAGTCGCCCGGGCCGGGTTCCTCGGCGCGCAGCGAGGTCTCGGCGATGCTCGCGTTGGCAGTGGCGAGCGTCAGGCGGCCGCTGTCGCCCATGGCGTCGCGGGCGTTGATCGCCAGGTTGAGGATGATCATCTCGATCTGCGTCGGGTCGACCAGCGCATGCCACAGGCCGTCCTGTGGCTGGGTGACCACGTCGATGCTGCCGCCCAGGGTGCTCTTGAGCAGGTTGAGCAGGTTGTCGACGGTTTCGTTGAGGTCCAGCGGCGAGGGCGCCAGCCGCTGGCGCCGGGCGAAGGCCAGCAACTGGCTGGTGAGGGTCGCGCCGCGCTCGCCGGAGGTGCGGATGTAGTTCAGCCGGCGCAGGCTGTTCTCCACCGGCGCGCCGCGTTCGAGGTCGCGCTGCAGGAAGTTGGCGCTGGTGAGGATCACCGTCAGCAGGTTGTTGAAGTCGTGGGCGACGCCGGCGGTCAGCTGGCCCACCGCCTCCAGGCGCTGCATCTGGCGCAGCGTGGCCTCGACCTTCTCGCGCTCCTCGATCTGCTGGCGCAGGGCGGCGTTGGCGTCGGCCAGCTTGTCGATGTTGGCGATCTCGTTGCTGATGTCGCGGCCGGCGATGTAGGCGTGGCCGGCGTCGGGCACGGTGTTCCAGGCGATCCAGCGGTAGCCGCCGTCGCGGTGGCGCAGGCGGTTGACGAAGCGCTGGGCGACCCTGCCGCGGCGGATGATGCTCATGGCGGCCAGGCTGGCGCGCAGGTCGTCGGGATGGACCAGGGTGACCAGGCGCTGGTTGAGCAGGTCGTCCAGCGGCCAGCCGAGGACGTCCTGCCAGGCCGGGTTCAGCGCCAGCGCGGTGGAGCCGAAGTCGGTGACCGCCAGCAGGTCGCGCGACAGTTCCCAGGTCCGGTCGCGTTCGCGGGTGCGTTCCTCGACGCGCTCGCCGAGGGTCTCGTTGAGGCGCTTGAGGGCCTCGGTGGCGGAGCGCTGCTCGGTGATGTCCATCGCCACGCCGACGAAGCGGCTGCAGCGGCCCTGGTCGAAGAAGGCCTGGCCGCGCATTTCCAGCCAGCGCATCTGGCCGTCGGGCAACTGGATGCGGTAGGTGGCGGCGAAGTCGGGCTGGCGCGGGTCGCTGATGGCGGTCTCGATGCGTGCGCGCATGTAGGGCAGGTCGTCGGGGTGGCAGAGCCGCTCGAACACCGTCATGTCCAGCGGCTCGTCGCCGTCCAGGCCGCAGATCGCCCGGTAGCGCTGGTCGCACAGCAGCTGTCCGCTGGCCGGCTCGTAGTCCCACATGCCCAGGCGTGCCGCCTCGATGGCCAGCCGGGCGCGCACACCGACCTCCTGCAGGGCCTGTTCCGCCTGGCGCCGGCGGCGACGCTCGTGGACTTCCGAGACGGCGCGGGTGACCGCCTTGGGCAGCAGCGCAAGGTTCTGCTTGAGGACGTAGTCCACCGCGCCCGAGCGCATCATATTGACCGCGTTCTCCTCGCCGTACACGCCGGAGAGGAAGATGAAGGGGGTTTCCGGCGCCAGGCGGCGGGCTTCCTGCAGGGCCAGGCTGCCGGAGAAGCCGGGCAGGATGAAGTCGGCGAGGATCAGGTCGAATGGGCGTCGCTGCAAGGCCTCGACGACCCCGGCGTGGTCGTAGACCAGTTCGGTGTCCAGCGTGTAGCCGCTGCGCTCCAGCGCCATCTGGGCCAGTTCGGCGTCGTGCGAGCTGTCTTCGATGAACAGGACACTGATGTTCTTTGACGCGGGCATTGGCCTTCGTGTGGGCTGGCAGCGTACCGCGCGCCGGCGGCGCGCGGTGGCGGAGAGTCAGTCGTTCTGTTCTTCGGTCCTGCGGGTGCGCTTGAGGCGCAGCGAGCCGGGCGGCGGCTCGTTGAGCACCGCCCAGAAGATGCCGAGGTCGGAAATCGCGGCGACGAAATCCTTGAATTCGACCGGCTTCACCACGTAGGCGTTCACGCCCATCTCGTAGGCGCGCATGAGGTCGGGCTCTTCCCGCGAGGAGGTCAGCATGACCACCGGAATGCTGCGTAGCGCGGGCGTCTCGCGCACCGTCTTGAGCACCTCCAGGCCGTCCACCTTGGGCAGCTTGAGGTCGAGCAGCAGCACCGCCGGGTTGCCGTCGTCGCGGGACAGGTGCTCGCCACGGCGCAGCAGGTAGTCCAACGCCTCGGCGCCGTCGCGCTTGACCACCACGTCGTTGGCCAGCTGGCTGCGTTCGAGCGCGACCAGGGTCAGCTCCAGGTCGTGGGGGTTGTCTTCAACGAGCAGAATGGGCTTGAGCATCAGTCTTTCCGGTCATCGGGTGCGGTATAGGTCAGGTGCGGCAGGGCGAAGAAGAAGGTGGCGCCCTGGTCGATGCGGCCGTCGGCCCAGACCCGGCCGCCGTGGCGCTCGACGATGCGGCGCACGCTGGCCAGGCCGATGCCGGTGCCTTCGAATTCTTCCATGCGGTGCAGGCGCTGGAACACGCCGAACAGCTTGCCGGCGTACTGCATGTCGAAGCCGACGCCGTTGTCGCGGATGTAGACCACGGTCTCGTCGCGCTGCGCATGGGCGCCGATCTCGATCAGCGCGTGCTCGCGCCCGCTGGTGTACTTCAGCGCGTTGCTGATCAGGTTGCGCAGCACCATGTGGATGAAGGCGGCGTCGGCGACCACCACGGGCATCGGCTGCACGCGCCATTCGACGTCGCGGCTCTCGTAGTCGGGGCGCATTTCCTCGCGGATGGAGCCGACCAGGGCGCCCAGGTCGACGTCGGACAGGTGCAGCGCCGAGCGGCCCATCTGCGAGAAGCTCAGCAGGTTGTCCACCAGGGTGCCGGCGAAGCGGGCCGCGTCGCCGATGTTGCCCAGGAAGCGCTGGCCGCGCTCGCTCAGCTGCGGCCCTTCCAGTTCGCTGAGTAGTTCGGTGTAGCCGGCGATGTGGCGCAGCGGCGCACGCAGGTCGTGGGACACGCTGTAGGAGAAGGACTCCAGTTCCTTGTTGCTTTCGCGCAGCTCGCCCGCCAGCTGGGCCATTTCCTCGGCCTTGCGCAGGACGATGCCGAGCACCGCGTTGCGCAGTTCGAGCGCGCCTTCCCGCTCGGCGTCCTCCCAGGGGGCGCAGTAGCCGCGCACCACTTCGCGCCAGGTATCGAAGCTGTGGCGTGGCGTCAGCGCCCCGCTGAGCTGGTCGAGCCGCTTCTCGGGCTGGCCGGCCCAGTGGATGGTTCTCACCCGCTCCTGGCGGAACCAGATCAGGTAATGGGCGTGCAGCTTGGAGATGGAAATCGCCAGGACCCCGGCGGCGTGCTTCGCCAGTTCGGGCAGTTCCGGCACGTCCTGGCCCAGGTTGTCGCTGCTGAAGATATGCCCGGACTGATGCGCGCTGAGCCAGCGGGCCAGCGCGATGATCTGCCGGTCCGGCGGCGCCTCGCCGACCCGCACGCAGGTGTCGGACTCGACCACCGCCGCGCCCTGCGCGCCGGCGAAGGCGAGGACCACGTCCGGCAGGCTCCTGAAGCCGTCGGTGACGCTGTCGCAATCGGCCATGCCCGACAGCAGGCGAACCACTTGGTGACGCAGTTCGAGCTTGCGCTGGGCCAGCAGGCCGGTCTCGGTGGCGTCGATCTGCAGGGCCAGGATGCGCGCCAGCAGTTCGCAGGCGGTGCGGGTCTTGTGGCTGACCTGGCGCGGGCTGGCGTCGTGGCAGGAGATCAGGCCCCAGAGCTGGTCGCGGACCACGATGGAGACCGACATCGAGGCCAGGGTGCCCATGTTGCGCATGTACTGCAGGTGCACCGGCGACACGCTGCGCAGGGAGGCGAAGCCCAGGTCCAGCGGCTTGCCGCTGGCGGGGTTGAGCGCCGGCACGAGCGGCGAAGGCTGGTAGTGGGCATCGGGGATGACGCGGATCAGGTTCTCGCGGTACAGGCGACGGGCCTGGGCGGGGATGTCCGACGCGGGGAAGTGGTGGCCGAGGTAGCTGGCGTAGCCGGGCTCGGCGTGTTCGGCGAGCACCTCGCCGTTGCCTTCATTGTCGAAGCGGTAGGCCTTGATCCGGCCGAAGCCGGTGATGCGGCTCAGTTCGCTCACCGCCAGCCGGCAGATGGATTCCAGATCGCCGGCGGCATGCAGCTGGGCGACGAAGGTACGCATCAGCGGGTACAGCGTGCCGTAGGCCTGGCCGGGGTTGCTGGCGCGCTCGAATTCGAGGATCAGCTGCCCCTCGTTGCGGTGCGCCAGGAGGGCGAAGGTCTGCTCCCGCGACGTGCCGAGGGCGAAGTTCACGTCGCCGAGGTGGAAGGGGTTGCGGTCCTCGCCGGAGAGGCCGGCCAGGCGCTCGGGCAGGGCATCGTCGTGGATCAGCTCCCGCAGCGATGTGCCAAGCAGCTGCTCGGCCTCCAGGCCGAGCCAGTCGATGACGTTGCGGCTCGCCTGCCGTACGCGCAGGTCGGGCTCGTCGAGGACCAGCAGGAAACCGTGCGGCTGGATGCTGCCGGGAATATGGATCGGCTCATCGGCGCAGCGCTCCACCGCATCTTTCAGAGCGTCGGGTTCTGTCATCGGGTGTCCTTCGGGCCGGAGCCTTGATGGGTGGGCAGGCGATAGCGGTGTGAGCGGCGGCGTGGGGCGGGGGCGGTCCGGGCTGCACACCCGGGGTCTTCGCCGGCACGTCCGCTGGTCTATTCATCAGAGCGGCGCCGGTGTCCGAGGTTCGCCTGCCTTTTCGGGCGGGCGCGCGAGGATGAGCCAATCTACCCGCAAAGGTGCGCCGCGCCAAGCGAAGCGGGGCGCCGTGGGCGTGCGTGCGGGCGTGGCCGGAGGGGCGGTGGCCGGGCGGCAGAGGCGCCGCCCGGCAGGTGGGCTCAGGGCGCGATCTTGCGCTTCAGGGCGCCGGCCAGGGCCGGCGGCAGGTTGGGCAGGGCGCGCAGCAGGTAGGGCAGGATCTTGCGCTTGGCGCCGTTCAGGGACTCCGGGACCATGGCCTCGATCAGGTGCGGGCCGGGGTGGGCCTGGGCGTATTCCATGGCCTGCAGCAGTTCCTCGGCGGTGCTCACCCGCACCGCGTGCACGCCCATGCCCTGGGCCAGCCGGGCGAAGTTGAGGACCGGCCCCTTGAGGTCGAGCTGGGCCTTGGCCTTGGGCCCGCTTTCCTCGGCGCCGACCCGTTCCAGCTCGATGTTGAGCACCGAGTAGGAGGCGTTGTTGAAGATGATCGAAGTGACGTTGAGCTGTTCCCGGGCCATGGTCCACAGCGCCTGGATGGTGTACATCGACGAGCCGTCGCCGATCAGCGCCAGCACCGGCCGGTCCGGGCAGGCGATGGCCGCGCCCACGGCGCTGGGCAGGCCCTGGCCGATGGCGCCGCCGGTCAGGGTCAGCAGGTCGTGGCGTGGCGCGCCGGCGGTGAGGGCCGCCAGCATCAGCCCCGAGGTGATGGCCTCGTCGACCAGGATGGCGTTCTCCGGCAGCAGGTGGCCCACCGCCTTGCACACCTTGGCGGCGCTCAGCTTGCCGCGCGGGCGGTTGGGGCGCTGCGCCGGCTGCAGCACGGGCTGGGCATGGTCGGCGCCGAGCGCGGCGCTCAGCTTCTCCAGGCTGGCGGTGGTGTCGTCGGCCGGGTTGGCCAGGATGTGCAGGTTGCAGCTGTCGGGCACCAGGTAGCTCTGCTTGCCCGGGTAGGCGAAGAAGGACACCGGCGCCTTGGCGTCGACCAGGATCAGTTCCTCGATCTGCGCCAGTTGTACGCCCGCCAGTTCCGCCATATAGGCGATGCGTTCCACCGGCGGCAGGCCGGCGCCGCGTTGCAGGCGGGTGGGGAAGACCTCGGTCAGCAGCTTTACCCCGCAGTGCGCCGCGATGCGCGCCGCGGCCAGCAGGTCAGGCTCGCGCAGGGCGCGGCCGCCGAGCAGCAGGGCGGTCTTGCGGCCCGAGCGGATGGCCGCGGCGATGGCCGCGACGGTGGCGTCCTCGGCCGCCTTCGGCGCGGGCGGCGGCGGTGGCGGGGAGGGGATGCCACCGTCGCCCCAGGACACGTCGGCCGGCAGGATCAGTGTCGCCACCTGGCCCGGGTAGCCCCTGGCCGCGGCGATGGCGTCCACCGCGTCGCGGCACAGGTCGGCGGTGCTCGCCGAGGTGCGCACGAAGCCCGGCGAGACGTTGCGCGCCACGGTCTCGATGTCCGACTGCAGCTGGGCGTCGTACTGGGTGTGGTAGGTGGCGTGGTCGCCGACGATGTTGACCACCGGTACCTTGCCCTTGCGCGCGTTGTGCAGGTTGGCCAGGCCGTTGCCCAGGCCGCAGCCCAGGTGCAGCAGCGTGGCGGCGGGCTTGTCGGCCATCCGCGCGTAGCCGTCGGCGGCGCCAGTGGCGACACCCTCGAACAGTGCCAGCACGGCGCGCATGCGCGGCTCGCTGTCCAGCGCGGCGACGAAGTGCATCTCGCTGGTGCCGGGATTGGTGAAGCAGACTTCGATGCCGGCGTCCGCCAGGGTTTTCATCAGTGCTTGGGCGCCATTGGCCATGTCGGTCTCCTTGGGATCAACCGTGGTTTATCGAGCGCGCGGCGGCGCGGGCGGTGAGGATGCAGCCGGGCAGGAAGGTGCCCTCCAGCGAGCGCTTGCCGTTGGCGCCACCGCCGCCGAAGCCGGCGGCCTCGCCCACGCAGTAGAGGCCCGGCACGGGACTGCCGTCGGCGCCCAGCACGCGGCTGTGCAGGTCGGTACGCAGGCCGCCCAGGCTCTTGCGGGTCACCAGCTGGGTGTGGATGGCGATGAACGGGCCGGCGCCGGGCATCTGCAGCGGCGCCGGCTTGCAGGTGCGCAGGCGGTCCGGTCCCCATTGCCGGGCATGCTGGATGCGGCGGATCTGCTCGTCGTTGTGCAGCCGCCGGCCGCCGGCGAAGTTGGCGTCGAAGGCGTCGGCGGTGGCCTGCAGCACGGCGGGGTCCACGTCCAGCGAGCAGGTCAGGGCGTTCATCTTCGCCGCCAGCCCGGCCAGGGTCTCGTCGACCAGGAAGTGCGGGCTCTCCTGCTGCATCTGGCGGACCAGGCGGTGGTTGCCGAGCAAGGTCTCCTTGAGGAAGGCGGGGAACTGTTTGTCGCGGATGCGCGGGTTGTGTTCGGCGCCGGAGATGGCGAATTCCCTGGCCGCGATCCGCCAGTTCAGCAGGTGCCAAGTCCAGGGCTTCTCCTGCTCCGCGACCCGCTGGCACAACCAGTGGGTGTCGAAGCCGGTGACCAGTGGCTCGGGGCCGATGCGCCGCCCGCTGTGGTCGAGCCACAGGGCCGACTTGCAGGGAATGGTGGACAGCCCGTGCCCCTCGAAATGCGGGTAGGGATGGGGGAAGCCGGCGGCGTAGTTCCACATCTCGCCGGCATGGACGACCTGCCCGCCCAGCTCGTCGGCGACCCGCCGGTGCAGCGCGCCGTCGGCGAAGGGGTGGGCGCCGTTGAGCATGGCGGTTGGCATCGGCCGGCCTGCGGGCCAGTTGGAGCGGACCTGCTCGCTGCTGCCGTTGATGCCGCCCATGGCCAGCACCACCACCGGGGCTTGCAGGCGCACTTCGCGGCCGCTGTGTTCGCAGCGCGCCACGGCACTGTCGATCCGGCCGGCCTGGTGCTCCAGGCCGACCACGCGGTGGTGGTGCAGCAGTTGCAGCCGTCCGTCGCCGTCGGCGGCGTGGAGGGCGGCGATCATGCGCCGGGTCAGTTCGCGGGCGGTGCCCCAGATCACGTGGTAGCGCGGCAGGCTGTTGCCTTCGCCGTAGCGGCCGCGCTCCACCCAGTTCACCGCCGGCAGGAATTTCACGCCCTCGCCCAGCAGCCAGTCGTAGACCTCGGCGCGGCTGCGCTCCACGTAGTAGCGCGCCCATTGCAGGGAGTGCAGGTCGTCCGGCGGCAGTTCGCCGAAGCTCAGCCAGTCGCGCAGAGCCACTTCGGGGGTATCCGGGATCTTCATCCGCGCCTGCAGCGGCGTGCCCACCAGGGCCATGCCGCCGAAGGCCCACAGGGCCAGCCCGCCGAGGCGCTCGCGGCTGTCGCGGTCGACCAGGGTCACCCGCTTGCCCGCGCGCAGGGCTTCCAGGGCGGTGACCAGGCCGGCGAGGCCGCCGCCTATGACCAGGACATCGGATTGCGTGGCTGTGGTCGCCAATCGGGGCACTCCTCTGAAGGGTGGGCCTTGTTCTTGTTGAGCGGAACCATAGCCGCATACCATGGCGCCGGTATTGACTTTGGGGGCCAGAATAATTGACTTCGCAGGCCACGGTTTCGATGAGCTGGGTGAACACCGTACTGCTGGCCGCCCAGCGCATGGGCGTCGCGCCAGAGCGGGTGATGGCCGCCGCCGGCATCGCCAGCGGTGAGCTGGGCCGCGAGCGCTGGCCGATCGACCACATCACCCGGCTGTGGCGGGCCGCGGCGGCGCTCACCGGCGACCCCGGCTTCGGCCTGAAGGCCGGCGGGCTGGTGGGGCCGGCCGGGCTGAACGTGGTGAGCTTCATGGCGCAGTCGGCCTCGACCCTGCGCGAATCCATCGACGTGGTGGTGAAGTACCAGCGCCTGGTCAGCGACGGCGGGCGCCTGCAGGTGATCGCCGGCGGCGACGCCAGCTGGCTCATCTATCACCCGCGCCAGGGCGAGCTGCCGTTCAGCCCGCACCAGATCGAGGCGGTGCTGGCCGCGGTGGTGGCCATCGCGCGCTGGGTGACCAGCGCCGCCGTGCAGCCGCTCAAGGCGCAGTTCAGCCAGCCTTCGCTCGGCCCGCCCGAGGGCTACGGTGCGGCCTTCGGCTGCCCGGTCGAGTTCGAGCAGGCGTTCAACGGCCTGCTGATCGACAACGCCCTGCTGGACCAGCCGCTGCCCCAGGCCGACGCCCAGCTGGCCCGGGTCCACCAGCAGTACGCGGCGGCGCGTCTGGCCGCGCTCGCCCCGGCCGACGACCTGGTGCCGGCGCTGCGGCGCTGGCTGGCCGGCCGCATCCACGGCCAGCCGCCCGGCCGCACCGAGGCGGCCCAGGCCTTTGGCCTGAGCGCGCGGACCCTGGCGCGGCGCCTGCAGGAACGCCAGCTGGATTTCTCGACCCTGGTGGACGAGGTGCGGCGCGACGCGGCCCTGCAGGCGGTGGCCCAGGGCCGGCACTCCCTGGCCCGGATCGGCCAGTCGCTGGGTTTCGCCGAGCCCAGCACCTTCTGGCGCGCCTTCCGCCGCTGGACCGGGCGGACGCCGGCCGAGTGGCAGCG
Organism: Pseudomonas sp. GD04015; assembly: GCF_029837675.1. Classification (NCBI taxonomy): domain Bacteria; kingdom Pseudomonadati; phylum Pseudomonadota; class Gammaproteobacteria; order Pseudomonadales; family Pseudomonadaceae; genus Pseudomonas; species Pseudomonas sp. GD04015. Next base: position 20,088 of record NZ_JAOEEE010000049.1, on the reverse strand, counting down.
GGAGCAGGCCGGGGTGCCGGAAATCGGGGAGTGATCAGGGAGACGCGCCGAAGCAGCGAAACCAATGGCCATGTCCGAGTCGACGGTTGCGGGTGAACTCAGGCCCTGTGGGAGCGGACTTGTCCGCGAAGCTTTGTCGTGGCCCCCATTCGCGGACAAGTCCGCTCCCACAAGACTCATGGCCCAGCAGAGTGCCGCCCAGCCGCTCCCGCGGGGGTACCGCGCTCGCCGGCAACACTCGATTGGGGCATGCCCAAACAAATAGTCCGAACCGCCGTCGCGGCCGCCGGGTCGATATTTTCGTGAGGCCGGAACAGCCCCTAGGGGCACCGCCTGACGTACGACCCCGACTACAAGGAGCGCGTCATGACCCTGGGAACCATACTGCTGATCGTTCTGATCCTGCTGCTGATCGGTGCCATTCCGGCCTGGCCGCACAGCCGCGCCTGGGGCTACGGCCCGTCCGGCGGCCTCGGCCTGGTGGTGGTGATCCTGCTGGTCCTGTTGTTGCTGGGCTACATATGACGAAGCGGGGCCGCCCCTTGCCGGGGCGGCTCCGTGGTCAGAAGTCGATGTCCAGCGTACTGCCGACCACCCGTTCGCGACCCACGGTCGCCAACTGGTAGCCCGGCTCATCGTAGCGATAGAGGACGTATTCCTCGTCGGTGACGTTGTTGGCCCACAGGGTCACGCGCCACTGGTCGCCGGCATAGCCGGTGCGCAGGTTGAGCAGGGTGTATACGGGCAGGCGATCCTTGGCTGCGCCTTCGAGCTGCGAGCGCGAGGTGGTGGTGCCGGTGTACTTGAGGTCGCCGCCGATGAACCAGCCGCTGCCGTGCTGGTAGTCGGCGCCCAGCGCCGCCGTCCATTCCGGCGCCTGCGGGAAGGGCTCGCCGGCCAGGTCCAGCGCCACGCCGTTCTGCACGAAGCTGAATTCCTCGAACTCGGTCTTGGCCAGGCCCACGGACGCGAACACGTCCAGCCCGGTGGCCGGCTGCAGGCCGAGTTCCACCTCGAAGCCGGTGACGTTCGACTGGCCGGCATTGACCACCACGTCGCTGGTGAAGTCGCCGGGCACCTGGGGCACGTTGACCTGCTGGTCCTCCCAGTCCAGGCGGAACAGGTTGGCGTTCAGCCGCACCCGGCCGTCGGCCCACAGCGAGCGGTACGACAGCTCGTAGTTCCAGGCGTACTCGGGGTCGTAGTCGTAGACCTCGTTGATCAGGAAGTTGGTGGCGGTGCCGCCGCCGCGATAGGCGCGCTGGACGACGAAGCCGACGTTCTGCTGCGGGTCGATCTGGTACTGCACGCCGAGCTTGGGCAGCCAGGCATCGTAGTGGGTGTCGCCGCCGCTGCCGCTGTTCCTGACCAGGGCGCCGGTGGCCCGGTCGACCCGCTGGCTGACCGAGTGGTAGTCCTGCTTCTCGTAGTCGTAGCGCAGGCCGCCGATCAGGGTCCACTGCTCGGTCAGGTGCCAGTTCATTTCGCCGAACAGGGCGTAGTTGTCTACGTCGCTGCTGCTGCGGTCGCGGCGCTGGTAGCTCTCCCAGGAGCGCTGCTGATGGCGCCAGGTCTTTTCCTCACCGCTGTTGATGTACAGCCCGGCCACCGCCGAGTAGCGGGTATCGTCCCAGTTCAGGCGCAGTTCCTGGGCGATCTCGCGCTCGTCGATGTCGCCGGTGGTGCCCAGGTCCACCGAGGGGCGGCTGGTCTCGGTCTTCACGTGGGTGGTCAGCGAGGTCAGGGTCAGGCCCTCGCCGAGCGGCTGGGTTATCTCCAGCGCGGTGTTGTGGTTGAGGGTGCTGCGCGCCTCGCTGAACAGCGCGTCGCTCTGGTGGCCCCACTCGCGGTCGAAGTAGCCGACCCCGCCGCTGGGGCCGTCGACGTCGGCGTAGGCGGGCGAGTCGTAGCTGCGCGAGTGGCTGAGCAGGACGCGCACGCCGTCCTCGCCGTGGGGCTGGAACAGCAGCTTGCCGCGCACCTGCCAGTAGTCGTCGTCCTCCCGCTCGTCGAGCCGGGGCATGCCGTCGAAGAACGGATAGTCGATGCCGCCGTCGGCGTGGCTGCGCTCGGCGGCCAGGCGGAAGGCCAGCCGGTCCTCGACCAGCGGGCCGGAGATCATCGCTGCGTAGCCGCGGGTGTCCAGGCTGCCGGCGGTGCCGCGGGCCGCGCCTTCCCAGTGGTAGGTCGGGTCCTTCGACTCGATTCGGATGGCGCCGGCCAGGGCGTTGCGCCCGCTGACGGTGGACTGCGGGCCGCGCAGCACCTCGACCTGCTCCACGTCCCACAGGCCCAGCGCGCCGCGCCGTGCGCCCTGCATGGTCTGCGCCACGCCGTCCACGTAGACGGTGGCCAGCGGGCGGCCGGCCGGGCCGCCGACGCCCTCGGAGTTGATCCCGCGGATGATGTAGCCGGAGTCGGCCCAGTCGGCGTCGCGTACGTTGGCCATCATGCGGAAGGCGTCTGGCAGGTTCTGGATGCGCGCCTGCTCGATCTGGTAGGCGCTGACCACGGCCACGCTGCTGGTGGTCTGCTGCAGGTCGCGCTCGATCTTCTCGCCGCTGATCAGGATCGGGGTGAACTCCATCGCCTGGCCGACCGGGACGGCGCCGGCCTGCAGGGTGACGGTACGGGCGCCGGTGAAGCGGTAGCCCAGGCCGGTGCCGGCGAGCAGCTGGTCCAGCGCCTGCTGGCGATCCATGCGGCCGCTGACGGCACGGGAGCTGAGGCCCTGGGTCAGCGCCGCGTCGTACAGCACCTGGGCGCCGCTGGCGACGCCGTAGGCGCTCAGCGCGTCATCCAGGCCCTGCGCCGGGATGTCGAAGCTGAGCTGCTCGCTCTGCGCGGCGGCCGTCTCCGCGGCCCAGGTGACGGGCGCATGGCCCAGCAGCGCGGTGCAGGCGAGCAGGATGGAGCTGGCCAGGCGGCTCCTGGGCGGAAAAGGCGTTGGCATGTGATCTCCCCGGTGTCATCGAACAGGTGCGGATGAAAAGCGTTCCTATTCGATAGACGCTCGCCACAGCGCCGACCCGCAATCGCGGACGGGGATTTTTTGGCTGGGCCCCGATTGGGTGTGCCCCCCTTTGTGGGAGCGGACTTGTCCGCGAATGGGCTCCACAGAAAAGCTTCGCGGACAAGTCCGCTCCCACAGGGCAGGGGGTGTGTGCGACAGCGGGTTTTAGCGCAGCACGATCCAGTCGCCCGGCAGGCGGGTGGCGTCCAGGCCGAGGCTGCTCTGGATGTGGGCCAGTGCCTCGTCGGGGCGCTGCAGGTGGAACACGCCGCTGACCGGGCGGCGGGCCAGGTCGGCGTCGGCCAGGACGACGCGGCCGGCGCGGTAGCGGTTCAACTCCTCCACCAGCTCGCCCAGCGGGCGCTGCTTGAAGATCAGCACGCCCTGGCGCCAGGCCAGCGCTTCGGCGCTGTCGACCGGCGCCGGGCGGCCATCGTCGAGGGCGTCGTAGCGCAGTTGCCGTCCTGCCTCCAGGCGCTGCGGGGCGCGCCCGGCCAGGCGCACGGCGACCGCGCCCTCGCTGCAGGTCACGCGCACGCCCGCGCCCTGGTGGCGCACCTCGAACACGGTACCGAGTGCAGTCACGCTGCCGTCGTCGGCCTCGACCACGAAGGGCCGGGCCGCGTCGTGGCTGACATGGAACACCGCGGCGCCACCGCTCAGCACGACGCGCCGGCGCTCGGCGCTGAAGTCCAGGTTCAGCCGGGTGCGGGCGTCCAGTTCGATGCGGCTGCCGTCCTCCAGGCGGATCTCGCGGCGCTCGCCGACGCCGGTGCTGTGGTCGGCGAGCCAGGCGCGGGCGTCGATGCGCTGCCCGGCCTGCAGCCAGGCGAAGCCCAGCACCAGGACGCAGGCGGCCAGACCCGCGCCGAGCGGCCGCCAGCGGGACCGGCGGCGCGCCGGCGCGCGGGGTAGCTCGCCCAGTTGGCGCCACAGCTGCGCCGCCTCTCGGTAGGCCTCGGCGTGGGCGGCGCTGGTCGAGCACCACTCGCGCAGGGCGCGGGCGTCCTCGACCGTCGCCTGGCCGGAGGTGAGCCGGGCGACCCAGGCGTTGGCCTCGCGGGCCAGGTCGAGCGGGTCGCTGGAGCGGTGCGGGGTCATGTCGGCGGCGTCTCGCGGCGTGGCGCCGGGGCGCCGCCCTGTTGCCGCAGGCGCTGGGCGCAGTGGTCCAGGGCCCGGCGCACTTCCAGCTCGACAGTGCGCAGGCTGACGCCGAAGCGCTGGGCCAGGGCCTTGTGCGGCTGGCCTTCGAGGCGGGCGGCGAGGAACAGTTCGCGGCGCCGTTCCGGCAGTTCCTCGAGGATTTCCGCCAGGCGCTGCAACTGCTGGCGGTCGGAGATGGCCTGCTCGACGTTCGGCGCCTCGTCGGGCACCTCCAGCAGCAGTTCGATCTCCACCGGGTCGAGCAGGCGGCGGGCGTTGGCGCGGGCATCGTCGATAGCAAGGTTGGCGGCCATCCGGCGCAGGTAGGCCAGCGGGTTGTCGACCGGCTCGCCGGAGAGGCGGTTGAGCTTGAACCAGGCGTCCTGCAGCAGGTCCTCGGCGGTGGCGCTGCAGCCGGTGCGCCCGGTCAGGTAGCGGGCCAGGTTGCGCCGCTCGGCGATGAAGCAGGCCAGGAGGGAAGGGTATTGCTGCGACATCGCCGGGGTGATCCAGACCTGCAGGAAAGTCGCCGACAGCTTAGCGATTCGGCGAGTCGGACTCAATTGCCAGTCATTCTCGACTCGAACGCGGCGCGGACCCCTCTTGGCTTGTTGTTGATAATTATTATTAAATAGGATTTTTCTCATCCACAGGTGCGAACGTGTCCGTCGCCATGCCATCCGAGATCGAGGGGCGCCGCCAGGTCGGCGCGCTGTACAGCCAGCACCACGGCTGGCTGCACGGCTGGCTGACGTCGCGCATGGGCAACGCCTGCGAGGCGGCGGACCTGACCCAGGACACCTTCGTCCGCGTGCTGCTGGCCGTCGGCCGCAGCGAACAGGCCCTGCGCCTGGAGGCGCTGCAGGAGCCCCGTGCCTACCTCACCACCGTGGCCAAGCGCCTGCTGCTCAACCACTACCGGCGGCAGTCGCTGGAGCGCGCCTGGCTGGAGGCCCTGGCGCGGATGCCCGAGGCCGAGGCGCCGGCGCCCGAGCAGCAACTGCTGATGCTGGAGGCGCTGTACGAGATTGACGCCATGCTCGACGGCCTCGACGGCCGGGTGCGCGAGGCCTTCCTGCTGGCCCAGCTGGAGGGCCTGACCTACGTCGAGATCGCCGGGCGCCTGGGCGTCTGCGAACGCAGCATCAAGCGCTATGTGGCCCAGGGGCTGGCCCACTGCATGCTGGCGCTGGCATGAGCGGGGCGCTCGACCCCCGGGTGATCCACCAGGCCGCCCAGTGGTTCGTGCAGCTGCATTCGCCGGGGGCCAGCGCCCGCGAGCACGAGGAATGCGCGCGCTGGCGGGCCAGCCATGCCGACCACGAGGCGGCCTGGCAGAAGGCCGTGCACGTCAGCCAGCGCCTCGGCCAGGTGCCGGCCGGGCCGGGCATGACGGCCCTGGCCCGGCGCCAGCGCATCGACCGCCGCGACCTGCTCAAGACACTGATGATCGCCGGCGCCGCCCTGCCGTTCGCCTGGGCCGGTTACCGGGGTGCGAGCGCCCAGGGCTGGCTGGCCGACTACCGCACCGCGCCCGGCGAGCGGCGCGAGTTGGCGCTGGCCGACGGTTCCCGGCTGCAGCTCGACGGCGCCAGCGCCATCGACCTGGCCTACGACGTCGATTGCCGCCGCCTGCAGCTGGTGCGCGGCCAGGCGCTGTTGCAGATGGTGGACGAGACGCGGCCCTTCGTCGTGCGCACCGAGCACGGCTGCGTGCGCGGCCAGGCGGCCCGCTTCAACCTGCGCGAGGAGGCGGACGGCACCCGCCTGGCAGTGCTGGAGGGGCGCCTGGAAGTGCGCCCGCGCGACTCGGAACAGCCCCCGCTGCAACTCCAGGCCGGCCAGCAGGTGCGCTTCGACGCGCGCCTCGCCGGCCCGGTGCAGGCCCTGCAGGAGTCGCCCGACGCCTGGACCCGGGGCGTGCTGCACCTGCGGGACGGCCGCCTGGACGAGTTCGCCGCCGCCCTGCAGCGCTACCGTCCCGGCTTCGTCACCTGCGCCGCCGAGGTGGCGGGGCTGCGCCTGTCCGGCACCTTCCAGCTGGACAACGCCACGCCGGTGCTCGACAGCCTGCCGCGGATACTGCCGGTGCGGGTGGTGCATCGCACGCGCTACTGGGCGGCGATCCTGCCGGCGTGAACGGCGGCCTTCTTCCACGATCGCCGCACGCATCCGCAAAAAATCATCGTCGCCTGTCCCCTTCCGGCGGCTCGGGTGTCAAGGCAGCAGAACCACTGCCAACCCATAAAGAGTCGAACCCATGTCATCACCTGATCTCCATCGGTCTTCCGATTCGTCCCGGGTCGCTCTGCGGCCCTGCGTCGTCGCCGTGCGCCACGGCCTGCTGGCCATGCTGCTGAGCGCCGCGCCGTTCGCCATCGCACCGTTGCAGGCCGCCGACAGCGCGGTCGCCAGCCACGCCTACAGCGTTGCGCCGGGCAGCCTGGGCGGCGCGCTCGCCAGCTTCGCCGAACAGGCCGGGGTCAGCGTCGCCGTGTCGCCCGAACTCACTGCCGGCAAGCGCAGCGTCGGCCTGCAGGGCCAGTGGCCGGTGGCCGAGGGTCTGCAGCGCCTGCTCCAGGGCTCGGGCCTGGAAGCCGTGCCGAGCGGCCAGGGGGTTTACGTGATCCGTCCGTTGCCGGAAGCCAACGGCACCGTCGAGCTGGGCAGCACCAGCATCGTCGGCCGTGGCCAGAACGCCTACGGCCCGGTCGACGGCTACCTGGCCGAGCGCAGCGCCGCCGGCACCAAGACCGACACGCCGCTGATCCGCACGCCCCAGTCCATCTCGGTGATCACCCGCGACCAGCTGGACAACCAGGCCGTGACCAACGTGGCCCAGGCCCTGCGCTACAGCGGCGGCACCTTCGCCGACTACCGCGGCTCGTCGCACCGGGTCGACGAGGTCTACGTGCGCGGCTTCGGCTACGCGCCGACCTACCTCGACGGCCTCACCGTGGGCGGCGAGTCCTACACCCAGGTCGACCCCTGGTTCCTCGAGCGGGTCGAGCTGATCCATGGACCGGCCTCGGTGCTCTACGGCCAGGCCAACCCGGGCGGCCTGCTGGCGCTGACCAGCAAGCGTCCCTCGGCCGAGGCAAAGAACCGTGTGCAGCTCGGCGTCGGCAGCGACTCCCTGCGCCGCGGCGCGTTCGACCTGAACGGCAAGCTGGACGAGCAGGGCACGCTGCTCTACCGGGTCAACGGCCTGCTCTCCAAGGGCCAGTCCGAGGTCGACCACATCGACGAGGAGCGCCACGCCATCGCCCCGTCGCTGACCTGGCAGCCCAACGAAGACACCAGCCTGACCCTGCTGGCCTACTACCAGAACGACCCCGACGCGGGCTATCGCAACTTCTGGCCCACCGACGGCGTGGCGAACTCCGGCCCGCACGGCCGCATCTCCCGTCACCTGGACATCGGCGACCCGGACTTCTACCGCTCCGAGCGCGAGCAGTCGTCCATCGGCTACCTGTTCGAGCACCGCTTCGGCGACCTGCTGACCTTCCGCCAGAACCTGCGCTACCTGAAGGAGAACGAGCACTACAAGCAGCTCGTCTTCATGTTCATGAGCGACGACCGCACCCTGGAGCGCATCCCGGCGGACAGCCGAGCGCAGATGGAGCAGGTGGTGCTCGACAACCAGCTGCAGTTCGATTTCGCCACCGGCCCGCTGCAACACACCCTGCTGACCGGCGTCGACTACAAGCGCACCCACCGCGACGAGACCGACGACCGCGACTTCAGCTACCGCGGCAAGTACCCGCTGGACGCCTACGACCCGCGCTACGGCGTGGACATCGGCGACCTCTCGGCGAACGTCGACAGCACCCGGCGCGCCGACCAGATCGGTGTCTACCTGCAGGACCAGATCGAATTCGGCAACTGGAACCTGCTGCTCGGCGGCCGCCACGACCGTGCCCGCAGCCGCACCGACGACCGCCTGGCGGGCGAGCGCCAGTCGTTCAACGACGAGAAGTTCACCGGGCGCGCCGGCCTGCTCTACGCCTTCGAGAGTGGCTTCTCGCCCTACATCAGCTACAGCACCTCGTTCGAGCCGGTGCTGAGTTCGCCCGAGCCGGGCCAGCCGGCGTTCAAGCCGACCACCGGCGAGCAGACCGAGGTCGGCCTGAAGTACCAGCCGCCGGGCACCGAGGCGATGTTCAGCGTGGCCCTGTTCGACCTCACCCAGCAGAACGTGGTGACCTACGACGGCAGCTGGTTCCCCAGCCAGACCGGCGAGATCCGCACCCGGGGCGTGGAGCTGGAGGCCCGTGGCAACCTGACCGACAACCTGGAACTGGTCGGCGCCTTCACCCACCTGGAGCCGGAAGTGACCAAGACCACCCGCCCCGGCGTGGAAGGCAAGGAGCCGCCGCGTACCCCGGCGCACCTGGCCAGCCTGTGGACCACCTACCGCTTCGACGGCGGCGTGCTGCCGGGCCTGTCCGCCGGTGCCGGCGTGCGCTACATCGGCTCCAGCTACGGCGACCAGTACAACGAGTACAAGGTCGACTCCGTAGTGCTGCTCGACGCCATGCTCGGCTACGACCTGGGCAAACTGGCTGCCGACCTGGAGGGCGCATCCGTCCAGCTCAACGCCAGCAACCTGACCGACAAGGTGTACGCCGCCTCCTGCGCCGCGATGGACACCTGCTTCTACGGCGCCAGCCGCACCCTCACTGCCAGCGTGAACTACGCATGGTAGGCCGGATGCCGTTGCTGGCCGGCGTGCTGCTGCTCGGCCTGGGGCTGCACGCCCAGGCCGGGGAGGCGCGCCACTACGAGGGCCGGCTGGACGGGCAGGGCGCACATGAGATCAGGCTGCAGTTCGGGCGCGGCGACTACCTGAGCGGCGAGCTGCCCAGCGCCGCCGTGCAGCTCGACCTGCAGGACGAGGCGGGGCGTCACCTGCGCCGCCTGGTGGCGGGCGATGCCGGCCGGCGCGCCTTCCAGCTGGTGGCGCCGGCGCGCGCGGGCTATCGCCTGCGTCTGCAGGGCGCGGCGGGTGCCGAATACCGCCTGCGCCTGGCGGCGGTCACCCCGCTGGCGGACCAGCGCGTGCCACGCACGGAGCTGGAAAGCCCGCGGCTGCGCGCACTGCAGGCGGCGCTGGCGGCGGGAGAGGGCAGCGCTGCCTTCTGGGCCGAGATGGGTGAGCGCGGCACGCCGCTGATAGAACCGCTGGACGAGCACGAGGCGCTGGTGACCTTCCTCTGGCGCGGCGCCGAGCGCAACGTCCGGCTGTTCGGCGGCCCCGGCTACGACCACTCCGAGCTGGCCCGCCTGGGTGATTCGGACGTCTGGTTCGTCACCTTCCGCCTGCCGCGCGCGACGCGCCTGGCCTACCAGCTGGCGCCGGACGTGCCGGAGCTGGACGCCGACCCCGGCACGCGGCGGCGGGCCATCCTCGCCACCGCCCAGGCCGACCCGCTCAACCCACGGGTCTATCCGGCCCGGGGCGCCGATGCGTTCCAGCACGACTCGCTGCTGGAGCTGGACCAGGCGCCCGCGCAGCCGTGGAACGACCAGCGGTCGGACGTGGCGCGGGGCAGCGTCGAGCGCCATGTGTTGGCCAGCCGCATCCTCGGCAACCAGCGCGCGGTGCACCTCTACCGGCCGCACGGCTACCGGGCGGGCGCGGCGGACAACCACCTGCTGTACCTGTTCGACGCCGAGGCCTACCTGGGCAAGGTGCCGACGCCGACCATCCTCGACAACCTGATCGCCGCCGGGCGCATCCCGCCCATGGCCGCGGTGCTGATCGACAACGCCAGCCCCGAGGCGCGCGGCGTGGAGCTGCCGCCCAACCCGGACTTCGCCCGCTTCCTCGCCGAGGAGCTGCGGCCCTGGGTGGCCAAGCAGGGGCTGGAGGCGCCGGCGGCGCGCACGGTGATCGCCGGCTCCAGCTACGGCGGCCTGGCCTCCAGCTACGCGGCGCTGCGCCACCCGGAGATCTTCGGCAACGTGCTCAGTCAGTCGGGTTCCTACTGGTGGTCGCCGCCGGGGCAGGAGCCGGAGTGGCTGACCCGCGAGTTCGTCCGCTCGCCGCGCCTGCCGGTGCGCTTCTACCTGGAGGCGGGGCTGTTCGAGGCCGGCAACGGCCAGCTGGGCATCTTCGACACCACCCGCCACCTGCGCGACGTGTTGCAGGCCAAGGGCTACGAGGTCCGGCACCGGGAGTGGGCCAGCGGCCACGATTACCTGAACTGGCGCGGCACGCTGGCGGAAGGGCTGATCGAGCTGTTCGGGCGCTGAGAGCCCTGCCCACGATCGCCTGACGGCAGGTCGTGGGCAGGCTCCAGGTTCACCACAGCAGCGGCTGGGGCAGGCTCTGCCAGAACAGCCAGCGATGCCGCTCCAGGTGTTCGCCGGTGCCGATCTGCCAGGGCGCCTTGCGCCCGGCGTCCAGCTCGATGACGCTGAGGAAGCCGGCGCAGGTGGCGGCCACCAGCGTCTTGCCGTCGGCGGAGATGTCCATGGCGCCGACGGTGGAGCCGATGAAGTGCTGCCAGCGCTCCTCGCCCCGTTCGTCGAAGGCGCGCAGGTAGCCGTGGGCGTCGCCGACGATGAACTCGCCGTCGCGGTGCACGCCAGCGTAGACCCGCGCGCCTTCCTGCAGGGTGGGTGTGCGCGGGTCGTCCGCGTAGTAGTCGGTGTCGAGGCCCGGCAGGTCGGCCACCGCCACGCCCAGGGTGGCGCCGTTGTAGAAGTGGCAGGCGTTGAAGATCACGCGCGAGCCGTCGCGGCTGAACAGGGCGAAGTGCGGGTATTCGCCGACCGGGCCGATCTGCGCCTGCGGTTGCAGGTCGGCGTCCAGCACCAGGTGGCGGCCGTCCTGGCAGCCCAGGGCGATCCAGCGGCCGTCGGGGGAGATGGCCGCGTGCTCCATGGACAGGCCCCAGGGCATGTCGTCGGCCTCCCAGTCGCCGTTGGCCAGCGCCTCTTCCATCTGCTCGCGCGAGGGCAGCAGGCGGCGGGCGCCCGCCTCTGCGAGCACGAAGATGCCTTCGCCGCTGACCAGCAGCACCCGGCGGCCGTCGGGGAAGGGGATCAGCTGGGTCGGCGCCGGCGGTCCGTCGAGCGCCCGGCCGGACACGCCCTCGGGCAGGTCCTCCAGGCCCGTCGGCCAGGCCAGGCGCAGCACTTCCGGCCCGCCCCAGCCATCGACCACACGCACGCCCTGGGTGTTGGCCAGGGCGAAGTAGCGGCGCGCCGGGCAGCGGCCGAAGAAGTCGACGCCAACGATGCGCTCCACCTGGTCGCCGTCGATGCGCACCACATGACCTTCCTGGTAGGACGCGCCGACGCGCGCCAGCAGGCCGCCGTCGTCGAGCAGCGCCAGGGCGCAGATCTGCGTGCCTTCGGCGTCCAGCAGGGGGATCAGGGGCAGGTGCGCGGGCGGCCAGTCGGCGCGGAACGCCTCGCGCTCGGCGGCGCTGGCGCCCGGCGCGTTGATGGCCTGCAGGGCCTGGCGCAGCGGCCCCAGCAGGTGCTTGGTGGGCGCCATCTGCGGTTCTTCGCCGACGTTGTCCCAGCCGTCGCGCAGGCCGCGTTCGACGAACGCGTTGATGGCCTCGGCGTAGCCGAGCACCTGGTTCTTCCATTGCTGTTGGGCGTTCATTGCGGAGTCCTTTCTCGGGGCCATGTCCTGCTGACCGCTGCGCACGGCAGCCATGGGGTTCGCACCGATGCGCGGGAATGGCTTCTGTAGGGACTGCCTGTGTAGCCGATGCGCCGTTCCCTGGCGCGGGCCGGGCTCACAGTTTCGGCTTCAGCCCGCCGGGCCGACCAGTTCGCGGACCTTGGCGATGATCTGGTCGACTTCGAAGGGCTTGTCGAACACCTCGGCGAACAGCTCCGGCGTGGCCCGGCCGATGCTGCCGTGGGCACCGCTCATCAGCAGTATCGGCAGGTCGGCGGTGGCGGGTCGGCTGCGGATGGCCCTGGCGAACTCGACCCCATCCATCACCGGCATCATGAAGTCGGTGATGACCAGCGAGGGCCGTTCGCGGTCGAGCACCTCCAGGCCACGGCGGCCATTGGTCGCCTTGACCACCATGTAGCCTTCATCCTCCAGCGCGTAGCCGAGAATATCCGCGATCAGATATTCGTCATCGACTATCAGGATGGTCGTCATGCTCTACTCATCTATCCGCTGTCGCGGTGCCGGTGAGGACCGCGCTTGCATTCCTGAAGGTCTTTTCGAGGCGGATGCCGCGTTCGCCGATCACGGCTTCCAGCAGGGCCGGATCGTAGGTGCTGTCCCTCATCTTGAGAATCGAAAGGGAGCGCTTGAGTTCGGAATTCATTTCCACGAAGCGCATCAGCAGCAGATTGTCGACCAGGCTGGACAGTTCCGGCGCCGGCGCGTGGATCTCCGAGCCGAACAGATCGCGCATCTCCCAGGTGGCCATCACCGTCACGCCGCGGGCGCGCAGCTCGTTCATCAACGCGCTGAAGAACTCGATGAGGCGGGTCTGGTTGGTCGCCACCCGGGCCATGCCGCCCAGGCTGTCGAGCAGCACCCGGCGGATGCCCAGGCGCTCGACCGTGTCGAGCAGCTTGAGGCCGAGGGCGTCGAGCAGGCCGGAAGTGGTGGGCTGCCAGACGATGTGCAGGGCGCCGCTGTCTTCCAGCGCCTGCAGGTCGTATCCCAGCGCGTGGGCCTTCAGGCGCAGGCGCTGCGGGGTCTCGTAGAAGCCGAAGTGCAGGCCCGGCGCCTCCGGGCTGCTCTGCGCCAGGAAGCTCAGGCCGATGCTGGTCTTGCCGACGCCGGAGGGGCCCATCAGCAGGGTCACCGAGGACTCCGACAGGCCGCCCTCGATCTTCTCGTCGAGCCCGAGAATGCCGCTGGGGACGCGCTTCAGCTCCGCGCTGTCCGGCCGCGAGGGGCTGGCGTAGAGGCTTTCCAGACGCGGATAGATGGTGACGCCATCGTTGCTGATCTCGCACTCGTGCAGGCCGGACAGCGCGCCGCTGCCGCGGGTCTTGCGCAGCTGGATGCGGCGCACCGAGCGGCTGCCGTGCAGTTCCTCGCCGATCTCGACCACGCCGTCGACCATGGTGTGCTCGGGGCTGCCGTCTTCCAGGCGGGCGCTGGTGATCAGCAGCACGGTGCAGCCGGCGAAGGCGGCGTGGCCCTGCAGCTCGGAGATGAATTTCTTGGTGTCCAGCGGGGACTCGGCGCGGGAGCGGGCGTTGAGCACGCCGTCGACGATCAGCAGGGTGGCCTTCTGCCGGTTGATCTCGCGGCGCAGCAGGCGCACCACCTCGTCGAGCCCCTCGTTCTGCATGGTGTCGAAGGCGCTGACGAACTGGATTTCGCTGCCCACCCGCTGCGGATCGAAGAAGCTCAGGGTGGAGAGGAACTGGAACAGGCGGTCGTGGGATTCGGCCAGCAGGGTCGCCACCAGCACACGGCCGCCGTCGCGCACGTGGTTGAAGGCGATCTGATTGGCGAGGATGGTCTTGCCCGATCCTGGGCGGCCCTGAACGATATAAGAAGCGCCGCTGACCAGACCCCCTTTCAACAGGAGATCAAGGCCATCGATGCCGCTCTGAAGGCGTTTTAACTGTTCCAAGTTCGTTCCATCTCTCTAGCGGGTAGCGGCACGCCGATGCGCCGCGGATGGCCGCACTTTACCGGCAAGGCGGCGCGACGACTAGCTGGCCGCGGGCAGGTAGAGCGTCATGCGGGTGCCGTTGCCGGGCTCGCTTTCGACCCTGATGGTTCCCCCGGCGTTCCGGGCGAATCCATAGACCTGGCTCAGGCCCAACCCGGTGCCCTTGCCGAACTGCTTGGTGGTGAAGAACGGCTCGAAGATGCGGGCCTGCACCTCCGGCGCGATACCGGGGCCGTCGTCGCTGACCGAGATCAGCACGAAGTCGCCGCGCAGCTCCGCCCATTCGCCTTGCAGCGAACGGTTCTCCGCGCCCAGGCGGATGCAGCCGCCCTGTTCCATGGCGTCGCGGGCGTTGAAGATCAGGTTGAGCAGGGCCATTTCCAGCTGGCTGGGGTCGACCCGCACCGGGTGCAGTGCCGGCTCGATCGCCGCTTCCAGGCGGATCCCTTTGGGCAGCGCCTGGCCGAACAGAGTGGAGGCGGCCTTGAGCACCGGCTCCAGTTCGATCTGCTGGGCCTCCGGATTTCGCCGCCGGGCGAAGGTGAGCAGGTGCTGGGTCAGCTCGCGTCCGCGCATGCCGGCGGTGTGGATGTTGTCGAGCAGGGCGTGGATGCGCTCGGGGTTGTCGCTGCGCAAGGCTAGCTCGGTGGCGCCGATGATCACCGTGAGCAGGTTGTTGAAGTCGTGGGCCATGCCGCCGGTGAGCTGGCCGAGCGCCTCCATCTTCTGTGCCTGGAACAGCTGGGCGCGGACCTCGTCCATGCGCAGCTGCGCGTCGTGGCGCTCGGTCATGTCGCGGGTGATCTTGGCTAGGCCGATCAGGCGGCCGGTGTCGTCGTGGATGGCGTCGAGGGCGGTCAGTGCCCAGAAGCGCGAGCCATCCTTGCGCACGCGCCAGCCTTCGTCCTGGGCGCGGCCCTCGCTGAGGGCGGTGGCGATCAGGCGCTGGGCGCGGCCCTCGCGCCGGTCCTCGGCGGGGAAGAACATCTCCAGGTGCTGGCCGATCACTTCCCAGGCCTCGTAGCCCTTGATCCGCTCGGCGCCGCTGTTCCAGGTCATGATCCGGCCCTGGGGGTCGAGCATATAGATGGCGTAGTCGACCACGGCCTTCACCAGTAGCTCGTAACTGCGCTCGATCAGGCTGCTGGGGAGGCGTGGAGGTTCGTCGGCCATGGTGTTCTCGATCGATCCCGAAGATGCCGGGTTGGGTATGCATTGTAGAACCGCGCCGGGGCGGGTGCCTGTCGACTGGTTCAGAGACGGAGCAGCCAGATTACGCCGGATTCGCCCCGGGTGCGACGCCATGTCCGCAGCGCCGCCGCCGGGCGCTGGCTAGAATGGCCCGCAGCAGAAGGATGCCCGCCCTGAATCCACTCAGCCGCAGTACCCGCGATTGGCTCTACGCCTTTGCCCTGGTGGGCATGCTGCTGCGCGTCGGCATGCCACTGTGGGCGCTGCCGCAGATGAGCGAAGGCGGCTTCATGCTGCTGTGCACCTCCCAGGGCATGCAGTGGCAGATGGGCGACATGGACGACGATGGCGTCTCCGGCCTGCAACTGCCCTGCGTGCAGTGCGGCGCGCACCTGGCCAGCCTGGAGTCCATACCCTTCGACCCGCCCGCGCCGGCGGTGGCCGCGCCCCAGCGGCCACGCTTCGCCGAGGCGCTGGCGCTCAGCCCGCCGTTCCTGGTGGCACCGCCCGGCCGGGCGCCCCCGGCATTTTCCTGAACCGCGTCGACATCGCCCTCCCCGGGAGGGCATCGCGTTGTCTCACATTCGGGAAATATCATGAATCCGTTCGTATTCGGGCCGGCCCGTGCCGGCCGCCTGCCCTTCGTTCTATCCGCACTGACCCTGGCCATGGCCGCTCCGGCGCTGGCCGAGCACGCCGCTCACGCCGAGCTGGCGCCCACCGTGGTCACCGCCGTGCAGCAGAGTTCGCCGCTGACGGTGATCGCCGACCCGCGTGACGCCCGCCAGCCGGTGCCGGCCAGCGATGCCACCGACTACCTCAAGACCATCCCCGGCTTTTCCGCCATCCGCAGCGGCGGCAGCAACGGCGACCCGGTGCTGCGCGGCATGTTCGGCTCGCGCATCAACCTGCGCACCAACGGCGGCCTGATGCTCGGCGCCTGCCCCTACCGGATGGACGCGCCCAGCTCCTACATCGCACCGGAGACCTTCGACAGGCTGACCGTGATCAAGGGCCCGCAGACCGTGCTCTGGGGCCCCGGTGCCTCGGCCGGCACGGTGCTGTTCGAACGCGAGCCGGAACGCTTCGGCGAACTCGGCAGCCGCCTGCACGCCAGCCTGCTGAGCGGTTCCAACGGCCGCCTGGACAAGGTGCTGGACGGCGCCGTCGGCGGCGAGCAGGGCTACCTGCGCTTCGTCGGCAACCAGGCACGGTCGGACGACTACGAGGATGGCGACGGCGACACCGTGCCCTCGCGCTGGAAGAAGTGGAACGGCGACCTGGCCATCGGCTGGACGCCCGATCCCGACACCCTGGTCGAGCTGTCCGCCGGACGCGGCGACGGCGAGGCCCGCTATGCCGGGCGCGGCATGGACGGCGCCCAGTTCGAGCGCGAGAGCCTGGGCCTGCGCTTCGAGAAGTCCGGCCTCGGCGGCGTACTCGACAAGCTGGAGGCGCAGCTCTACTACAACTACGCGGACCACGTGATGGACAACTTCAGCCTGCGCGTGCCGGACCCGCACGGCATGATGCCGATGCCCATGGCCTCCCAGGTGGACCGCCGCACCATGGGCGGACGTTTCGCCGCCACCTTCGCCTGGACCGACGTCGAGCTGGTAGCCGGCGTCGACGCCCTGCGCAGCGAGCACCGCGCGCGTGGCTCCCGCTACGAGATGATGGGCGACCGCTTCGTCGACGCCGACCGCTTCCCCTGGAGCAAGGATGCGGTCATGCACGACTACGGCGCCTTCGGCGAGCTGACCTGGCAGGCGGCCGAGCGCAGCCGCGTGGTCGCCGGTGCCCGGCTCGACCGCGCCTCGGCCAAGGACCATCGGCAGAGCGTCAAGGGCATGATGATGAGCCGGCCGAACCCGACCGCCGGTGAGACGCGGGCCGACACCCTGCCCAGCGGCTTCGCCCGCTACGAGCACGACCTGGCCGATTCGCCGACCACCTTCTACGCGGGCCTCGGCCACGTGCAGCGCTTCCCCGACTACTGGGAGCTGTTCTCCGCCGGCACCGGCCCGGTGGGCGCGGCCAACGCCTTCGACGGCATCGAGCCGGAGAAGACCACCCAGCTCGACTTCGGCGTGCAGTACGGCGGCGAGCACCTGCAGGCCTGGGCCTCCGGCTACGTCGGCCAGGTGCGCGACTACATCCTGTTCGACTACAGCGGCGCGATGGGCGGCTCGCGGGCCGACAACATCGACGCGCGCATCATGGGCGGCGAACTGGGCGTCGCCTACGCGCTCAGCGAGCGCTGGAAGACCGACGCCACGCTGGCCTACGCCTGGGGCAAGAACAGCTCCGACGGCCAGGCGCTGCCGCAGATGCCGCCGCTGGAAGCGCGCCTCGGGCTGACCTACCAGCGCGACGACTGGAGCGCCGGCGCCCTGTGGCGCGTGGTGGCGGCGCAGCACCGGGTGGACGAGGGCAAGGGCAACGTGGTCGGCCAGGATTTCGGCGAGAGCGCCGGCTTCGGCGTGTTCTCGCTCAACGGCGCCTATCGCGTCAGTTCGAACCTTAGGCTCAGTGCCGGTGTCGATAACCTGTTCGACAAGGATTATGCCGAGCACCTGAACCTGGCCGGCGACGCCGGTTTCGGCTATCCGGCCGATCCGGTGGCCATCGACGAGCCGGGCCGGACGCTCTGGGCCAAGGTCGACCTCGACTTCTGAAACAGGTGCCGCGCGCCCTGGCCTTCCGAGCCATCGCGGCGCGCGGCGCACCTCCGGCGACTCCCCGCGGGCGACGGCTCGCGTCCCCGTTTTCTCTCTCCTCTTCGTGCAATCTGCAACCAGGCAAGACCCCGTCGTGCATTCTGCATGGTGTCGACTGGCTGTGTGATGTTCATAAGTCATTGATAATAAAGTAATTATTTTTAAATCCCGGATTGGCACAAGGGCTGCACTGGCAAAGGTCCTGAAACACACATCACCACCGGGAGTAGAGAGAGATGCAACTCGCGATCAAGGAATTCTTCGACGCCTTCCCTGCCCACAGCGTTTCGATCAAGCCTCGCCCCGACGGCATGCTGCTGCTGACCCTGACCAAGGAAAACGAGGTCGAGCTGGTCAAGGCGATCGACAGCGCCGCCATCTTCAACCCGTCGAGCGTGCGCGAGCTGATCTTCGACGTGACCCTGAGCCTCAAGCTGGCCAACGGACAGGCCATCGAGAAGGACGACGGCGACCGCTGGGGCCTGCGCAACCTGCCGACCTTCACCGGCGGCCCGATCCACGTCACCGCGTCGCGCATGCTGGTGCACAAGCGCAAGATGGAGCTGATGCAGAAGCAGCGTCGCGAGGCCGTCGCCGTCTGAGGCACCCTGCGGCATGGCGCGGGCGAGCGGAGCAGGCATGAGCCACTAAAGTTTTGCGTGCGACAACCGCCACAGTAGGAAGGCCGCCGATAGACGCGGCCCCTACCGTCGGATGGAACTGCCGTATGCTCCTGCGCAATCTCAGCCTGCAAGCCAAGCTCCTGCTGGCGTTCACCCTGGTGAACCTGATCAGCATCGCCGCCTTCATCAGCTACGCCCAGTACGCCAAGTCCCAGGACATCCGCGCGCAGATGGACAACCGCCTGCGCGCGGCGGCCCACGCGGTGCCGCGCCTGCTCGGCGATGACTATCTGGACCGCGCCCGCAGCGCCGATGGCCTCAGGGACGGCGAATACCTGGCCCAGGTGCGCAACCTCGGCGAGTACGCGGCCGAAGTGGACCTCAAGTACGCCTACACCCTGATGGTGGATGCCGGCGGCCAGGTGTCCTACCTCTCCGACGGCGCCAGCGACGACGACATCGCCTCCGACACCTACGCCAAGCATCTCGAACACTACGCCGACGCCAGCCCGGCGGTGACCGCCGCCGCGCGCAGCGGCCAGGTGCAGTTCGACGAATACACCGACAGCTACGGCAGCTTCCGCTCGATCTTCCTGCCGCTGCGCACCGCCGGCGGCCAGCCCTACGTGGTGGGCGTGGACGTCACCCTCGACAGCCTCGACCAGGCCATTCACGACAGCCTGCGCAGCCTCCTGCTGATCGGCGCCGCCACCCTCGGCGTCGGCCTGCTGCTGTCCTGGCTGGCGGCGCGCATGCTGGTGCGCGGCATCCGCCAGCTCACCGGGCAGCTCAACCGCATCGCCGACAACCGCGACCTGTCGCGGCCCATCGCCCTGGTCAGCGGCGACGAGCTGGGGCAGATGGGCGAGCGCCTGTCCGGCCTGCTGCAGGACCTGCGCCAGACCCTGGCCGGCGCCTCCGGCATGGCCGACAGCAACCAGCAACTGGCCGACACCTTCCTGCTGCGCGCCGACGACATCACCCGGCAGATCCAGCAGGCCGCGGGGCAACTGGCCGACGTCGACCAGCACGGCCAGTCGATCCAGCACGCGGCCGGGCATTCCTCCAGCCTGTCCGGCGCGGTGCGCGCCAACCTGGAACGCGCCAGCGGCGAACTCAGCCGTGCCCACCAGGAACTGCAGCGGCTGATCGGGGATGTGCACGGCAGCACCTCGGCCAACGTCGAACTGGCCTCCGACCTCGACGGCCTCAGCCGCGAGGCCGAGCAGATCGGCCAGGTGCTACAGATGATCGCCGGCATCTCCGAGCAGACCAATCTGCTGGCCCTCAACGCGGCCATCGAGGCGGCCCGTGCCGGCGAGGCGGGGCGCGGCTTCGCCGTGGTCGCCGACGAGGTGCGCAAGCTGGCCGGCCAGACCCAGACGGTGCTGGGCGACGCCCATCAGGTGATCGACAAGGTAACCGGTTCCATCCGCCAGATCGCCCAGCGCATGGGCAGCACCGCCGAGCGCTCGCGGGCCCTGGCCGGCGACGCCGACGAGGCCCTGGAGGCGCTCGATGCGCTGGTGCGGCAGATGGGCCAGGTCAGCACCACGGTGGACCAGGCCCTGGCCAGCAGCGAGGAAATCCAGCACGCCGTGGCCGACATGTCCGGCCGCCTCGGCGGCATGCGCGATGCCTTCGAACACACCCGCCAGGACGTCGACGCGATCAACCGCTCCGCTGCCGAGCTGGGCGACACCGCCCGCGCGCTGAAGGGCGGGCTGGGCGTGTTCCGCACCTGATCCCAACCCTCGGTAGGGTGCGCCGCG
>NZ_JAOEEE010000048.1:0-31482 GCF_029837675.1 Pseudomonas sp. GD04015 | reverse complement strand
GTGCGGGCGCGACAGGAACTCGTGCGATTGCATCTCCAGCAGGCGGCTGAGGGTGCGCTGGAACTCGAAGTTCAGGCGCCCACCGCTGTACAGGTCCTTCAGCTCCACCTCGGCCGAGATGATCAGCTTGACGTTGCGGTCGTAGAACTCGTCCACCAGGTTGATGAAACGCCGCGCCATGTCGTCCTTGGCCACGCCCATCTGCTCGACGTTGGCCAGGATCACCGCATGGAAGATCTTGCCCAGCTCGATGTAGTCGTTCTGGCTGCGCGGGCCGTCGCACAGCTCGCGGAACTCGAACCAGGCCACGTCCTCACAGACGCGCACGGCATTGATGGCGCGGTTCTCGATGATCAGCGCCTCGTTCTCCATCGCGTGGGTGCAATCCGGCAGCAGGCTCTGGAAGCTCTGCTTGAGACTGGTCTCGGCCTCGGCATCCAGCGGCCAGTGGAACAGTTCGGCCTGCTCCAGGGCACGCAGGCGGTAGTCCACGCCGCTGTCGACGTTGACCACCTCGGTGTATTCCTTGACCAGGGCGATGGCCGGCAGGAAGCGCGAGCGCTGCAGGCCGTCCTTGTACAGGCCGTCCGGCACGATGTTGGAGGTGGCCACCAGGCTCACGCCATTCTTGAACAGCTCTTCCAGCAGGGTGGCGAGGATCATCGCGTCGGTGATGTCGGAGACGAAGAACTCGTCGAAGCAGATCACCCGCGCCTCGTCGGCGAAACGCTTGCCGATGATGGTCAGCGGGTTGCGCTCGCCCTTGAGGGTCTTCATCTCCTCGTGCACGCGCTTCATGAAGCGGTGGAAGTGGGTGCGCATCTTCTGTTCGAAGGGCAGCGCATCGAAGAAGGTGTCGACCAGATAGGTCTTGCCGCGGCCGACACCGCCCCAGAAGTAGATGCCCTTGACCGGTCCCTGGCGCTTCTTGCCGAACAGCTTGCCGAGCAGCCCGGAGGACGCCTGCGAGTCCGCCACGAGATCGTCGTACAGGCGCTGCAGGTGGCGCACGGCGTTTTCCTGCGCGGCGTCGTGAAAGAAGTCCGGCCGCTTCAGATCGGCCTGATAACGCTCAAGAGGAGTCATGCTGGGAACTTCGGTAACAAAAACGGGGCGGTCACTTTAGCGACGGCCCCGTTGCTTGGCAATCACGCCGTGGCCTCACTCCTGCGGGGCGAGCGCCTCGCGCAGGCGGACGATGGCGTCATCCAGCGCAGTAGCATCGGCGAAGGCCGGACTCTCGCCGACCGGCTCGTCGTCCAGCCACACGGAGAAGATCTCGCCCTGGGCGCGCACATCCAGCGCCTCGCCGGACTGCAGGCGCTTGCTGGCCTGGCCCGCCGCCTTGCCGTCGGCGAACGACCTGGACAACAGCAGCTGCTCGCCGGCGGCGTCCAGCAGGCGGAAGCGGAAACTGCCGTCGTCGTCGCGGAAGCTGACGAAGCGCGCGCTCTTGGTCGCCTTCTTCTTCTCGCCTGCCACCTGCACCTGCTCGCGGAACGAGCGCAGGCCCACCGCCTCGCGCAGCTCGCCGAGGAACGGCGTGGCGATCCGGCGCGCCTTGGCGGCGCCGGCCAGGAGAATGTCCTCCAGGTCGGCCGGCTTGGCGATCAGCGCGTGGTAACGCTCGCGGGCCTCGCCCAGCTCGGCGTCGAGCAGCTGGAACAGGCGGTTCTTCGCCTCGCCCCAGGCCAGGCCGCCTTCCAGTTCGGCGCGGAACTCGGCCTGCTGGGCCTGGGTGGCGAAGGCCTGGTAGAGGGTGAACAGGTGCGAGCCGTCGGCATCCTTGGGCTCGCCCGGCAGCCTGGAGTCGGTGACGATGCGGGCGATCGCCTCCTTCAGCTGCTTGGCGCTGCCGAACAGCGGGATGGTGTTGTCGTAGCTCTTGCTCATCTTGCGGCCGTCGAGGCCGGGCAGGGTCGCCACTTCTTCCTCGATCACCGCCTCGGGCAGGGTGAACAGCTCCTTGCCGGCGCCGAACAGGTGGTTGAAGCGCTGGCCGATGTCACGGGCCATCTCCACATGCTGGATCTGGTCGCGGCCGACCGGCACCTTGTGCGCGTTGAACATCAGGATGTCCGCCGCCATCAGCACCGGGTAGCTGAACAGGCCCATGGTCACTCCGGCATCCGGGTCTTCGCCCTGTTCGACGTTCTTGTCCACCGAGGCCTTGTAGGCGTGGGCGCGGTTGAGCAGGCCCTTGCCGGCGACGCAGGTGAGCAGCCAGCACAGCTCGGGAATCTCAGGGATGTCGGACTGGCGATAGAAGGTCGCCTTGTTCACGTCCAGACCGCAGGCCAGCCAAGTGGCGGCAATCTCCAGGCGCGAACGCTGGATGCGCGCCGGCTCGTCGCACTTGATCAGCGCGTGGTAGTCGGCGAGGAAATAGAAGGAGTCGGCGTCGGCTGCGCGGCTGGCGACGATGGCCGGGCGGATGGCGCCGGCGTAGTTACCCAGGTGCGGGGTGCCGGTGGTGGTGATGCCGGTGAGGATTCGGGTGGTCATCTGGAATTCGCTTCGACTTATTGGAGGCGCGGCTGCACGAGCTCTTTCAGTTCGGGCAACTTGCCATGAAAAAAGTGGCCGCATTCTGCCACCTTCAGCAGCTCATGGGCACGGGGAAGGTCCGCCGACCAGGCGTAGACGGACTCGGGCTCGACCACCTCGTCCTGCTCCGGCTGGATCACGACCAGCGCGCCACTCCGGGGCAAATGCTCGGGCGCCTGCAGGCGGTGCACGGCGGGGGCGACCATGAACAGGCGGGGAATCACCACGCCCTGGTCCTCCAGGCGGCCGGCCAGGGCACCGGCGACGAAGCCGCCGAAGGAGAACCCGAGCAGTGTCAATGGCAGCTGCGGGTACTGCTCGCGCAGCCAGTGCGCGACCGCCTCGGCGTCATCCACCTCGCCCGTGCCCATGTCGTGGCTGCCGGCGCTGGCGCCGACGCCGCGGTAGTTGAAGCGCAGGGTGTGATGGCCCATGTCGCGCACCGCGCGCTGCAGGGTGGAGACCACCTTGTTGAGCATGGTGCCGCCCTGGACCGGATTGGGATGGCAGATCAGGGCGACGCCGCGGGCGTCCGGCACTTCACAGAACAGGGCCTCGAGCGGGCCGCAGGGACCGTCGAGCTGCAGAGGGTTTTCGCGGATCAACAGCAGGAACTCCGTGACCCCGGGCAGGGTCGACACGTCTTGGTTAGGCACATCGCACAACAGGGCTTTGCCGCGGTATACAGTGTCGGCGAGAGCCGCTACCGTAAAGCAAAGCCGCTTTCAGAGGAAGGACTCGTGGAACAATCGCTCACCCCCTGGCTGCTGCCCGCCATCGCCCTGCTGGTCGGCGTCGCTGTCGGCTTCCTGGCGGCGCGCCTGCTGCCCAACACCGCACCCGGCCGCACCCAGCGCCAGCTGGACGAACTGCAGCAGCGCTTCGACAGCTACCAGAGCGAAGTGGTCACCCATTTCAACACCACCGCCAGCCTGGTGAAGAAGCTCACCCAGAGCTACCAGGACGTGCAGGAGCACCTGTCCCTCGGCGCCAGCCGCCTGGCCGCCGACGAACTGACCCGCCAGCGCCTGCTGGCCGCCCTGAGCACCGAGGAAAACAAGGCCTCGCGCGAACGCCTGACCCCGCCGAAAAGCACCGAAGCGCCCAAGGACTACGCGACCAAGGACCCGGACAGCCCCGGCACCCTGGACGAAACCTTCGGCCTCAAGCGCTGAATCCAGCTCAATAAAAAAGGCTATGCCCCCGTTACGTGTTGGTGACGCAACTCTGCTCTTGTGGGAACGGCTGGGCGGCATTCCGATTGGTCACGAAATTCGCGGATAAATCCGCTCCCACAAGCTGTGCAACAACTAGCGTGTACATAGCCAATAAAAAGCCCCGCCAGTGCGGGGCTTTTTATTGGATGTTGGTAAAGGGTGCGCTACACGCACTGCGAGCGGAATACCGGTGCACACGGCGCACCCTACGGAAAAGCCCCGCCTGGTGCGGGGCTTTTCGTATGGGGCTCAGATCGCCCCGCGCGAACGCAGTAGATCCAGCACCTGCCTGACGCCCTCTTCCACCGAGACCGACTGGGTGTCGATCACCAGATCGGCGTTCAGCGGCACGTCGTAGGGGAAGGACTCGCCCGGGATGTTGTCGCCAGCGGCGGCGTACAGCCCCTGCGGGTCGCGCTCGCGGCACGCCGCCGGCGAAGCCTGGACGTACACAGTGATCAGGCGATCCTCGCCGATCAGCGCCCTGGCCTGCTCGCGGCCTTCAGCATCCGGGGCGACGAAGGCGGCCAGGGTCAGCAGGCCGGCCTCGTTGAACTGGCGGGCGACATGGGCGGCGCGGCGCCAGTTCTCGGTGCGCCCGGCGCGATCCTGCGGCAGGCCCTTGTTCAGGTCGTGGCGCAGGTTCTGGCCGTCGAGGACGTAGACCGCACGGCCCATGTCGAATAGCTTGCGCTCCACGGCATAGGCCAGGGTGCTCTTGCCGGCGCCGGACAGGCCGCTGAACAGCACGGTGGCCGGTTGCTGGCCGAAGCGCGCGGCGCGCTCTTCGGTGGAGACGTGGGCCAGCTTGCCGTGGTGGCCGCCGCCCTGGCCAGCCTGCGGCGCGGCGATGATCATGCCGGCGCCGACGGTGCCGTTGGTCAGGCGGTCGATGACGATGAAGGCACCGGTGGTGCGGTTCTGTCCGTAGCCGTCGAGGGCGATGGGCGCGTCGAGGGCGACCTTGACCCGGGCGATCTCGTTCAGCTGCAGGCTGCTCGCGGCGGTCTCCTCCAGCGTGTTCACATCGACCTTGTGGCTGATGCTGGGGATCGAGCCCGGCACGTAGCTGGTGGCGCGCTTGATGTCGTACTTCTTGCCGGGGAGCATCGGCTCCTCGGCCATCCACACCAGCATCGCCTCGAAGCCATCGGCGACCAGCGGAAGGTTGTCGGCATGCACGAGCATGTCGCCACGCGACACGTCGATCTCGTCTTCCAGGGTCAGGGTGATGGCCTGGCCCGGGCCAGCCTGCTCCAGCTCACCTTCGTAGGTGACGATGGACTTGACCTTGCTGCCCTTGCCGGACGGCAGCGCGACCACTTCGTCGCCCTTGCGCACGATGCCGCTGGCCAGGGTACCGGCGAAGCCGCGGAAGTTCAGGTTCGGGCGATTGACGTACTGCACCGGGAAGCGCATGTCGTTGAGGTTGCGGTCGCCGGAAACCTCGACGGTCTCGAGGATTTCCATCAGCGACTGGCCCTGGTACCAGGGCGAGCGCTCGGACTTGTTGACCACGTTGTCGCCCTTCAGCGCCGACATCGGCACGAAGTGCAGCGAACTGGTCTTCAGGTTGATCTTCTCGGCGAACTGCAGGTAGTCGGCCTTGATCTGCTCGAACACGCCCTGGTCGAAGCCCTTGAGGTCCATCTTATTGATGGCGACGACGATGTGCTTGATCCCGAGCAAGGAGGCGATAAAGCTGTGGCGCCGGGTCTGGGTCTGCACGCCGTAGCGGGCGTCGATCAGGATGATGGCCAGGTCGCAGGTGGAGGCGCCGGTGGCCATGTTGCGGGTGTACTGCTCATGGCCGGGGGTGTCGGCGATGATGAACTTGCGCTTGGCGGTGCTGAAGTAGCGGTAGGCCACGTCGATGGTGATGCCCTGCTCGCGCTCGGCCTGCAGGCCGTCCACCAGCAGCGCCAGGTCGACCTCGTCGCCCGTGGTGCCGACCTTCTTGGAGTCCTTGGTGATGGCTTCCAGATGGTCTTCGTAGATCATCTTGGAGTCGTGCAGCAGGCGCCCGATCAGGGTGCTCTTGCCGTCGTCGACGTTGCCGCAGGTGAGGAAGCGCAGCAGTTCCTTGCGCTCGTGCTGGGCCAGGTACGCAACGATGTCCTGGCTGATCAGATCGGATTGATGACTCATGGTGCGGAATCCTTAGAAATAGCCCTGACGTTTCTTCTCTTCCATCGAACCGGCGCCGTCGTGATCGATCACACGGCCCTGGCGTTCGGAAGTACGGGTCAGGAGCATTTCCTGGATGATGTCGGTCAGGCTGGTCGCCTCCGACTCCACTGCGCCGGTCAGCGGGTAGCAGCCGAGGGTGCGGAAACGCACCATCTTCTTCTGGATGCGGGCCTTCTCCTCGTCCGACAGGTGTTCGAGGATGCGCTCGTCGTCGATCATGATCAGGGTGCCGTTCTTCTCGATCACGTCGCGTTCGGCGGCGAAGTACAGCGGAACGATCGGAATCTGCTCCAGATAGATGTACTGCCAGATGTCCAGCTCGGTCCAGTTGGAGAGCGGGAACACGCGGATCGACTCGCCCTTCTTGACCTTGCCGTTGTACACGTTCCACAGCTCGGGGCGCTGGTTCTTCGGGTCCCAGCGGTGCTTGCTGTCGCGGAACGAGTACACGCGCTCCTTGGCGCGGGACTTCTCCTCGTCGCGGCGGGCGCCACCGAAGGCTGCGTCGAAGCCGTACTTGTCGAGCGCCTGCTTGAGGCCCTCGGTCTTCATGATGTCGGTGTGCTTGGCGCTGCCGTGGGTGAAGGGGTTGATGCCCTGGGCGACGCCGTCCGGGTTGACGTGGGTGATCAGGTCCAGCCCCATCTCCGCGACCATCTTGTCGCGGAAGCTGTACATCTCCTGGAACTTCCAGCGGGTGTCGACATGCATCACCGGGAACGGCAGCTTGCCAGGGAAGAAGGCCTTGCGGGCCAGGTGCAGCATAACCGCGGAATCTTTGCCGATGGAGTACAGCATCACCGGGTTGTCGAACTCGGCGGCCACCTCACGAATGATGTGGATGCTTTCCGCCTCGAGCTGTTTCAGGTGCGTCAGTTTGTCGAGCATGGCTTATCACGGTCTGGGATGGACGGCCGGCGGGCCGTGGACGAGCGCGCACTCTAGCACAGCGCCCTCTTCTATTCAGGCGCCCACTTAGAACTAAACGATCTAGTTTTATGCCCGAAAATCAGGGACTTTCCAGCGAGGCCAGGCAGCCTTTCAAACCGGATTCGGACAGTCGATGAACAGGTGCTCGAGGGCGAAGCGCCGCGCCAGATGATCGCCCAGCGCCTGCACACCGTAGCGCTCGGTGGCGTGGTGGCCGGCGGCGACGAAGCTGATGCCGTTCTCCCGGGCGCTGTGGAAGGTCTGCTCCGAGGCCTCGCCGGTGAGGAACAGGTCGACCCCGGCGGCAATGGCATCGTCGATGTAGCCCTGGCCGCCGCCGGTGCACCAGCCGATGCGGCGCACCATGCCCGGCCCTTCCACCAGCAGCGGCTCGCGCCCCAGCACGTCCTGCACACGGCGGGCGAAGTCGCGCGGCGACAGCGGTTCGGCCAGCGAGCCGAGCAGACCGACCACCCTGGGATTGTCCGGATCGAGCGGGCCTTCCACGGTAATGTCGAGCTGGCGGGCCAGTTGCACGTTGTTGCCGACCTCGGGATGCAGGTCCAGCGGCAGGTGGTAGGCGAGCAGGCTGATGTCGTTGCCGAGCAGGGTCTGCAGGCGGCGGCGCTTCATGCCGGTGATGCAGGCGTTCTCGCCCTTCCAGAAATAGCCATGGTGGACCAGCACCACATCGGCCTCCGCCTCCACCGCCGCATCCAGCAATGCCTGGCTGGCGGTGACGCCACTGACGATACGGCGCACCTGCGGCCTGCCCTCGACCTGCAGGCCGTTGGGGCAGTAGTCGCTGATACGCGCGGCGCCGAGGAAACGGTCGGCTTCCTCCACCAGGGTGGTCAGGGCAATGGCCAAGGTCGTCTCCTCTCTATAACGGTCCGGCTGCGCGAGGGCGCAGCCTGGCAGCGGGAGTCTACTCGGAAGGCCGCATGATCTCGAGAAAGGCCTCCTGCCGGCGGCCGCTCATGGTGCGGAAGCGCTGCAGCAGGTCGAATTCCCGCTCGCTGCGGATGCGCCGCGGGTCGGCCAGGTAGTTGGAAGTGTCTTCCTGCAGGTTGGGCGCCTCTTCGGGCCAGCCATCGACCAGCACGTCCAGGGATATCTTCAGCACCTGGCGCAGGAGCAGCAGCACGGCGAAGCTCGGCGTTTCGCGGCTGTTCTCCCACGCGGAGACCGAGGCCTTGGTCACGCCGACCTCGAAGCCCAGTTGCTCCTGGGTCAGGCCGGCCGCAAGGCGGGCTCTACGCAAGGTTCTGCCGAAAGCGCTCATGACCTACTCTTCTCATTGATGCGCAGAGTGTAGGGAGCGGCCTGATCGGTGTCGTATGGCTGAAATTGACTAACAATATATGGAAGAACGATACTCCGGCCTTTCCCCGCTGAACTGGAAGGCCATGCCACCGATCATCCTCGAGCCGTCGCAGGTACCGCCCGGAATAATCGCCCGCAGCATGGCGAGGAGCTTCGTCGCGGGCCTGCTCGGCGGTGCGCTCCTGTGGTTGGACAATGGCTGGCTGGCAATGTGCGCCATTGCGCTGCTGCTCTATGCCCTGGCCGGGCTGCTCTGGTATCCCCTGGCCGAGCGGCGCCTGCGACGGGAAGTCATCCGCATCGACGCGGACGGCATCGCCTGGCCCGGCCAGTCGCTCGCCTACCATGACATCGCCCTCGTGCTCTATCGCCGCTATGGCGCGCACGACCGGCAGCTCCGGCTGAAAGGCGGGCACAGCGGCCATGCCATCGCCCTGCAGCACTACCGCATGCCCGCCGGCCTGGACGACCGCAGCCTGGCCGAACTGCTCGCCGAACGGGTTCGCATCAGGAATCCCAGGGCCGTGATCGACATCTGACCCTACGCCCTTCGACGGGCTTTCCCCGCCCCGCTCCAGCGCACCCGAGACTTGGTCGGAGAGTGCGGCTGCCCCCTCGTATTTGCCGAAAGCCCCCTTATAATGCCGTCGCTATCAGGCCCGCCCGGGCACGCCTGCGCCCCACTCGCAGGACAATGCCCGCAACCGCGGCGGCCTCTTCCAACAGGACCTTTCTTCCGATGCTCAAGGCATTGCGTTTTCTCGGCTGGCCTCTCGTGGCCGGCCTGTTGCTGGCGTTGCTGCTGATCCAGCGCTACCCGCAGTGGGTCGGCATGCCCGGCAACGAGGTGCATCTGCAGCAGGCGCCGCGCTACGGCATCGCCCAGGAAGGCCCGGTCTCCTATGCCGACGCGGTGAGCCGCGCGGCGCCCTCCGTGGCCAACCTGTACACCACCAAGATGGTCAGCAAGTCCAGCCATCCGCTGCTGGACGACCCGGTGTTCCGCCGTTTCTTCGGCGACAACCTGCCCCGCCAGCGGCGCATGGAGTCGAGCCTGGGCTCGGCCGTGATCATGAGCCCGGAAGGCTACCTGCTGACCAACAACCACGTGGTGGCGGATGCGGACCAGATCGTGGTGGCGCTCAAGGACGGCCGCGAGACCCTGGCCCGCCTGATCGGCAGCGACCCCGAGACCGACCTGGCGGTGCTCAAGATCGACCTGAAGAACCTGCCGGCCATCACCCTCGGCCGCTCCGACCAGATCCAGATCGGCGACGTCACCCTGGCCATCGGCAACCCCTTCGGCGTCGGCCAGACCGTGACCATGGGCATCATCAGCGCCACCGGACGCAACCAGCTGGGCCTCAACACCTACGAGGACTTCATCCAGACCGACGCGGCGATCAACCCCGGCAACTCCGGCGGCGCGCTGGTGGACGCCCACGGCAACCTGATCGGCATCAACACCGCGATCTTCTCCAAGTCCGGCGGCTCCCAGGGCATCGGCTTCGCCATCCCGGTCAAGCTGGCCCGCGACGTGATGAAGGCGATCATCGAGCAGGGCCAGGTGATCCGCGGCTGGCTGGGCATCGAGGTACAACCGCTGACCCCGGAGCTGGCCGAATCCTTCGGCCTGCAGGGGCGCGCCGGCATCCTGGTCGCCGGCATCTACCGCGGCGGTCCGGCACAGAAGGCCGGCCTGCAGCCGGGCGACCTGATCCTCAAGATCGGCGACGAGGCGGCGGTAGACGGTCGCCGCTCGATGAACCAGGTGGCGCGCACCCAGCCCGGCGAGAAGGTGAATATCGAGGTGCTGCGCGGCGGCGAAACCCTGAAGCTGACCGCCGAGATCGGCGTGCGCCCGCCGGCCTCGGCCGAGGTGCAGCAGCCGCAACAACCCTGAGAAGCGGCCATGAAAAAGGCTATGTCCTCGTTAGTTGTTGTAGTGCCCTGACCCCTTCTGGATCCCCGCCTGCGCGGGGATGACGGTTTCGGAAGATTCCCCCTACCTCGTCATCCCCGCGAAGGCGGGGATCCAAGGACAGGCAACTGCAGTGTTCAGACAGAGGGGCTTGCCCGCGCAACACGTAACAACGTGTGCATGGCCATGAAAAAAGGCGCCCCGCGGGGCGCCTTTTTCGTTGCAGCGGTCGTTACAGAATCTGCCCCAGCGCATCCAGCAGCGCCTGGTTCTGCTCCGGGTTGCCGATGGTGATGCGCAGGAACTGGGCAATACGCTGCTGCTTGAAGTGGCGCACGATCACGCCGTGCTCGCGCAGCGCCGCGGCCAGCTCGCCGGCATCCTTCTGCGGGTGGCGGGCGAAGACGAAGTTGGCCGCCGACGGCAGCACCTCGAAGCCCAGTCCGGCGAGCGAGGCGACCAGCTGCTCGCGGCTGTCGATCACCTTCTGGCAGGTCTCGCGGAAGTAGGCCTCGTCCTCGAAGGCCGCCGCCGCGCCGACGATGGCCATGCGATCCAGCGGGTAGGAGTTGAAGCTGTTCTTCACCCGCTCCAGCGCCTCGATCAGGTCCGGGTGGCCGACCGCGATGCCGACCCGCAGGCCCGCCAGGGAACGCGACTTGGACAGGGTCTGGGTCACCAGCAGGTTCGGGTAGCGGCCCACCAGCTTGATCGCCGTCTCGCCGCCGAAGTCGATGTACGCCTCATCCACCACCACCACGCTGTCCGGGCTGGACTGGAGCATCCGCTCGACGGCCTCCAGCGGCAGCAGGCAGCCGGTCGGCGCGTTGGGGTTGGGGAAGATGATGCCGCCGTTGGGCCGCGCGTAATCCTCGACGCGAATCTGGAACTGCTCGTCCAGCGCCAGCGCCTCATAGGGAATACCGTACAGGCCGCAGTAGACCGGGTAGAAGCTGTAGGTCACGTCGGGGAACAGCAGCGGCCGGCCGTTCTGGAACAGGCCGTGGAAGGCGTGCGCCAGCACCTCATCGGAGCCGTTGCCGACGAATACCTGGGCGGTGCTCACACCGTAGTAGTCGGCCACCGCCTGCTTGAGGCGGTCGCTGTTCGGGTCCGGGTACAGGCGCAGGCTGTCGCCCAGCTCGGCCTGCATGGCAGCCACCGCCTTGGGCGATGGGCCGTAGGGGTTCTCGTTGGTGTTCAGCTTGACCAGTTTGGTCAGTTTCGGCTGCTCGCCCGGCACGTAGGGGACCAGGTCCTTGACGAAGGGGCTCCAGAATTTGCTCATCTGCCCTTCTCTCCTCGAATTGGTTCGTGTTGCTTTTCGTAGGAGCAAGCTCTGCTCGCGAATGGCTCGCTTAAAAGCTTCGCGAGCAGAGCTCGCTCCTACACAAGGTTCGGGTTGGCCTTACGGTTTGATGCGGTACTCGGCGCTACGCGCATGGGCAGTCAGCGACTCGCCACGGGCCAGCACGGACGCGACCTTGCCCAGCTCGGACGCGCCATCGGCCGAGCAATGGATGATCGACGAGCGCTTCTGGAAGTCGTACACGCCCAGCGGCGAGGAGAAGCGCGCGGTGCCGGAAGTCGGCAGCACGTGGTTGGGGCCGGCGCAGTAGTCGCCCAGAGCCTCGGCCGTGTAGCGTCCCATGAAGATGGCGCCGGCATGACGGATTTGCGGCAGGTACTGCTCGGGGCTCTCCACCGACAGTTCCAGGTGCTCCGGCGCGATGCGGTTGGCGACTTCGATGGCCTGGGCCATGTCGGCGACCTGGATCAGCGCGCCGCGCCCCTCCATGGAGGTGCGGGCGATGGTCTCGCGCTCCAGGGTCGGCAGCAGCCTGGCGATGCTCTCGGCCACGCGGTCGAGGAAGGCAGCATCGGGGCTGACCAGGATGGACTGGGCGTCCTCGTCGTGCTCGGCCTGGGAGAATAGGTCCATGGCGATCCAGTCCGGGTCGGTCTGGCCGTCGCAGACTACGAGGATCTCGGACGGGCCAGCGATCATGTCGATGCCGACCTTGCCGAACACATGGCGCTTGGCGGTGGCCACATAGATGTTGCCGGGGCCGACGATCTTGTCCACCGGCGGTACGCTCTCGGTGCCGTAGGCCAGCGCGGCCACGGCCTGGGCACCACCGATGGTGAACACGCGGTCGACGCCGGCGATGGCGGCGGCGGCCAGGACGATCTCGTTGATCTCGCCACGCGGGGTCGGCACCACCATCACCACTTCCGGCACGCCGGCGACCTTGGCCGGAATCGCGTTCATCAGCACCGAAGACGGGTACGATGCCTTGCCGCCCGGCACGTACAGGCCGGCGCGGTCCAGCGGGGTGACCTTCTGCCCCAGCACCGTGCCGTCGGCCTCGGTGTAGGTCCAGGAGTCCTGCTTCTGCCGCTCGTGGTAGAGGCGCACGCGCTCGGCGGCCTTCTCCAGGGCGGCACGCTGCTCGGGACTTATGCGGGTCAGGGCCAGCTCCAGGCGCTCGCGCGGCAGGATCAGGTCGGCCATGGAAGCGACTTCCAGACCATCGAACTTCTCGGTGAACTCGACCAGGGCGGCGTCACCGCGCGCGCGAACAGCGGCGATGATGTCCAGCACGCGCTGATTGACCGCGTCGTCCGACACGCTTTCCCAGCTCAGCAGATGATCCAGGTGTCGCGTGAAGTCCTGGTCAGCGGCATTGAGTCGGCGGATGGCGGTAGGAGCGGTCATAGCGGGCCTCTTGATTGGCTATTGCTCAGGCGCCCGTAGAGTACCAGCCGCCCCGTGCGGGCACCTGAGAATTCTGGCTATGACACGGATAGGCGCGTGCGGCGCAGAGCCGCACTGGAGGTATCAGCTTCGGTGGTCGACCGCGTCGCGCAGGGTCTCGATCAGCGCCTGGATGCGGCCATGCTGCATCTTCATCGAGGCCTTGTTGACGATCAGGCGCGAGCTGACGTGGGCGATCAGCTCCTGGGGCTCCAGACCGTTGGCACGCAGGGTGTTGCCGGTGTCGACCACGTCGATGATTTTGTCGGCCAGGCCAACCAGCGGGGCCAGCTCCATGGAACCGTACAGCTTGATCACGTCGACCTGGCGGCCCTGTTCGGCGTAGTAACGCTTGGCCACGTTGACGAACTTGGTGGCGACGCGCAGGCGGCCTTTCGGCTCCGGCGCACCGACCTTGCCGGCGGTCATCAGCTTGCAGTTGGCGATCTGCAGATCCAGCGGCTCGTACAGGCCCTGGCCACCGTACTCCATCAGCACGTCCTTGCCGGCCACACCGAGGTCGGCGGCACCGTGCTCGACGTAGGTCGGCACGTCGGTGGCGCGCACGATCAGCAGCTGCACATCATCCTGGGTGGTGGGGATGATCAGCTTGCGGCTCTTTTCCGGATTCTCGGTCGGCTCGATGCCTGCCGCGGCGAGCAGCGGCAGGGTGTCGTCGAGAATGCGGCCCTTGGACAGCGCGATGGTCAGCATGAAATGCCCTTACTAGCCCGGCACGCGGCGTATCTTGGCGCCGAGCAACTGCAGTTTTTCCTCGATGCACTCATAACCACGATCGATGTGGTAGATGCGGTCGATCAGGGTTTCGCCCTCGGCCACCAGCGCGGCGATCACCAGGCTGGCGGAAGCACGCAGGTCGGTGGCCATGACCGGAGCGCCCTTGAGCGCCGGCACGCCGGTGACGATGGCGGTGTTGCCCTCGACCAGGATCTGCGCGCCCATGCGATTCATCTCGTAGACGTGCATGAAGCGGTTCTCGAACACGGTCTCGATGACGGTGCCAGTGCCCTCGGCGATGGCGTTGAGGGAAATGAACTGGGCCTGCATGTCGGTCGGGAAGGCCGGGTACGGCGCGGTACGCACGTTGACGGCTTTCGGCCGCTTGCCCTTCATGTCCAGCTCAATCCAGTCCTTGCCGGTGGTGATCTCGGCGCCCGCTTCCTGCAGCTTGGCCAGCACGGCCTCGAGGATGGTCGGGTCGGTGTCCTTCAGCTTGACCCGACCGCCGGTGGCGGCGGCCGCCACCAGGTAGGTGCCGGTTTCGATGCGGTCGGGCATGACGCTGTAGCGACCGCCGCCCAGGCGGTCCACGCCGTCGATGACGATGGTGTCGGTACCGGCACCACTGACCCTGCCGCCCATGGCGTTGATGAAGTTGGCCAGGTCGACCACTTCCGGTTCGCGTGCGGCGTTCTCCAGCACGGTGCGACCCTTGGCCAGGGAGGCGGCCATCATGATGTTCTCGGTGCCGGTCACGCTGACGATGTCGAAGAAGAAGTGCGCGCCGCGCAGGCCACCGGCCGGAGCCTTGGCCTTGATGTAGCCGCCTTCGACGAGAATCTCGGCACCCATGGCCTCGAGACCGCGGATGTGCAGGTCGACCGGACGCGAACCGATGGCGCAGCCACCGGGCAGGGCCACCTCGGCCTCGCCGAAGCGGGCGACCATCGGGCCGAGCACCAGGATCGACGCGCGCATGGTCTTCACCAGCTCATAGGGCGCGACCAGGGTCTTGATGCTGCTGGCGTCGACTTCGACGCTGAGCTTCTCGTCGATGATCGGCTGCACGCCCATGCGGCCGAACAGCTCGATCATGGTGGTGATGTCGTGCAGGTGCGGCAGGTTGCACACGGTGACCGGGGTGTCGGCCAGCAGGGTGGCGGCGAGAATCGGCAGCGCGGAGTTTTTCGCGCCGGAAATGCGGATTTCGCCGTCGAGGCGGATACCGCCGGTGATGATCAGTTTGTCCATTCGGGTCTCGGGGCTCAAGAACGCTCGGCCCAGGCGGCCTGGCTGAAGAATTTCATGGTGACGGCGTGGATACTGCCATCGGCGATCCATGCGTTGAGATGGGCGTAGATCTGTTGCTGGCGCTTGACCGGGCTGAGCGCGGCCAGCTCGTCGCTGATCAGGTTCAACTGGAAGTTGCAGCCTTCGCCTTCCACCTCGACGAGGGTGTTGGGCAGCTTGGCCTCCAGGAGGTTCTTAACTTCTACGGCCTGCATGCTCGACCTCGATGGCGCAAAAGGATTCGGTGGCGGGCCTGGGCTCGCGGGTCGGCAATCATACAAAAAAGCCCCCCGCCTGCGAAGCCCGGCAGACGGAGGGCTGCTTGGCGGGTCAGGCCGGCAGGCCGAGCAGCTCGTGCAGGCCGGATACCCGGGCGATGCCCTGCATGTCCTGCGGCAGTCCGCGCACGCTCAGCTTCTTGCCAGCCGCCTTGGCGTCACGCATGAAGGCCAGCAGCAGCGACAGACCGACGCTGCTGGATTTCTCCACCGACGAGCAGTCGACCACCAGTTCGGCGGCCGGGGCCGAGCGGATCAGCTCGCGCCCCTGCTCACGCAGGGCCGGGCCGCTGCGGTAGTCGAGCACGCCGGAGAGCAGCAGCTCGCCGCCCGCGCCCTGGCGGATGGCGGTTTCGCTCATTGACCGCCCGCCTGCTGGCCTTCGGCGCTTTCCTTGGCTTTGGCCACCACGGCGCCCCAGCCGTCGATGGTCTTGTCGAGGTCGTTGCCGTTGCGCTGCATGCTGTCGGCGAACTGGTCGCGGAACAGCTTGCCAACGTTGATGCCGTTGATGATCACGTTGCGCAGCATCCACTGGCCGTCGATCCGCACCATGGTGTATGACACCGGGTAGACGGCGCCCTTGGCGTCCTTCACTTCCATGCCCACGCTGGCGCGCTCGTCACCATCGGCCTTGGCCGGCAGCACGCGGATGTCCTGGTTGTCGTATTCGAGCAGGGCGTTGCCGTAGAACTGCATCAGGCCACGCTTGAAGTTCTCCTCGAAGCGCTTGATCTGCGCGTCGCTCGCCTTGCGCGAATACTTGACGGTCATGATGCTGCGGGAGATGCCCTCGCTGTCCACCACCGGCCCGAGGATGCGCTCCAGGCTGTCGTAGAACTTCTCCGGGTTCTGCTTGTAGGCCGCCTTGTTGGCCTGCAGGTCACCGAGCAGCTCGTCGGTGGTGCCCTTGACCACATCGAAGGCGCCGGGAGCGGCGAAGGCCACCAGGGGCAGGCTTGCCAGCAGGACCAGCAGGCCGCGACGCAGGATTTTGAACATGCTCATTTGCTTTCCTTATTCACCGAGTTCATCAGGAACTTGCCGATCAGGTCTTCCAGTACCAGCGACGACTGGGTGTCGTGGATGGTGCTGCCGTCCTTGAGCAGGTCTTCCTCGCCACCGACGCTGATGCCGATGTATTTCTCGCCCAGCAGGCCGGCGGTGAGGATCGAGGCCGTGGAGTCCACGGGCAGGTTGTCGACCCGCTGCTCGATCTCCATGGTCACGCGACCGGTGTAGCTGTCGCGGTCCAGATCGACGGCGGTCACCTTGCCGATGGTCACACCGGCCATGGTCACCTTGGCCCTGACTGTAAGACCGGCGATGTTGTCGAAGTTCGCATACAACTTGTAGGTATCGCTGGAGCCGGTGGCCGACAGCCCGCTCACGCGCAGGGCGAGCAGCAGCAGCGCCAGCAGTCCGGCCAGCAGGAACAGGCCTACGCCGATTTCCAGGGAGCGGCTTTGCATCAGAAATCTCCAAACATCAGGGCGGTCAGAATAAAGTCGAGTCCGAGCACGGCCAGAGAGGCATAGACCACGGTCTTGGTCGTGGCACGACTGATGCCTTCCGAGGTCGGCTCGCAGTCGTAGCCCTGGAACACGGCGATCCAGGTCACCACGAAGGCGAACACCACGCTCTTGATCACACCGTTGAGCACGTCATCGACGAATTCCACGCTGTTCTGCATGTTCGACCAGAACGAGCCTTCGTATACGCCCAGCCAGTCGACGGCAACCATGGCGCC
Source organism: Pseudomonas sp. GD04015 (assembly GCF_029837675.1). Lineage (NCBI taxonomy): Bacteria > Pseudomonadati > Pseudomonadota > Gammaproteobacteria > Pseudomonadales > Pseudomonadaceae > Pseudomonas > Pseudomonas sp. GD04015. Next base: position 14,534 of record NZ_JAOEEE010000048.1, on the reverse strand, counting down.
GCCCCAGATGCCGACGACACTGAAGATCGCGGCCAGCAGCGGCATGGAGATGAAGCCGGCCCACAGACGCGGGGCGATGATGTACTTGAGCGGATCGACGCCGATCATTTCCAGGCTGGACAGCTGCTCGGTGGACTTCATGTTGCCGATCTCGGCGGTCAGCGCCGAACCGGCACGGCCGGCGAACAGCAGGCCGGTGACCACCGGGCCGAGTTCGCGCAGCAGGGTCAGGGCGACCATCTGCCCCACGGCCTGCTCGGAACCATAGCTGGTCAGGATGTTGTAGCCTTGCAGCGCCAGCACCATGCCGATGAACAGGCCGGCCACCACGATGATCGGCAGCGACAGCACGCCCACCGAGTAGAGCTGGCGAATCAGCAGCTGGCCGCCGTTGCGCAGACCGCCGCGACCGAGCAGCGAGGCGAACAGGAACAGGGTCGAGCGCCCCATGGCCTGGACCACGTCGATACCGGCGCGACCGAGCAGCGCGATGCGTTCGAGAAGAGACTTCCTGCGCATCAGCGCGCCCCCAGCAGATCGTCGAGATAATTCGGCGCCGGGTAATGGAACGGCACCGGGCCATCGGGAATGCCCTTCATGAACTGCTGGATACGCGGGTTATCCGAGTTCCGCAGCTCCGCCGGCGTGCCCTGCCCCAGTACCTGGGCATCGCCCACCACATAGATGTAGTCGGCGATGCTGGCGGTCTCGGCCAGGTCGTGGGACACCACGATGCTGGTGATGCCGAGGGCGTCGTTGAGCAGGCGGATCAGGCGCACCAGCACGCCCATGGCGATGGGGTCCTGACCGACGAACGGCTCGTCGTACATCAGTATCTGCGGGTCCAGCGCGATCGCCCGGGCCAGCGCCACACGGCGCTTCATGCCGCCGGACAGCTCGTCCGGCATGAGGTCGACCGCACCGCGCAGGCCAACGGCCTGCAGCTTCATCAGCACGATGTCGCGGATCATCTCGTCGGACAGCTGGGTATGCACGCGCAGTGGGAAGGCGACGTTCTCGAACACGTCGAGATCGGTGAACAGCGCACCACTCTGGAACAGCACGCCGAACTGCTTGCGCATGTCGAACAGATCGGGGCGGGAGAGTTCGGGCAGGTTCTGCCCGTTGACCCAGACTTCGCCGCTGGCGGGCTTGAGCTGAGCGGCGATCAGGCGCAGCAGGGTGGTCTTGCCGCAACCGGACGGCCCCATGATGCCGGTGACCTTGCCACGGGGAATGCGGATATCGACGTTGTCAAAGATGTTGCGCGCGCCGCGTTTGAAGGTCAGTCCCTTCAACTCGACGGCATAGGCATTCTCGGCGCTCATCCAAACTCCTTGAGATGCGGCCCTCCATGGACAGACGCAGGTTTCCACGGCAGGGACACCTCGCGCCGTGGTCAGGCCGAACAGGGCGCGGAATATAGCATCGGCATGATTGCAGCCCAAGGCACTGCAACTTTTTCATAACAATTGGTCACAACATACGCTCAGTGCGGAGCGCTCCACGTGAGCCCGATCGCCTTTACCGTTATACTCCTCGCCTTTTAGGCCCAGTATCACAACGCATGAACCAGACCAGCGATCTGATCCAGTCCGCACAGCGCACCATCCGCCTCGAGGCCGAGGCCGTGGAGAGCCTGCTCAGCCGCATCGATGCAGACTTCGTTCGCGCCTGTGAAATGCTCCTGGCCTGCAAGGGTCGGGTGGTCGTGGTCGGCATGGGCAAGTCCGGCCACATCGGCAACAAGATCGCCGCCACCCTGGCGAGCACCGGCACCCCCTCCTTCTTCGTCCATCCCGCCGAGGCCAGCCACGGCGACATGGGCATGATCACCCGCGACGACGTGGTCCTGGCCCTGTCCAACTCCGGCTCCACCGCCGAGATCGTCACCCTGCTGCCGCTGATCAAGCGCCTGGGCATCCAGCTCATCAGCATGACCGGCAATCCCGAATCGCCGCTGGCCAAGGCCGCCGAGGTCAATCTCGACGCCCGAGTCCCCCAGGAAGCCTGCCCGCTGAACCTGGCACCGACCTCCTCCACCACCGTGTCCCTGGTACTCGGCGACGCCCTCGCCATCGCCCTGCTGGAGGCCCGCGGCTTTACCGCCGAGGACTTCGCCTTCTCCCATCCGGGCGGCGCCCTCGGTCGTCGCCTGCTGCTCAAGGTGGAGAACGTGATGCACGCCGGCGAGCGCCTGCCGCTGGTGCCGCGCGGTACGTCGCTGCGCGAGGCGCTGCTGGAAATGACCCGCAAGGGCCTGGGCATGACCGTGATCGTCGAGACCGACGGCAAGCTGGCCGGCATCTTCACCGACGGCGACCTGCGCCGCACCCTGGACAAGGGCATCGACGTGCGCCAGGCGAGCATCGACCAGGTGATGACCGTCCACGGGAAGATCGCCCGCGCCGAGATGCTCGCCGCCGAGGCCCTGAGAATCATGGAAGACCACAAGATCAACTCGCTGGTGGTGGTGGACGACGAGGACCGCCCCGTCGGCGCCCTCAACATGCACGACCTGCTGCGCGCCGGAGTACTGTGATGACCGCCGATCTCCTGCAGCGCACCAAGGCCATCCGCCTCGCCATCTTCGACGTCGATGGCGTGCTCACCGACGGTCGTCTCTACTTCCTCACCGACGGCAGCGAATTCAAGACCTTCAACACCCTCGACGGCCACGGCATCAAGATGCTGATCAACTCCGGCGTGCGCACCGCGATCATCAGCGGACGCAAGACCCCGGTGGTCGAGCGCCGTGCGCAGAACCTCGGCATCCAGCACCTGTACCAGGGACGCGAGGACAAGCTGGTGGTACTGGATGAACTGCTCGGCGTACTGGGCCTGAGCTACGAACAGGTCGCCTACCTGGGCGACGACCTGCCCGACCTGCCGGTGATCCGCCGCGTCGGCCTCGGCATGGCCGTGGCCAGCGCCGACGCTTTCGTCCGCCAGCATGCCCACGGCGTGACCGCCGCGCGGGGCGGCGAAGGCGCGGCCCGCGAGTTCTGCGAACTGATCATGCGCGGCCAGGGCACGCTCGAAGCCGCCCAGGCCGCCTACCTCTAGGACCGCTCATGAACGGCAAGCTGCGCAACTACCTCACGGCCCTGGTGGCGATCGTTCTGGTCGGCGCCCTGGGCTACTGGAACGTCCGCCCCGAGAGTTTCATGGAGAAGAAGGCCGCCGCCGAAGCCGAGAACGCCATCGACTTCTACGTGGTCGGAGCCACTACCCGGCAGTTCCAGGAAGACGGCAAGCTGCGCTACGAGATGACTGCCGCCAAGGTCGAGCACATCAAGGCCACCGACGTGACCCTGCTCGACAAGCCTGATCTGCAGCTCTACCGCGGCACCCAGTACCCCTGGCACGTGCGCAGCGACAAGGGCGAGGTCGCCCCGGAGGGCAAGCAGGTCGAACTGATCGACAACGTGCGCATCGCCCGCACTGACGCCAAGAATCGCCCAACCGTGATCACCAGCAGCCGGGTCACCGTGTTTCCCGACGAAGAATATGCGCAGACCCAGCAAGCCGTTAGAATCGAGGCCGCCAACGGGGTGACCACGGCACAGGGAATGAAAGCGTACATGAACGACGGCAAGATCGACTTGCTGTCCAACGTAAGAGGCCAGCATGAGGTTCGTTAAAACCTTCCCCCTATTGCTCAGCCTGGGCGCCGCGCTGGGAAGCGCTGCCGCCTGGGCCCTGCCCAGCGACCGTGATCAGCCGATCCGGGTCCAGGCGGACAGCGCGGAACTGGATGACAAGCAAGGTGTGGCCGTCTACCGCGGCGGCGTGGTGATCACCCAGGGCACCCTGAAGATTACCGGCGACACCGTGACCATCACCCAGGACGCCAACGGCGAGATCGAAGTCTTCACCTCGGTGGGCCACCCGGCCTACTACGAGCAGAAGCCGTCCGTGGACAAGGACATCGTCAAGGCCTACGGCAAGACCATCCAGTACTTCGCGAGCAACGAGCGCATCGTGCTGATCGACCAGGCCAAGGTGATCCAGCAGGGCAACACCTTCGAAGGCGAGAAGATCGTCTACGACACCCAGCGCCAGATCGTCAACGCCGGCCGCGCCACGGGCAGCAGCGTATCGGTGCCGCGCCCGCGCATCGACATGATCCTGCAGCCGCGCAAGAAGAACGGCCAGCCGGAGCAGGCGCAGTAATGGCGACCCTCAAAGCCCAGCACCTGGCCAAGAGCTACAAGGGCCGCCAGGTGGTCCGCGACGTCAGCCTGTCCATCGACAGCGGCCAGATCGTCGGCCTGCTCGGCCCCAACGGCGCCGGCAAGACCACCTGCTTCTACATGATCGTCGGCCTTGTCCAGGCCGATCAGGGCCGCGTGCTGATCGACAGCGACGACATCAGTCACCAGCCCATGCACGGCCGCGCGCGCTCCGGCATCGGCTACCTGCCGCAGGAAGCCTCGATCTTCCGCAAGCTGAGCGTGGCCGACAACATCATGGCCATCCTCGAGACCCGCAAGGATCTCGACCGCGCCGGCCGCCAGAGCGCCCTGGAAGCCCTGCTGCAGGAATTCCACATCAACCACATCCGCGACAGCCTCGGCATGAGCCTGTCCGGCGGCGAGCGTCGCCGCGTGGAGATCGCCCGCGCCCTGGCCACCGAGCCGAAGTTCATCCTGCTCGACGAACCCTTCGCCGGCGTGGACCCGATCTCGGTGGGCGATATCAAGCAGATCATCCATCACCTGAAGGCCAAGGGCATCGGCGTGCTGATCACCGATCACAACGTGCGCGAGACCCTGGATATCTGCGAGACCGCCTACATTGTCAACGACGGCCAGTTGATCGCCGAAGGCGACGCCGAGACCATCCTCGCCAATCAACTGGTCAAGGAAGTCTACCTGGGCCACGAATTCCGCCTCTGAGCCACTCCCGCGTGCGGGACTTGCGCAAACGGCTGGAATCATTCAAGGTCAGGCATATAATTTGCTTCCTGGGGCGGCCCGCCGCCTCGCAGTTGGATGGCGCCCCGCGCCGGCAAGTGAACAAGGTACCCAGCCCCACACCATGAAACCGTCGCTAGTCCTCAAGATGGGCCAGCAGCTGACGATGACCCCGCAGCTGCAACAGGCCATCCGCCTCCTCCAGCTTTCCACCCTGGACCTGCAGCAGGAAATCCAGGAAGCGCTGGAATCCAACCCCATGCTGGAGCGCCAGGAAGACGGCGAAGACTTCGATAACTCCGACCCCATGGCCGACGCCGCCGAGCAGGCCGGCCCGGCGCAACAGGACAGCTCCAGCTTCCAGGACAGCACCGTTGCGGTGAACAACAGCGAGAGCGCCGAGGACGGCGAGTGGCATGACCGCATCCCCAGCGAGCTGCCCGTCGACACCGCCTGGGAAGACGTCTACCAGACCAGCGCCAGCAGCCTGCCGAGCAACGATGACGACGAGTGGGACTTCACCACGCGCACGTCTGCCGGCGAGAGCCTGCAGAGCCACTTGCTGTGGCAGCTCAACCTGGTGCCGATGTCCGATACCGACAAGCTGATCGGCGTCACCATCATCGACTGCATCAACAACCAGGGTTACCTGGAAGAATCCATCGACGAGATCGTCGAGTCCTTCGATCCCGAACTGGAGATCGAGGCCGACGAGGTCGAAGCCGTCCTGCATCGCATCCAGCATTTCGAGCCGGCCGGCATCGGCGCCCGCGACCTGCGCGAATGCCTGTTGCTGCAACTGCGCCAGCTGCCGGCCGGCACACCCTGGCTGAGTGAGGCCCAACGCCTGGCCGGCGAGCACCTCGACGTGCTCGGCAGCCGCGACTACAGCCAGCTGATGCGCCGCCTGAAGCTCAAGGAAGACGAGCTGCGCCAGGTGATCGAGCTGATCCAGAGCCTCAACCCGCGCCCCGGATCGCAGATCGAGGCCGGCGAGCCGGAGTACGTGGTGCCGGACGTGATCGTGCGCAAGCACAACGAACGCTGGCTGGTCGAACTGAACCAGGAAGCCGTGCCGCGCCTGCGGGTCAACCCGCAGTACGCCGGCTTCGTCCGCCGCGCCGACTCCAGCGCGGACAACACCTTCATGCGCAACCAGTTGCAGGAAGCGCGCTGGTTCATCAAGAGCCTGCAGAGCCGCAACGAGACGCTGATGAAGGTGGCGACGCAGATCGTCGAGCACCAGCGCGGCTTCCTCGAATACGGCGACGAGGCCATGAAGCCCCTGGTGCTGCATGACATCGCCGAGGCGGTGGGCATGCACGAGTCGACCATCTCGCGGGTCACCACGCAGAAATTCATGCACACCCCGCGCGGCATCTACGAGCTGAAGTACTTCTTCTCCAGCCACGTCAGCACCTCCGAGGGCGGCGAATGCTCGTCCACCGCGATCCGCGCCATCATCAAGAAACTGGTGGCCGCGGAAAACGCGAAAAAGCCGTTGAGTGACAGCAAGATCGCTGGTTTACTGGAGGCACAGGGCATTCAGGTAGCCCGCCGCACCGTCGCCAAGTACCGCGAGTCCCTCGGCATAGCGCCGTCCAGCGAACGCAAGCGACTGATGTAAGCGGCCCTGAGCGGAAGGTTTCTGCACACCGTATCGAGCGCCGGATACCCTGCCACGGGGAAACCACGGCCAGCAGTGCAGCACCCTCCCAGCCAGCGTGTTACGGCGGCAGGCCCGATAGCCTGTCTCTTACACAAGGCAACAAGGAGATGCGTTATGCAAGTCAACATCAGTGGACATCAACTGGATGTGACAGACGCCCTGCGTGACTATGTCGGCGAGAAGTTGGGCCGGCTGGAGCGCCATTTCGACAAGATCACCAATGTGCAGGTCATCATGGAGGTCGAGAAGCTGAAGCAGAAGATCGAAGCGACCCTGCACATTGCCGGCGGTGAGGTGGTCGCCAACGCCGAGCACGAAGACATGTACGCCGCCATCGACCTGCTGACCGACAAACTCGACCGCCAACTGATCAAGCACAAGGAAAAGCAGCTGGGCCGCCTGCAGGGCGCCACCGCACGCTGATACCTCCCCCTCCATGATCCGACTCGAAACCATCCTGACTCCCGCACGTTCCCCCGTGAACGTGCCGGGAGGCAGCAAGAAGCGTGTACTCGAACAGATTGCCAATCTGGTCGCCCGTGATCTGCCCGATCTGGACGCCCAGGATATCTTCGAAAACCTGATCGCCCGCGAGAAGCTCGGCTCCACCGGCTTCGGCAACGGCATCGCCATTCCCCACTGCCGCCTGGCCGGCTGCAATGCGCCGATCAGCGCCGTGCTGCACCTGGAAGCGGCCGTGGACTTCGACGCCATCGACGGCGCGCCGGTGGACCTGCTGTTCGTCCTGCTGGTGCCGGAGGCGGCGACCGACGAGCACCTCGAACTGCTGCGCCAGATCGCCAGCATGCTGGACCGTGCCGAGGTGCGCGAACGCCTGCGCCAGGCGCAGAGCAACGAGGATCTGTACCAGGTCGTGGTCGACGTACAGAACGGCCTTTGAACAGGGGGGCGGCATGCGTCTGATCATCGTCAGCGGGCGTTCCGGCTCGGGCAAGAGCACCGCCCTCGACGTACTGGAAGACAACGGTTTCTACTGCATCGACAACCTGCCTGCCGGGCTCCTGCCGGACCTGGCGGAGCGCTCCCTGCTGCAGACCGAGCTGCTGCACCCGCAGGTCGCCGTGTCGGTGGATGCACGCAACCTGCCCAGCCAGCTCAAGCGCTTCCCGGAGCTGCTCGACGAGGTGCGTGGCCGTCATATCCAGTGTGACGTTCTGTATCTCGACGCCGACGAGGAAACCCTGCTCAAGCGCTTCTCCGAGACCCGCCGGCGCCACCCGCTGACCAACGAGAAGCGCGCCCTGGCCGAAGCCATTCGTGACGAAACCCAGCTGCTGCAGCCGATCATCGACCTCGCCGACCTGAAGATCGACACCACCCACCTGAACCTCTACCAGCTGCGCGACACCATCAAGCTGCGCCTGCTGAACAAGCCGGAACCGGGTACCGCGTTCCTGGTCGAATCGTTCGGCTTCAAGCGCGGCATGCCGGTCGATGCCGACCTGGTGTTCGACGTCAGGTGCCTGCCCAACCCCTACTGGAAACCGGACCTGCGCGACATGTCCGGCCTGGAGGCGCCGGTGGCCGAGTACCTCGCGGCACAGCCGGACGTGGAAGAGATGTACCAGGACATCCACGCCTACCTGCACAAGTGGCTGCCACGCTTCGCCGCCAGCAACCGGTCCTACGTGACCATTGCCATCGGCTGCACCGGCGGCCACCATCGCTCGGTGTACTTGGCCAACCGCCTGGGCGAAGCCCTGAAACCCGTATTGAAGAACGTCCAGGTCCGCCACCGCGACCTCGGCTAAGGACTGCGATGCCCACCCGCGAGATCACCATCGTCAACAAGCTCGGCCTGCACGCCAGGGCCGCCGCCAAGTTCGTCGGGGTCGCCAGCGGCTTCCCCTGTCAGATCCGCGTCGGCCGCTCGCTGGAAAGCCAGGTGGACGGCAAGAGCATCATGTCGGTGATGATGCTGGCCGCCGGCAAGGGCACCAGCCTGCAGTTGTCCAGCGAAGGCGAGCGTGCCGAAGAAGCGCTGGACGCGCTGGTCGCCCTGGTCAACGACAAGTTCGGCGAAGGCGAATAGACACCGCGCTCAGCCGAGCGCGGTATCCAGCACCATCATCAGACAGAAGCCCGCCGCCAGCCCCAGGCTGGCCTCGGTGGCGTAGCCCTTGCGGTGCGACTCGGGGATGATCTCGTGGACCACCGCGAACAGCATGGCACCGGCGGCCAGCGAGAGCCCCCAGGGCAGGAGCAGCGCGGACACCCCCACCAGCCAGGCGCAGAGCACCGCGAACAGCGGCTCGACCAGCCCGGAAGCCGCGCCGATCAGTAGCGCCTTGCCCCGCCCCATGCCGCCACCGGCAAGCACCAGGGCGATGATCAGCCCCTCGGGCAGGTCCTGCAGGGCGATGCCCATGGCCAGCGTGTCGGCGCCCTCCAGGCCGGCGCCGGCGGAAACGCCCACCGCCATGCCCTCGGGAATGTTGTGCAGCACGATGGCGACGACGAACAGCAGGATGTTCGGCGCCAGCACCTGCAGCTCGCCGTTGGCGGCACGCATCTGCACCTCCGGCAGGAAGCGGCCCAGCCCGAACAGCGCGCCGGCACCGATCAGCAGGCCCAGGCTGGCGAGGAAGCCGGCGCCCCATTTGGAGAAACCGAGTTCCTCGGCCGCGCCCAGCGCCGGGATCAGCAACGAGAACACCGTGGCGGCCAGCATCACGCCGCCGCCGAAACCCAGCAGGGTATCGGCGAAGCGGGTCGAGATGCTGCGCATGAACAACACCGGCAGAGCCCCCAGCGCGGTGCCCAGGGCGCACAGAAGGCCGCCCTGCAACGCTCGCCAGATCTGCGGCTCGATGGCCTGTTCGGCGACCGTGCTGGCCTGCATCAGCAGCAGGCTGCAGCCGAGCAGCACCACGGAGAAGCCGATCAGATAGCGCAAGGTTCGCCCTCCGCTCGAGGAAAAGCTCTGCAGCATGCCGTTATAGCTCCGTTCAGCCGGCCGACAGGGCGTCACGGTAGCGCCGCGCCACCTCGTCCCAGTCGATCACGTTGTAGAAGGCGCCGATGTACTCCGGCCGGCGGTTCTGGTAGCGCAGGTAGTAGGCGTGCTCCCACACGTCCAGCCCGAGGATCGGCGTGTTGCCGTTCATCAGCGGGCTGTCCTGGTTGGCGCTGCTCTCCACCACCAGGCGCTTGTCCGGCGTCACGCTGAGCCAGGCCCAGCCGCTGCCGAAACGGGTCAGCGCGGCCTTGGTGAAAGCCTCCTTGAACGCGGCGAAGCCACCGATCTGCTCGTCGATGGCGGCCGCCAGCTCGCCGCTCGGCTCGCCACCGCCGGACGGCGACATCACCGTCCAGAACAGCGTGTGGTTGGCGTGCCCGCCGCCCTGGTTGATCACCGCGCCGTGCAGCGCCTGGGGCAGTTCGGCCAGGCGCGACAGCAGTTGTTCCACCGGCCACTCGACATAGGACGACCCTTCGAGCGCCGCGTTCAGGTTGTTGATGTAGGTCTGGTGATGCTTGCTGTGGTGGATTTCCATGGTCTGGGCATCGATGTGCGGTTCCAGGGCATCGTAGGCGTAGGGCAGCGCCGGCAGGCTGTGGGGCATGGAGTGTCTCCTTCAGTGATAGTGTCGACCGGGGGCGGAAGCCCCGGCACGCTGCCGCCAGGCGTGGCGTTGCGGCGCGCCGAGCAGGCGGTCGGTGCGGGGAAAGGCGCCGTGTTCGGCGATGAACTGCAGCAGCTCCAGATAGGTGCGCCGGCTGTGGTGCATCGCGGCGGTGCGCAGGCCCTCGGCCAGCGAGTCGTCGGCGAGGGTCTGCAGCAGGCGTTCGTGGCTGGCGCAGAGGTTCTCGGCGGCCTCCTCGGGCTGGCCGAGCATCAGGTGCAGGTCGGCCAGGTTGTGGTGGGAGATGACGAAGGCGGCGACCGCCATGTCGTGGTCGGCCCAGCGGCCGAACAACACCTGGGCCTCGGCCAGCGCCTGCAGGTAGAGTTCGCGCGCCTGCACCCAGTCGCCCTCGGCGTAGCAGCGATTGCCCGCCTCGATGGTTATCTTCCAGTGCTCCATTGCCTGACCTCCTCGCACACGGCGGATGGTGGCGACCTCAGAGGCCGCCTTCGGTGAGCTTTTCCGGATTGAGCAGTTGTTCGAGCTGCTGCCGCGACAGGTCGGTGTTCTCCAGCGCGACCTCGATGATTGGCCGGCCTTCGCGGTAGGCCTGCTTGGCGATCTCGGCGGCCTTCAGGTAGCCGATGATCGGGTTGAGCGCGGTTACCAGGATCGGGTTGCGGTCCAGCGCTTCCTTCAGCTTCGGCTGGTTGACCTTGAAGCTGGCGATGGCGCGGTCCGCCAGCAGGCGGCTGACGTTGCCGAGCAGCTGGATGCTGTGCAGCAGGTTGTCCGCCACCAGCGGCAGCATCACGTTCAGCTCGAAGTTGCCGGACTGGCCGGCGATGGCGATGGCCGCGTCGTTGCCGATCACCTGGGCGGCGACCATGGCGGTGGCCTCCGGGATCACCGGGTTGACCTTGCCGGGCATGATCGAGGAGCCCGGCTGCAGCGCCTCCAGCTCGATTTCGGCGAGGCCGGCGAGCGGGCCGGAGTTCATCCAGCGCAGGTCGTTGGCGATCTTCATCAGCGATACCGCCACTGTCTTGAGCTGGCCGGAGACGGCCACGGCGGTGTCCTGGGAGCCGATCAGGGCGAAGAAGTTAGTGCCCGGGGTGAAGGTCACGCCGCTCAGCGCGCTCAGCTCCCGGCAGAAGTGCTCGGCGAAACGCGGGTGGGCGTTGACGCCGGTGCCCACCGCGGTGCCGCCCTGGGCCAGCGCCTGCAGGCTCGGCTGCAGGGCGCGCAGGTGCTGGATGTTGGCCTGGATCTGCTGGCCCCAGCCGTCCAACACCTGGCTCATGCGCACCGGCATGGCGTCCATCAGGTGGGTGCGGCCGGTCTTGACGAAGGGCTGCACTTCCAGCGACTTGTCGCAGAGTACGGTGAGCAGGTGCCCCAGGGCCGGCAGCAGGCTTTCGTGCAGCTCGATGGCGGCGCTGACGTGGATGGTGGTGGGGATGATGTCGTTGCTGCTCTGGCCGCAGTTGACGTGGTCGTTGGCACTGACGTTATCGCCGAGGATGCGGCTGGCCAGGGTGGCGATCACCTCGTTGGCGTTCATGTTCGAGCTGGTGCCGGAGCCGGTCTGGAATACATCGACCGGGAAGTGCTCCATGAAGTCGCCATCCAGCAGTTGCTGGCAGGCCGCGACGATGGCGTCGCCCAGCGCCGGGCTGAGTTGCTCCAGCTCCACGTTGGCCCGCGCCGCGGCGGCCTTGGCCAGGATCAGCGCGCGGATGAAGGGTGCCGGCATGCGCTGGCCGGAAACCGGGAAGTTGTTCACCGCGCGCTGGGTCTGCGCGCCGTAGAGCGCCTCGGCCGGGACGTCCAGTTCACCCATGCTGTCGCGTTCGATACGGGTGCCACTGCGGTTATCACTCATGAGAATTACCTTCTACCGGTTCGTTGAATGTGAGGGAGGGCGGCAGGCACAGGGTGGCCAGCCGGTTGCGCAGACGGATCAGGCTGCGCTGCCGCTCCAGATTGCAGGCGAGCTTTTCCAGGCTGTGCAGGGGACGCCAGGCGCGGTCCAGGCAGAGGCTGCGCCAGTGCCAGGGCAGTGCCGGATCGCAGGCGGTGTCGAGCAGCAACTCGAACACCAGCACCGACATGCGCCAGGCGTCGAGGCGCCCGCTGGCCACCAGCTGGCAGCCGTGGAATTCGTACTGGTCGAGCAGGCGCGGCTCGTCCGGCAGCAGCGCGCAGCGGATGCGGAAGCCTTGCCAGTGCCAGCAGTCCAGGCAGGGGGTAAAGAAAAGGAAGGACATGAAGCGTCCACTCTGACTCGATAATGATATTTATTCTTGAATAGTAAGAATAATCAATACCACAGTTTGTGTGGACTTGCCGGATACGGGCATGAAAAAACCCGGCGTCCGTGGCGGCACGCCGGGTTTTGTGGGCGGAATCGCGGTCAGCTACCGGCGACGGTCATCCGCTCGATCAGCACCGAGCCGGTGCGGATGTTGCCGCGCAGTTCGAGGTCGCTGCCCACGGCGACGATCTGGCGGAACATGTCCTTCAGGTTGCCGGCGATGGTGACTTCCTGCACCGGGAACTGGATTTCGCCGTTCTCCACCCAGTATCCGGCGGCGCCGCGCGAGTAGTCGCCGGTGACTAGGTTGAGGCCCTGCCCCATCAGTTCGGTGACCAGCAGGCCGCGGCCCATACGGCGCAGCAGCGCCTGCTGGTCCTCGTCGCCGTGGCTGACGAACAGGTTGTGTACACCGCCGGCGTTGGCCGTGCTGGGCAGGCCCAGCTTGCGCCCGGAATAGGTGCCGAGGATGTAGGAGACCAGCTCGCCGCCGGCCACGAAGGGCTTGGCGTAGGTGGCCAGGCCGTCGCCGTCGAAGGCGGCGCTGCCCATGGCGCGGGGGATGTGCGGGCGCTCGTCGATACTCAGCCACTCGGGGAACAGACGCTGGCCCAGCGCGCCTTCGAGGAACGAGGAATGGCGGTACAGGTTGCCGCCGGAGATGGCGGCCAGGAAGTGGCCGAACAGGCCGGTGGCCAGCTCGGGGGCGAACAGCACCGGCACCTCGCAGGTCGGCACCGGCCGGGCGCCGAGGCGCGCCACGCTGCGTTCGGCGGCCAGGCGACCGATCTTCGCCGGGTCGGCCAACAGCTCGCCCTGGCGGTTGACGTCATACCAGTAGTCGCGCTGCATCTGCCCTTCGCCCTCGGCGATCATCACGCAGCTCAGGCTGTGACGGGTGCTGGCGTAGCCGCCGACGAAGCCGTGGCTGTTGCCGTAGACCCGGCAGCCCTGGTGGGTGCTGAGGCTGGTGCCGTCGGCATTGCCGATGCGCGGGTCGGTGGCGAAGGCGGCCGACTCGCAGGCCAGGGCCAGTTCCACCGCCTGTTCCGGGGTGATCGCCCAGGGATGGTAGAGGTCGAGTTCGGGCAGCTCGCGGGCCATCAGCGCGGCATCGGCGAGGCCGGCGGACGCGTCCTCGGAGGCGTGTTTGGCGATGGCCAGGGCCGCCGCCACCGTCTCCTGGACGGCCGCCTCGCCGCTCGCCGAGGTGCTGGCCGAGCCCTTGCGCTGGCCGACGTAGAGGGTGATGCCGAAGCCCTGATCGCGATTGAACTCGACCGTCTCGACCTCGCCCTGGCGCACCGTGGTGGACAGCCCCTGCTCCATCGACACCGCCACCTCGCAGGCGCTGGCGCCCTGGCGGCGCGCCTCGGCGATGATCCGCTCGACCTGCGCCTGCAGGTCCGGCAGGGCCTGCGGGCCCACTGCTTGTGCTGAACTCATGTTGCACTCCACTGCTGGAGCCGCCGCCCGCGAGGGACAGGCAACCCCTGACTCGTTATCATGGCGACGTTTCCATTCGGACCGCCCCCATGGCTGATTCCTACGACGAAGACTTCTCCGGCGAGAAGAGCAAGACCCAGATCAAGCGCGAGCTGCATGCCCTGCAAGACCTCGGCGCCCGCCTGACCACCCTCAAGCCCGATCTGATCGCCAGGCTGCCGCTCACCGACGGCCTGCGCAAGGCTTTGGCCGAGGCCCCGAAACACACGGCCAATGCCGCCAAGAAACGCCACGTCCAGTTCATCGGCAAGCTCATGCGCGACCAGGACATCGAGGGCATCCTCGCCCTGATCGACCAAGTCGACAGCTCCACCCGCGAATACAACGAGCGCTTCCACGCTCTCGAGCGCTGGCGCGACCGCCTGATCGCGGGCGACGACGCCACCCTGGAGAGCTTCGTCGCCGACTACCCGGAAGCCGACCGCCAGCACCTGCGCAGCCTGATCCGTCATGCCCAGCACGAGGCGACGCGGAACAAGCCGCCGAGCGCCGCGCGCAAGATTTTCAAGTACATCCGCGACCTGGACGAGGTC
>NZ_JAOEEE010000047.1:0-33707 GCF_029837675.1 Pseudomonas sp. GD04015 | reverse complement strand
TCCTGACAGGCATGCGGGAAGAGGACGCTTGCGGTACGCTTGAAGGATCGTTTTGCCCCCATCAGCCGTCCAACACCTTGCCCTGACGCACCGAGGACTGGAGCTCCTTTGCATGACAGCACTGAATTCTCCTGACACCCGCCGCACCACCAGCTGGTCCGCCATATGGGTGCTGCCGCTGATAGCCTTGATGATCGGCGGCTGGCTCGCGTATCGCGCCTACAGCCAGGCGGGCATCGAGATTCAGATATTCTTCCCGGCTGGGGACGGCATCCAGGTCAACAAGACCGAGGTCATCTACAAAGGCATGTCGATCGGCAAGGTTGTCGGCATGGAGCTGGACGACGAGGGTGCCAACCGTGGCGTGCGTGTCACGGTGGAGATGGACAAGCGGGTCGAGCCGCACCTGCGCAGCAATACCCGCTTCTGGCTGGTGAAGCCCTCCGTGTCCCTGGCCGGCATCACCGGCCTGGAGACCCTGGTGTCCGGCAACTACATCACCGTCAGCCCCGGCGATGGGGAAGAGACCCGCAGGTTCGTGGCGCTGACCGAGCAGCCGCCCCTCTCCGACAGCGTTCCTGGCCTGCATCTCACCCTGAAGGCCGAGCGATTGGCTTCGATCAACCGCGACAGCCCGGTGTTCTACAAGCAGATTCAGGTCGGCCGGGTGAAGAGCTATCGGCTGGGTGAAGATCAGAGCACCGTCGAGATACAGATCTACATCCAGCCAGAGTTCGCCAGCCTGGTGCGCAAGCACACGCGCTTCTGGAACGCCAGCGGCGTGACCATCGATGCCGGTCTCTCCGGCGTCAAGGTGCGCACCGAGTCCCTGACCAGCATCGTCGCGGGCGGTATCGCCTTCGCCACGCCGGAACATCGCAAGGACAGCCCGCCCACCGATCCGAGTCTGCCCTTCCGCCTCTATGACGACTTCGATGCGGCCCAGGCCGGGATCAAGGCGGTGCTCAAGCTGCAGGACTTCGAGGGTGTCGAGGCGCGCACGCCGGTCATGTACAAGGGCATCCAGGTTGGCTCGGTCAAGACCGTGAAGATCGACGACGATCTGGCTTCTGCATCGCTCGACCTGGCGATGGACCCGCGTGCCGAGGATTACCTCACCGAGGGTGCCGAGTTCTGGGTGGTCAAGCCCTCTATCTCCTTGGCGGGCATCACCGGGTTGGAGGCGCTGGTCAAGGGCAACTACATCGCGCTCAAGCCCGGGGAGAAGGGCAAGCCGCCCATGCGCAACTTCGTGGCCCGAGCCAAGGCGCCGCCACTGGATATCGACGCGCCCGGCCTGCATCTGGTGCTGTTCGCCGACACGCTGGGATCGCTGGAAGTCGGCAGCCCGATCCTCTACCGCCAGGTCAAGGTCGGCACTATCCAGAGCTTCCAGTTCTCCCAGGATCGCAAGCGGGTCGTGCTGGGCGCCCATATCGAGCCGACCTACGCGAACTTGGTGAACAGCTCCACCCGTTTCTGGAACGCCAGCGGCGTGACATTGAAGGGCGGCATTTCCTCCGGGATCGAGGTGAAGAGCGAGTCGTTGCAGACCCTGCTCGCGGGCGGTGTCACCTTCGAGACGCCGGACACGAAGGCGCCGGTCAATCGCAAGATCCAGCGCTTCACCCTGCACGACGATCGCGAGGCGGCGCTGCAGGAAGGCGTGGCGATCCAGATCAAGGTGGCGAGCGGCGACGGTATCAATCCCGGCACGGCGATCCGTTTCAAGGGCATCGACGTGGGCAAGGTGGAGAGTGTCGAGCTGACCGACGATCTGCAGGCCGTGCTGCTCCATGCCCGTATCACCAAGGCGACTGGGCGTATCGCCGTGGTGGGCACCGAGTTCTGGGTGGTCAAGCCGGAGCTGGGCCTGGTGCGCACTGCCAATCTGGAGACCCTGGTCAGCGGCCAGTACATCGAGGTGCTGCCGGCGCCCAAGGCCGGCAAGGCGCAGAGCCTCTTCGAGATGCGCAAGCAGGCGCCCACCGTGGCGATTCGCGAGCAAGGGCTGCGCCTGGTGCTGAGCACGGCGCGCCGGGGCTCGATCAAGCCGGGTGTGGTGGTGAGTTACCGGGAGATCCCGGTGGGCAAGGTCACCGACTTCGAGCTGGGGCCCACCTCCGACCGGGTGCTGATCCATGTGCTGATCGAGCCGCGTTATGCGCCCCTGGTGCGCAGCGGCTCGCGCTTCTGGAACGCCAGTGGCATCGGCGTGGACGCCGGCCTGTTCAAGGGTGTGAAGGTGCGTACCGAATCCCTGGAGGCGCTGCTGGAGGGCGGCATCGCCTTCGCCACGCCGGACAACCCGGTCATGGGAGGTCCGGCCCAGCCCGGGCAGACCTTCGCGCTCAACGACGAGGTCAACGAGGAGTGGTTGAAGTGGGCGCCGAAGATAGTGCTGGAGAAGTAGTCGGATTCAGCTTGGCTTAAGTCGGCCTGGTTATCGTGGTCCCCGTCGAAACCCATTACTCCCGACGGAGAACGCACATGAACAAGCTGACTGCTCTTTTCGCCATCACTACCCTCGCCGCCACCGCCGGTATTGCCCAGGCCCGCGACCTCGGCCCGGACGAAGCCCTCAAGCTGCGCGACGCTGGCACCATCCAGAGCTTCGACAAGCTCAACGCCGCCGCCCTGGCCAAGCACCCCGGTGGCCAGGTCACCGAGACCGAGCTGGAAGAGGAATACGGCCGCTACATCTACCAGGTGGAAGTGCGCGACGCCCAGGGCGTGAAGTGGGATCTGGAGCTGGACGCCACCAATGGCCAGGTGCTGCAGGACCATCAGGACGATTGATCCAACCCGCCAGAAAAAGGCTGTCCCCCGTTACGTGTTGCGCGGTTAAGTCGCTCTATTCTGAGCAGCTGCAGCTGCCGGCCTGCGCGGGAATGACGGTCTTCGGAGGAGTTTCACCTCTACCTCGTCATCCCCGCGTAGGCGGGGATCCAGAAGGGGGCTCTACAACAAAGGGGACACAGCCAAGAAAAAGGCTATGTCCCCGTTAGTTGTTGCACGCCTTGTGGGAGCGGATTTATCCGCGAATTTCGCGGCCAATCGGAGTGCCGCCCAGCCGCTCCCACAAGAGCAGAATTGCGCCGCCAACACGTAACGGGTACATAGCCAGGAACAAGAAAAAGGGCCGCATGAGCGGCCCTTTTCGTTTGCGCAGCAGAATCAGGCCGGCTCGGCCTCTTCCTGCGCGGCTTTTGCCGTTTCGCGACGCTTGATGAATTTCCAGTCGGCCTCGTCGATATAGATGCCGCTGGGGCCGCTGCCACCTTCGAGGTCGATGGCCACGTGGGCCGAGACCTGCGGTTTCACCGAGGCGAGGATCGGCACGAAGCCCAGCTGCAGGCTGGTCTCGATCAGCGCCTGCTGGTTGCGTTCGTCGATATCCGCCGCCTCGTCGAGGTAGTAGGGCAGGCGCACCTTGCCGGCCTGCTCGCGGTCCATCAGGTGCAGCAGCAGGTACATGTTGGTCAGCGCCTTGATGGTCATGGTGGTGCCGTTGGAGGCGGCGCCGTCGATGTCGGTGTGCATCACCGGCTGGCCACCGACCTTGGTGATCTCGAAGGCCAGCTCGAACAGGTCCTTGAGTCCCAGCTGGTTGCCGCTGGCGGCCACCAGTCGCGACAGGTAGTCCTTGGCCTCCTCGTTCTTGGCGTCCTGATCGGCGCTCTGCGACAGGTCGAACACCGACAGGGTCTCGCCTTCCTCGTACTGGCCGGCGCTGTGGATGATCTGGTCGATGTGCTTGAGCGCGTCGCGGTTGGGCGCTAGGACGATGCGGAAGCTCTCCAGGTTGGAGACCTGGCGCTTGTTGATCTCGCGGTTGAACAGCGCCAGCTGGTGTTCCAGGTTGTCGTAGTCGCTGCGGATGTTGCGCAGGGTACGGGCGATGTCGGTGACCGCCGCGCGCCGGGCCTTGGCCAGGGTGAGGGCCTCGTCCTGGCGGTGCGCGTAGGCGTTGACCAGCAGGTGCAGGCGACGCTCCGGATCGTCCTCGCTGTCGAACTTGGCCACGCCCTTGAGGCGCACCTGGGCATACAGGGCGTCGATCTGGCCGTCGATGCGCTGCAGCGCCTGCCAGCTGTCCTGATAGTCGTTGAGCAGCGGCAGGAGGTTGTCCAGCGAGTCGTCCACCGGCTCCATGAAGGGCGTGCCGAAGGGCAGGTCGGCCGGCAGCAGTTGGCGACGGCGCAGGGCGTCCTCAAGGGTACGCTCCTTGGCTTCCAGATCGGCCAACTGGCGACCGACCAGCTGCAGCTTGGCGGAGAGTTGCTGCACGCGTTCGGTGAAGGCGTCCGACGCGCGCTTGAGTTCGTCCTGGGCGGCCTCGGCTTCGGCCAGCTGCTCCAGCTTGGCCGGCTCCTCGGCGCTCAGGGTCTGGCTGCGGCGGAAGTCTTCCAGGGCTTTCTGTGCATCCAGCACGCCCTGGTACAACTGCTCGGCCTGGGCCTTGCTCGCCGCGCGGTCGTTGGCCACGGCTTGCTGGGTCTTGAGTTGTTTCAGCTCGCGCTCCAGGCGGTCTTTCTGGTCGCGCAGGGCGGCGCGGTCGGCCAGCGCCTGCAGGGCCGGCGGCTCGATGTGGGAGAGGTCGATGGACAGGCCCGGCACGGCGAAGGTGTCGCCCTTGAAGCGATCCAGCACGGCCTCGACGGCCTTGATCCAGTCGTCGCCCTCGGCCTGGATGCCTTTCTCACCCAGCGGCAGGCTGAACAGCTGGCCGTTGAACAGGCGCATCAGGCGGTCGACGTCGGCCTGGCTGAACTCCTCGCGTAGACGCGAGTAGCTGTTGTTGTCGGCGTGGTCGAGCTGCTGCTTCACCGACTTCAGGCGTTTCTCCAGGTCGCGCAGGCGCTCGTCCAGGTCCTCGGCGGAGAACTGGCGCGACTGGGCCAGGGCGCCGGCCAGTTCGTCGTGGGCGTCCTTGGCAGTGAGCAGTTGCTCTTCCAGAATCTTGGCGTCCGTGACGAGGGCGAAGCGGTTCTTCAGCACCGCCAGTTCGCCCAGCCAGCGCTGGATCTCGCTGATCTCGCGCTCCAGGCGCATCAGCTCGGCGGTGCCGCCACGCTGTTCGTTCTGCAGGCCGTCCTGTTCGCGCTTGTAGTGCTCGGCCTGGATCACCAGCTCTTCCTTACGCGCGCCGGAATAGTCCTGCCAGGCGCCCAGCAGGTTATCCAGCAGCGGCGACAGGCGATGCAGCTTGCCGCGCAGCAGTTCGCGCTGGCTGACACCTGAAGCCAGTGCCTCGACCAGCGGGCCGGCGGCGACCAGCGCCTGGTAGTCCTGCTCCATGCGGCGCACGTCGCGGAAGGCTTCTTCGGTGGCGGCGATGTAGTCGACGCTGCCGGAGCGCAGGCTGTGTTCGAAGGCGTCGAGGAACAGCTGCTTGAGCTTCGCCGCGGTGATCTCGCGCATGTGCAGCAGGTTGATGAACAGCGCGCGGAAGGTCTTCAGGCTCTGCTCGCTGGTGGAGCGCAGCGGGATCAGGGTCAGGTCCAGCGGGATGCTGGTGTGGCCGCCGACCAGCAGGCGGCGCAGTTCCTCAGGCTTCAGTTCGTAGGCGACGATGCCGGCCTGGCCGAGGTTCTTGAACAGTTCGCGCTGGCGCAGGCAGGTGCCGTCCTGCTGGTAGTGGGCCAGGTCCAGTTCACCCTGGTAGGCGAAGAACTGGTGGCCGAAGCCGCCACCGGGGCCGCGACCGGCCACGCCGATCACGTGTGGGCCGTGGGGCAGGGCGACTTCGACCAGGATGTAGCTGGTGTCGCTGGCGAAGTAGAACTTGCGCGACTGCTCCAGGCTGTACTTGCCGAAGCTCATGTCCGACATGCGCGCGAGGATCGGGAACTGCAGCGCATTGATCGACGCCGACTTGCCCAGGTTGTTGGCGCCATAGACCGACAGCGGGTTCTCCAGGGGGAAGATGCCGAGGCTGTAGCCGGCGGTGTTCAACAGGGCGAAGCGGCGGATGCCGTAGCGTTCCTGGCTCATGCGTCGATCTCCTGGGCATCACGTTCTTCGGCCATGGCGCGGGCCAGGGCGTCTTCCTCGGATTCTTCCGGCGTCTCGGCGAGCGGCTCGATACGCACGATGTCTTCTTCGGCCTCGTCGGCCACCAGTTCGGGCGTCGGCAGCGGCAGGTTGCTGTGCAGGCTGGCCGCCAGGTCGCGGTCCTGCTGCACCGACAGGCACACGTCGAGGAAGCGGTGCATGGGCGCGAGGAAACGGTACACGCCGTTTTCCTCGCCGGCGAAGCCGAGCTGGGTGAGGCGGCGCATGACCTTCTCTTCCAGTTCATCCTGGGTGGTGACTTCGGCCTGGAGGAACAGGTCCTTGTATTTCTCCAGCAGCGGCGGCAGCTCGTCGCGGCCCAGGCTGCCGCCGTCGAGCACGGCCAGCGGGTCGCGGCCCTGGTCGGCCAGGTGCTCGACCAGGATGAAGGTGAACAGCGCCAGGCGCTGGGCGGTCTTGTTGACCTGCGCGCCCATCTGTTCCGGCACGAAGTAATAGAAGCCGCGGCTGTCGCAGACCAGTTCGTAGCCGAGCGATTTGAACAGGGCGCGATACTGGTCCTGCAGGTTGGACAGCTGGGTGTACAGCTCCGGGCTGCTGCGGCTGATGTGGTAGCCCTTGAACAGCTCGCGGAAGATCGGTGCCAGCTGGGTGAGTTCTTTCAGATCGATGTTCATGCAGTGGTCCCGGCCGGCTTGATCAGGGCGTAGGAGCTCAGGCTGACCTGATGCTCGCGGGTGAGGTAGTCGCGGCGTTCGAGGCGCTCGCGCTGGAAGCGGCCGTCGCGCGACAGGCGCGAGAACCAGTAGAGGAGTTCGTCGGTGGCACCGTCCGGCTCCTGTTCCAGCAGCCAGACCATCAGGTCCGGCAGCGGCAGGGCCTGTTCGCAGCGCTCGATCATCTCGCGGGCGGTGCGCGGCGCGCGTGGCGGCTCTCCTTTGCGGCTGCTGCTGGCGCGGGGGAACTGGGTCGGCTTGGGTTCGAAGCGGGCCAGGGCGTAGACGTAGCTCTCGACCTGGCTGGCGGTGCCGAGGAAGGTGCTCTGCGGCCGGGTGAACAGCGGCATCGCGGCCTGTGGCAGGGCGTCCAGGCCTTTCTTGCGGATCACCGACAGGGCCAGCGCCGCGCCACGGGTCACGGCGTTGTGCCGGCGCGCTTCCTCGCGCAGCGGCAGCAGCAGCTCGCGGGCCTTGCGCAGGGTGAGCTGGGCGACGGTCTGCATTTCCAGGATGCGCGCGTGGGTGCGCAGCAGCAGGTCGTCGTCGACCAGTTGGCCGAGGCGCTGCTGCTCGCCGAGCAGGCGCAGCAGCACCTGTTCGACGCGACGCACGCCCTGCTCGAAGGCGCCGTCGGCGGAGACCAGCTGGATCATCGGCTCAACGTACTCGTCCCAGGTCGCCAGCACCTCGGCGTAGCGCTGGCGCAGGGGAATCTGCCGGTCGCTGGTCTTGGCCCGCTCGGCCACGCCGATCAGGGCCTGTTCGTCGTTGGCCAGTTTCTTCAACACGTCGCGCACGCGCATGTCGAGCAGGCGCAGCTGGCGCGCCAGGTCGTTGCCGTCGCGTACCTCGAAGGCGTCCTGGATATAGCCGGCCAGGCGCTCCAGATGGCGCAGGTAGGCCTCGATCTCCAGGCACAGGCCGAGGCGGTGCTCGCGGCGGAGGTAGGCGAGGAAGTCGTGGATCTGCGCGTTCAGCTCGAAGCGGTTGGGACTCTTGGCCACCGGCACCAGGATGTCCAGGCGGATCCACTGGTCGAGCAGGGCGGTGATGTCGGCGGGGCTGCCTTCGGGCAGCTGTGCGCCAAGCTGGTTGCGCAGCTCGACCAGGCTCAGGGTGCCGGTGTCGAAGCGCTCGCACAGCGGTTCGAGCAGCGTCCAGTGCTCGGCGAGGGCGCGCAGTACGCGCTTGGGATCGATCATCGCGGCGCCGGCTCCATGGGCTGAAAAGGCGCGATTGTAGCGCATCGGCCCGGCCGCGATAGTTGCGCCCGTCATCTCCCCGTCACCTGCGGGCGACATGCTGTGTAACCGGCGCGCTGGTCGAAAAATAGCCATCGCTCTTTCGATATTCGCCGGTTGCCGGCACAATTCGCGTCCCTTTTTTCCAGGGGGGCTGAAGCCTCCCTTCGTCGACCTTGCCGGGGCCACGAGATGATCAAGACGCCGTACTACCTCATCGACAAACAGAAGCTGCTGGCCAACCTGGAGAAGATCGCCTACGTGCGCGAGCATTCCGGGGCCAAGGCCCTGCTGGCGCTCAAGTGTTTCGCCACCTGGTCGGTGTTCGATCTGATGCAGCAGTACATGGACGGCACCACGTCTTCATCCCTCTACGAGCTGAAGCTGGGCCGGCAGAAGTTCCAGGGCGAGACCCATGCCTACAGCGTGGGCTGGGCCGATGACGAGATCGAGGAGATGGTCGCCAACTGCGACAAGATCATCTTCAACTCGATCAGCCAGCTGGAGCGCTTCGAGGCGGCCACCGAGGGCACCATCCGCGGTCTGCGCGTCAATCCGCAGGTGAGCAGCTCCGACTACCTGCTGGCCGACCCGGCGCGTCCGTTCAGCCGCCTGGGCGAGTGGGACGCGGAGAAGATCGCGCCGGTGATGGGCAAGATCAGCGGCTTCATGTTCCACAACAATTGCGAGAATGGCAGCTTCGAGCTGTTCGACAAGATGCTGACCACCATCGAGGAGCGCTTCGGCCACCTGCTCGAACAGGTCGACTGGGTCAGCCTCGGCGGCGGCATCCACTTCACCGGCGAGGGCTATCCGCTCGATGCGTTCTGCGCGCGGCTGAAGTCCTTCTCCGACAAGTACGGCGTGCAGGTCTACCTGGAGCCGGGCGAAGCGGCGATCACCCTGAGCGCGTCGCTGGAAGTGACCGTGCTCGACACCCTGTACAACGGCAAGCACCTCGCGGTAGTCGACAGCTCGATCGAAGCGCACATGCTCGATCTGCTGATCTACCGCCTCAACGCCAAGATGGCGCCCAACGACGGCGACCACACCTGGATGGTGTGCGGCAAGTCCTGTCTGGCCGGCGACATCTTCGGCGAGTACCAGTTCGATCGTCCGCTGGCCATCGGCGATCGTCTGTCGTTCATCGACGCGGCAGGTTACACCATGGTCAAGAAAAACTGGTTCAACGGCCTGAAAATGCCGTCCATCGTGGTGAAGCAGCTCGACGGCAGCGTCGAGGTGGTTCGCGAATTCACTTTTGACGATTACCTATCCAGCCTTTCTTGAGCGCTGGTGAAGTAGGGAGAGATAACGAGTTGAAGAAGAATGTCCTGATCATTGGTGCAGGAGGTGTTGCCAAGGTGGTGGCCCACAAGTGCGCGCAACACAATGACGAGCTAGGTCGCATTGCAATTGCGTCGCGCAACATCTCCAAATGCCAGGCCATCATCGACAGCGTGCAGGCCAAAGGCAGCCTGAAGCAGCCCGCGGATATCCGGGCCTACGCGCTGAACGCCCTGGACGTGGAAGCGACCAAGGCTCTGATCCGCGAAACCGAATCGCAGATCGTCATCAACGTCGGTTCGGCGTTCCTCAACATGTCCGTCCTGCGCGCCTGCATCGACACCGGCGCCGCCTACCTGGACACCGCCATCCACGAAGATCCGAGCAAGATCTGCGAAACCCCGCCGTGGTACGGCAACTACGAGTGGAAGCACCTGGCCGAGTGCCAGGAGAAGGGCGTGACCGCCATTCTCGGCGTCGGTTTCGACCCGGGCGTGGTCAATGCCTATGCCGCGCTGGCGCAGCAACAGTACTTCGACAAGATCGAGTCGATCGACATCCTCGACGTCAACGCCGGTTCCCACGGCAAGTACTTCGCCACCAACTTCGACCCGGAAATCAATTTCCGCGAATTCACCGGCACGGTCTATAGCTGGCAGAACGGCCAGTGGACCAGCAACGGCATGTTCGAGGTCAAGCGCACCGACGACCTGCCCGTGGTCGGCGTGCAGAACCTGTACCTGACTGGCCATGACGAGGTGCACTCGCTGTCCAGGCACCTCGACGTGCCGAACGTGCGCTTCTGGATGAGCTTCGGCGACCACTACATCAACGTCTTCACCGTGCTGAAGAACCTCGGCCTGCTCTCCGAGCAGCCGGTCAGGACCGCCGAGGGCCTCGACGTGGTGCCGCTCAAGGTGGTCAAGGCCGTGCTGCCCGACCCCGCCTCGCTGGCGCCGGGCTACACCGGCAAGACCTGCATCGGCGACCTGGTCAAGGGCAGCAAGGATGGCCAGCCGCGTGAGCTGTTCATCTACAACGTGGCCGACCATGAGGAAGCCTTCGCCGAGACCGACAGCCAGGGCATCTCCTACACCGCCGGCGTGCCGCCGGTCGCCGCTGCCCTGCTGGTGGCGCGTGGCGAGTGGGATGCGCAGCGCATGGTCAACGTCGAGGAGCTGCCGGCCGAGCCGTTCCTCAAGCTGCTGGATGTGATGGGCCTGCCCACCCGCATCAAGGACGAGCACGGCGACCGCCCCTGGGATCAGTCTCTCTGATTCCCGACCGAGGCCCGCCAATCGGCGGGCCTCGCCTTTTCCGGCCTAGGCGTCGGGCATCAGCTTCTGTCTGAAGAAGGCGAGGATTTCGTCACGCGCGGCACGTGTCGGCTGGCCGGCCTCGTCGATCAGGTGAACGGTCACCACGCTGTGGGGCGACTGCACGACCTTCTCGAAGAATTCCGGCACCTCGCGGTTGGCGGCGCTGTCGGGCAGCACGCGGGCGATGAAGCGTTCCCCCAGGGCGCGCTCGTAGGCGGCGAAGCGCTGCGCCTGGCAGAAGCGGTCGCCGGCGAAGCGGTAGGCCAGGACGTCCAGGCCTTCACGGTCGAGGCGCGCCTTCACCGTGGCGAGTTCCTCGTCGCCGATCTCCAGCCCTGCCGGGTCGTCCACCGGCAGCGACGGCTGGGCCAGGACCGGGGCCAGCAGTGCCGGTTCGAGCATCATGCTCAGGGCGAAGTTGCCGGAGAAGCACATGCCGATCGCGCCTACCCCGGGGCCGCCGCATTCCGTGTGGGCCAGCCGCGCCAGGGCGCGCAGCCAGTGCGTGACCGGGCTGGCGCCGGCGCCGGCGAAGGCGTGGAATTCGGCGCTGACGCAGATCTTGCGGAAGATCGTCTGGGTCGCCTCCAGGCTGGAGGGGTCGCCATCGCGGCCATACAGCGAGGGCATGTACACGGTGAAGCCGGCCTCGCGGACCCAGCGGGCGAAGCGCGCCACGTGCGGACTGATGCCGGGCAGTTCCGGCATCACGATCACCGCCGGGCCGCTGCCGCTGACCTGCACCACCTTGGTGGTGCCGTCGAGGGTGATGGCGCGCGGGGTGAAGTCTTCGAGCGGGTCGAACTCATCGAGCGTTCTGGGGGGCATGGCTGGCTTTCCTGTCGTGGGAGCAGGCTTGAATTTGGCGGTGAAAATGGGTTTGCTTGAAGTGTCCGTTTCGACATCTTTCGGGCTTTATCAGTCAATGTACGATTTCACCCTCATCGTCCTGCCGGGGGCCTTCGCTTCGGCGGTCAGCGGCACGCTGGACATCCTCGCCTGCGCCGCCAGCCTGGCGCGCCGGGTCGGCTGCGCCGCCCCACGCTGGCGGGTGTGTTCGAGCATTGCCTCGGTGCCGCTCAGCAGCGGCCTGCGTATCGAGGCCCAGGCCTTGCTCGAGGCCGGGGAGGGTGACGCTTCGGTCTGGCTGCTGCCGGGGCTCGGCATGACCGACGCCGAGACCATCGCCACGCGCCTGGCGCAGGCGGACGCTGTGGCGGTCGGCCGCGCCCTGCGCGCTCATGCCGCGGGCGGTGGCACGATTGCCGCGGCCTGCTCGTCGGTGTTTCTGCTGCAGGAAGCCGGATTGCTGGCGGGCCGGCGGGCGACCACGACCTGGTGGCTGGGGGGCCTGCTGCAGAGCCGCGCGCCCGATTGCCGGGTGGAGGTCGCCCAGGTGCTGGTGGTCGATGGCGAGCTGCTGACGGCCGGGGCGGCCTTCGCCTACGTGGACCTGGCCCTGCACCTGCTGCGTTGCCGGTTCAGCCCGGCGTTGGCGGAGGCCGTCTCGCGGGTGCTGTTGATCGACGGCCGGCAATCGCAGGCGCGCTACGTCGACCCGGCCTTGCTGGCTGGTGGCAACGAACTGGTCGCCAGCCTGGTGGCGCGCTTCGAGGCCGCTTTGCCGAATCCGCCGAGTGTCAGTGAACTGGCGGCGGAGCGAGCGATGTCCAGCCGCACCCTCGCGCGTCATGTGCGCAAGGCTACCGGGGGCAGTGTTTCGGCTTTGCTGCAGGGGGTGCGGATCAACCGGGCGCGGCTGCTGCTGGAGAGCACCCGGTTGTCGGTGGAGCAGGTGGCGGAGCAGGTCGGCTACGCCGATACCTCGGCGTTGCGCCGGCTCATGCGCAAGGTGGCACGTGGCACGCCGAGCCAGTTTCGCCAGGCGGTCGGCCAGGTGCATGGAGGCGACGGCGCGTAGAGATCGTCTTCCCGCGCTTTCCGCGCCGGGTATTTCACGCGACAATTGCCGGTATCATGCGACGCCCTGACGGGCAACCGGTCGCGATCCCCATCAAGCTGCCGCACCCGATGCCTTCGGGTGGGGCGCGCATGCGCAAGTGGAGGGCGTGTGATTCCCGAGCTACGCCGACGTGCCTACCTCGATGCTATGCAGGTCGCCAGCTGGCTGCCGCGCACCGCGTTGCCCTTTGCCGCGCCGTCGCGGCTGGAGTTGCTCGAACCGCCGCCGCCTGAACCGGTGGTTGTCGAGACGCCTACAGAGCAGGTCACGCCTGCTGCGACAGGTGCGCGCGAGGCGCCGGTGCCGACTCCTGTCGAGCGCCCGAAGATCGAGATTCCGCGGCCGGGGAGCCAGGTTCGCCAACAGGCCGAGCCGATAGCCGAAGCGATCGTCGAGGAACAGCCGCCGCGAATCGTCCAGCCATTGCCGCGCTTCGCCCTGCAGCTGCTGCGCGCCGGTGACTGCGCGCTGTTGGTCGAACTGGCCACTGGCGAGCCCTTCCAGAGCCGCGACCCCTCTTATCTATTGCTCAAGGACCTGTTGCGTGCCGCCGGCCTGCCGGATGCCCCGCAGCAGGTCGGCGATGGCTCGCCGATCCGCTGGCCGCTGCTCACTCGCGGCAACATGGACCAGGGCCCGGATGCCGCCCGCGACTACGTGCAGGGCGTGCTCGCCGGCCAGCTGGAGGTCGAGCCCTGCCGCTGCCTGTGGCTGATCGGCCTGCCCGCCGTGCGCTTCGCCGGCGAGGCGGATGAGCAAGCCTACAACCGCGAGCTGCAGGTCGAGGGCCTGGGCGCTGCTTGGGCGCTGCCGAGCCTGGAGCTGCTGATGGATGAGCCCGAGCGCAAGGCCGAGCTGTGGCGCGCCATGCGTCGGGTGATGCCGCGCTGGAAGCAGCCGGTATGAGCGGTACCATCAGCTTCCGCCCGATGAGCGAGGCGGACCTGGACCGCGTGGTGCAGATCGAGAACGCCGCTTTCAGTCATCCCTGGAGCCGCAACCTGTTCGCCGACGGCCTCAAGTCCTACGACTGCTGGGTGATGTTCGAGGGTGAGGAGCAGGTAGGCCACGGCATCATCCAGGTGATCCTCGACGAGGCGCACCTGCTCAACATCACTGTGCGCCCGCAGAGCCAGGGCAAGGGCCTGGGCCTGCAATTGCTCGAGCACCTGATGCGTCGCGCCATGGCGCTCAGGGCCGGCGAATGCTTCCTCGAAGTGCGCGCCAGCAACCAGGGCGCCTACCGACTGTACGAGCGCTACGGTTTCAACGAAATCGGCCGGCGCCGCGACTACTACCCGGCCCCCGGCGGGCGCGAAGACGCCCTGGTGATGGCCTGCACCCTGATCGACTGACGAGGCGGAACATGAGCGATCTGCAGCACCTGTTCGACAACAACGCGCGCTGGGCCGAATCGATCACCGAGAAGGACCCGGACTTCTTCGTCAAGCTGGCCAAGCAGCAGACTCCCGAGTTCCTGTGGATCGGCTGTTCGGACGCCCGGGTGCCGGCCAACGAGATCGTCGGCCTGCTGCCGGGCGACATCTTCGTCCACCGCAACGTCGCCAACGTGGTGCTGCACACTGACCTCAATTGCCTGTCAGTGGTCCAGTACGCGGTCGACGTGCTCAAGGTGAAACACATCCTGGTCACCGGCCACTACGGCTGCGGCGGTGTGCGCGCGGCCATGCAGGACCGCCAGTTCGGTCTGATCGATGGCTGGCTGCGTTCGATCCGCGACCTCTACTACGAGCACCGCGAGCACCTCGCCCAGTTCGCCAGCGAAGAGGAGCGGGTGGACCGCCTGTGCGAACTGAACGTGATCCAGCAGGTGGCCAACGTCGGCCACACCACCATCGTGCAGAACGCCTGGCACCGTGGCCAGCAACTGGCTGTACATGGCTGCATCTACGGCATCAAGGACGGCCGCTGGAAGAACCTCAACGTCACCGTCAGCGGCTTGGAACAGCTGCCACCGCAATACCGCCTGCGCCCTCTCGGCGAATCCTGAGTGAGTCGCGCCGCGCTGCTGGCCTGGGTCGGCCTGGCCCTGGCGAGCCTGTTCTGGGCGGGCAACTCCCTGGTGGCGCGCGCCTTCACCGGCATCATCCCGCCATTCTCCCTGGCGTTCTGGCGCTGGGCCCTGGCGCTGGCGATCCTGCTGCCGCTGGTCGGGCCATCGCTCTGGCAGCACCGTCACGTTCTTCGCCGGGCGGGATGGCGGTTGTGGTTCGCCGCGCTGCTGGCCATCACGCTCTACAACGGCCTGCTCTATACCGCAGCGCAGACCACGGTGGCGATCAACATCAGCCTGGTCAGCACCTGCCTGCCGCTGGCCACCTTCCTCGGCGCCGGGCTGCTGCTCGGCGAGTGGCCGGCACGACGAGCCTGGGCCGGTCTGATCCTGGCGCTGTGCGGTCTGCTCTGGCTGATCGGCCGTGGCGACTGGCAGGTGCTGGCCAGCCTCTCCTTCGCCCAGGGCGATCTGTTGATGGTGCTGGCGACGCTCGATTGGGCGCTGTACTCGTTGCTGCTGCGCCGCTGGAGCGCACACTTCCAGCTGCCGCCCTTCACCCTGCTCGGAGCGCTGGTCCTGATCGGCCTGCCAATGCTGGCGCCGCTCTATGCCTGGGAGTTGTGGCAGGGAGCGCGCTTCGAGCCGAACCTCCCCAACCTCGCCGCCATCGGCTACACGGCCCTGTTCGCCTCGGTGCTGGCTTACCAGCTATGGAACATCGGCCTGCGCGAACTGGGCCCGGCACGCACCGCGATGAGCAACTACCTGATGCCCGTGTTCACCGCCATCCTCGGCTGGCTGCTGCTGGGGGAGGGGCTGCAACCCTACCATTGGGCGGGTGGTGCGTTGATCGTCAGCGGGTTGCTGCTGGCCGGGCGGGCGCAGACCCGCTAGCTTGATCAGGGCGTGGTGATCTGCAGCCCGCTCAGGGCCAGCTTGACGAACACCCACCAGCCGACGGCGCTCAGCACGCCCAGCACCGAGTAACCGACCACGATGCCCAGGGCAATCTGCTTCCACAGCCCCGCATAGTTGGAGCCTTGCGTAAGGGGGCGATGCAGCGGCACGTCGCGCTCGGCGCGGATTCTCGAAGTCGTCTCTCATGGTGGTGTCCGAAGTGTCTGGGCGATGGGTTCAAGCCGGTAGAGGGGGCATTCGCTGCGAATGCTCAACCGAAATGGACGACTTTGGGAAGGGGAGTTTGGATGTCATGCGGACGAGGAGGCTATCTCATCAGCCCCATAAATGACAAAGGGCTAGCCGAAGCTAACCCTTTGAAATGTATGGTGGCTACACCGGGACTTGAACCTGGGACATCAGCATTATGAATGCTGCGCTCTAACCGACTGAGCTATGTAGCCGAGTGGCGCGCATTATTCTCTTGTCGATTTGTGCTGTCAACCCCGTTCGGCGGACAAAGTGGCGCGTTATCAAGCGCTTAGGCGTGAGCGAGATTCGTCAGTGCCCAGGCGCTTCCCGGGTGGCGAGCCAGCACAGCAGGGAGCCGCCGGTAACCATTGCCACGCCCTGCCAGAACGCCGATGTCAGTTGGGTGTCGAGCCAGACCATGGCGAACAGGGCCGACAGCACCGGGGTGAAGTACGAGGCGCTCGCCATCAGGGTGAGGTTGCCGCGCAGGACGCCGACGTTCCACAGGGCGTAGCCGCCGGCCATCGCGGCGGCGGCGGCGAGCAGTTCGAGGCTGGCGGGGAAGCTGAAGCTCAGCGCCTGGCGGTCGCTGAAGGCGTACTGCAGCCACAGTGTCGCTGCCACCAGCAGGAAGAACAGGACCACGCCGTTGCGCCCGTTCGCGTAGCGCTTGGTGACGTTGCAGTAGACGCCCCAGATCACCGCGCCGGCGAAGGCCAGGCCGTAGCTCAGGGGATTGCTGGAGACGTTGGCCAGGGTCTGCTGCAGGGAGATGGCCTGGTCGCCGCTGACCACCCAGGCGATGCCGGTGAGGGCCAGAGCGATGCCCGGGATTATCGGCCAGCGCGCCGGCTGGCCGTTCATGACGATGGCCAGGATGATGGTGAAGCAGGGCCACAGGTAATTGATGATGCTGATCTCGATGGCCTGCGCACGGTTGTGGGCGAAGCCCAGGGAGAGCGACAGGCAGAGTTCGTAGGCGACGAACAGCAGGCTGCCCAGCACCAGGTAGATGCGCGGGAAGCCGCGCAGGCGCGGGCGGCCGAGCAGGGGCAGCAACAGCAGGGCGCCGACCGTGTAGATCAGTGCGGCGCCGCCGATGGCGCCGAAGTGTTCGCTGACGCCGCGGATCAGCCCGACGATAGTGCTCCACAGGACGATGGCGCCGAGGCCGCAGAGGGTGGCCGCGTTGGGGCCGAGGGAAGGGGACATCGCTACTCCGAACTGCACGCGGGGGAGCGGGCCGTCGGCCCGCCGGGCGCGAGTCTAGCGCAGCGTCATTGCAGGGTCAGCTGTTCGCCGCGCTCCTGCTGCCAGTCTTCCAGGCTGGGCGCGGCGTGGTCGCCCGCCATGCGGTGGATGATCTCGAAGTAGTCCTGCTTGAACGGGTCGCGCATGACCTGTTCGCGGTTGCGTACGCGCACCGCGTAGATGCTCTGCACGTTCTGGTGGTCGAAGGCGCGCCACTGCTGCTGCTCCTTGAGCAGGGTGTAGCGATGGTCTTCGAGCGCGTCGATCAGCCTTTCGCTGTCCAGGCTGCCGCTGCGGCGCACGGCGTCGGCCCATTGCAGGACGATGGCGTAGGCCGAGGCGCTGGTGCTGCCCGGGTATTCGCGGTGCTCGTCGATGTAGCGCTGGACGAAGCGCTCGCCGGTCGCGTTGCCTTCCTGGCGCGGCAGGTCCCAGGTCCAGGCCTCGGTGCCGATCACACCTTCCATCACCAGCGGGCCGCTCTGCTGCACCACGCTCTTGGTCAGGTTCGGCACGATCACCTGCATGCGCTGCTTGAGGCCCATGTTGTGGATCATGCGCATGCTGCGCTGCAGGTTGTCGCCGAGCAGCACCAGTACCAGCATGTCCGCGTCGCTGTCGGCCGCCTTGCGCAGGGCCGCCTGGTACTGATCGCGGCGCACCAGGCCGGTGGGCAGCGCGGTGCGGCCGTGGCGCGCGCGGTCGCTGCTGCCGGTGGCCTGGCGTAGCGCGTTTTCCATGCTGCGGCCCCAGGCGTCGTCGATCAGGATGTAGTGGTAGCGCCGGCGCGGCATGTGCCAGGCCAGGTATTCGCCAAGCACGCGGGCGCTCATCCAGGCGCTGTTGGATTCGCGGAACAGGTAGCGGTGGCCCTGGCTGCCGGTGACGTCGTTGGCGTAGCTCAGGGTGGCGAAGTAGAGCAGGCCGCGCTCGCGGGCGCGCTGGCCGGCGGCGATGGCTTCCTCGCTGGTCGCCCCGCCGAACACCATGCGCGCGCCGGCGTCGGCGAAGCGGTCGACGTTGTCGCGGGCCTGCTCGGCGCGCGAGGCGGTGTTCTCGCCGAGCAGTTCCAGCGGCCTGCCGAGCACGCCGCCGCTGCGGTTCACCTCGTCCACCGCCAGCAGCGCGCCGCGCCTCAGCTCCAGCCCCTCGTCCCGGTAGTTGCCGGTGCGCGGGTAGTTCAGGCCGATCTTCACGCTGTCGGCCAGGGCGGGCCCGGCGAGCAGGGCGCCGAGCAGCAGGCCGGTGAGCAGGCGGGGCATGGTGTCACTCCTTGTCGATCACGAGCCGCCTTTTTAGGGAGCCCGCCGCCTTGGCACCATTGGTCCTTGTGCCGAAGTGCCTGCGACTTAGGGCGCGTTACCGCTCTTTCGGCCAAGCCGTTTGCGACCAAGGAATGATGGCCAGTACCCGGTCCAGGGCGCCTAATGGGCGGACAACCACAAGAACCTCCGGGACGAGGTATGCGATGTATCGACTTCTGCTGGCGGGCCTGCTCCAGGCCCTGGCCATCTGCTGTCTGATCCTGGCCCTGCAGCGCGGCAACATCGGCCTGGCAGTGGCCCTGCCGCTGGCGGTGCTGGTGGCCTGGCTGCCGCTGCTGCTCAAAGGCGGTGCGCCCGCGCCGGTCGCGGAGGCCGGCGACGACGAGTCGCTGCTGAGCCTGAGCCGAGACCTGTCGCGCACCACCAGCGGCAATGCACTGTCTGCGGCCGAGGTGGCGTATTCGGTGAAGCAGCTGGCCCAGCGCCTGGCGTCGCAGCTGCAGGCGGCGGCCAGCATCGTCGGCAACGCCGAGGTGATGATCGCCACCGAGGAGCAGACCAGCCTGCTCAGCCAGCGCACCCTGGCGGCCTCGCACGACGCCCGGCGCAGCAGCGACGAGGGGCTGCTGGTGCTGCGCCAGAGCATCGACCGCATGCACCAGCTGAGCGGCCGCGCCAGCGCCAGCCGCGAGCTGATCGGTGGGCTGAGCCAGCGCAGCGAGGATATCCAGCGGGTCACCCAGGTGATCCAGGGCGTCGCCAGCCAGACCAACCTGCTGGCGCTCAACGCGGCCATCGAGGCGGCGCGGGCCGGCGAGGCCGGGCGCGGCTTCGCAGTGGTGGCCGACGAGGTGCGCGGCCTGGCCGCGCGCACCGCCAGCGCCACCGAGGAGGTCGGCGAGATGGTCGCCGATATCCAGCGCCAGACCGCCGCGGTGGTCGAGCAGATCCGCCAGCTGGCCAGCGAGCTGGACGAGGGCGTCGGCGCCGTCGAGCAGGCCGGCGCCAGCCTCGCCAGCATCGTCGAGCTGGCCCAGGCGGTGGAGGGGCAGGTGGGCGAGATCGCCCAGGGCGCCGAGGTCAACCGCGAGCAGCTCACCAGCCTGTTCGCCGCCATGGAGCAGATGCGCGGCGACCTGGCCGAGAGCGATGCCCACACCCAGCGCCTAGGTAGCGTCGCCGGGCGCCTGGAAGGCCAGGCCGAACAAATCAGCGAGCGCCTCGCCGAGGTGGCGCTGGACGACTACCACCAGCGCGTCTACGACCTCGCCCGGCAGGGTGCCCAGGCCATCGCCGCGCGCTTCGAGGCCGATATCGACGCCGGCGGCATCGGCCTGGACGATCTGTTCGACCGCCAGTACCGCCCCGTGCCCGGCAGCTTCCCGGCGAAGTACAAGACCCGTTTCGACGACTACACCGACCGCGTGCTGCCGGATATCCAGGAGCCGCTGCTGCAACAGCACGAGGGCCTGGTGTTCGCCATCGCCTGCACGCCCGAGGGCTACGTGCCCACCCACAACCGCGCGTTCAGCGCCGCGCCCACCGGCGACCGCCAGGTGGACACGGTGCGCAGCCGCAGCAAGCGCCGCTTCGACGACCGCACCGGCATCCGCTGCGGCAGCCATGAACAGACGCTGCTGTTGCAGACCTATACCCGCGACACCGGCGAGCTGATGCACGACCTGTCGGTGCCGATCCGCGTCAAGGGCCGGCACTGGGGCGGGCTGCGCCTGGGCTATCGGCCGGAAGGCGCCGCGGCGCGCTGAGCCGATGATCGCCTTCAGCCGTCGCCGCCTGCTCGCCGGCCTGGCCCTGCTGCCCTGGTGGGCGCGGGCGGGGCAGGGCCGGGGTGTCGCCGCCCGGGTGCTGGTGGTCGGCGGCGGTTTCGCCGGCGCCACCGCCGCGCGCCTGCTGATCCAGGCCGAGCCGGGGCTGGAGGTGGTGCTGGTCGAGCCGAAGACGACGTATCACACCTGCCCGATGAGCAACCGGGTGATCGCCGGGCTCGACCCGCTGGCGCGGATCGCCTGGTCCTTCCGCGAGCTGGAGCGCCTTGGCGTCCGCCACTTGCGCCAGGCGGCGCGGGACATCGATCCGGCCGGCCGCCGCGTGCAACTCGATGATGGCCGCTGGCTCGGCTACGACCATCTGGTCCTGGCGCCGGGCATCGAGATGCGCTTCGACGCCATCGAAGGCTACGACGCCGCCGCGGCCGAGCGACTGCCGCACGCCTGGCAGGCCGGCGCCCAGACCGAGCTGCTGCGTCGCCAGTTGCAGGCCATGGACGATGGCGGGCTGGTGCTGATGAGTGTGCCGGACAACCCCTACCGCTGCCCGCCCGGCCCCTACGAGCGGGCCAGCCTGATCGCCGACTACCTCAGGCGCCACAAGCCGCGCAGCAAGCTGTTGATCCTCGATGCCAAGGACAGCTTCTCCAAGCAGGCGCTGTTCATGCAGGGCTGGCAGCGCCACTACCCGGGGCTGATTGAGTGGGTCGGCCACGCCGGCGACGGCCGGGTGGTGCGGGCGGATGCGGCGCGGCATGAGCTGGAGTGCGAGTTCGGCGCCCGCCACCGCGCGGCGGTGATCAACCTGATCCCGCCGCAGCGAGCGGCGAGCATTGCCGCGCGGGCTGGGCTGACCGATGCCAGTGGCTGGGTGCCGGTGGAGCCCGGGCGTTTTCGCGCGCGTGGCGACGGGCACATCACGGTATTGGGCGACGCCGGCGTCGCCGCGCCCATGCCCAAGTCCGCCTTCAGTGCCCAGGCCCAGGCGCACCTGGCGGTCGCCCATCTGCTGGCGGAGCTGCGTGGCGAGCCACCCCGGGCGCCCGCGCTGAGCAACACCTGCTACAGCCTGCTGACGCCCGACGACGCGGTGTCCATCTCGGCGCGCTATCGCGTCGAGCAGGGGCTGCTCGGCGAGGTGCCGGGCAGCCTGCGGCTCAGCCTGCTGGAGGGCGGCGATGCGCTGCGCCGGCACGAGGCCGAGCTGGCGGCGGCCTGGTACGTCGCCAGTTGTGGGGCGGCATGGGGATCGTCGGCGTGAGTGGTTATCGGTGCGCGCGGCGCACCCTACTGGCGATTCTGTCGCTGTGCCTGGTGCTGCCGCTGTCCGCCGACCCGTTGCATGACGAGCGTGAGCGGCTGCTCGCCGATGGCATGCCCCAGGCGGAGGGTCTGGCGCTGGAGGTACCGGAATGGGTCGAGGACGGCGCCTTCGTCGCTGTCACCCTGAGCCTGCGCGGCGCCCGCCCGCCACTGCGGCTGGTGCTGTTGCGAGAGGAGGAAGACGAGCCGCGCATCGCCCGTGTGGAGCTGCGGGGCTGGCACGAACCGCTGCGCTTGAGCACCCGCGTGCGCCTGCCCCGGAGCCAGGCGCTGCTGGTGCTGGCGCGCGATGCCGATGGCCGCACCTGGGCCGTGCGCCAGCTGGTACGCATCGCTGGCAGCAGTTGCCTGTCGCCGCCGCTCGGCGATCCGGCGGAAGGACTCGGCCGCAGCCAGGCCTGGCGCCGGCCGCTGGACGGCGGCAGCGAACTGGCCAGCCTGCTGCGCCATCCCATGGAGACCGGCCAGCGCCACGACGCCGACGGGCGCCTGCTGCCGCGTCACCTGTTGCGCGAGCTGCGGGTGAGCGGCGAGCGGGGCGAACTGATGCGGGTGGAGGTCTTCGCCGGCCTGGCGGCCAATCCCTACTGGCGGGTGGTGCTGCCGGTCGAGGCCGGTGAGCTGGGTCTACGCTGGAGGGACGACGACGGCGCGACCTTCGACCGTCGCTTGCCCTGAGCGCCGCCCCGCCGAGGGTTGCACTCGGGCATGTACTACCAAATGAGTAGTCCGGCTGTGCCATCGGCGCATACCCGCGCGGCAGAGCGGCTGCAAAGATCGAAGCACGACCTGGCCCACTGGCAGGGGCAGGCACCACAAGAAGAGGCATCGTCATGATTTACGCTCAACCTGGGACTCCCGGCTCCATCGTTTCCTTCAAGCCACGCTACGGCAACTACATCAATGGCGAGTTCGTGCCGCCGGTGAAGGGCGAGTACTTCGTCAACACCTCCCCGGTCAACGGTCAGGTCATCGCCGAGTTCCCGCGCTCCAGCGCCGAGGATATCGATAAGGCCCTGGATGCCGCCCATGCCGCCGCCGACGCCTGGGGCCGCACCTCGGTGCAGGACCGCGCGCTGGTCCTGCTGAAGATCGCCGACCGCATCGAGCAGAACCTGGAGCTGCTCGCCGTCACCGAGACCTGGGACAACGGCAAGGCCGTGCGCGAGACGCTGAACGCCGATGTACCGCTGGCCGCCGACCACTTCCGCTACTTCGCCGGCTGCATCCGCGCCCAGGAAGGCAGCGCCGCCGAGATCAACGACGGCACCGTGGCCTACCACTTCCACGAGCCGCTGGGCGTGGTCGGCCAGGTCATCCCGTGGAACTTCCCGCTGCTGATGGCCGCCTGGAAGCTGGCCCCGGCGCTGGCCGCCGGCAATGCTATCGTGCTCAAGCCGGCCGAGCAGACCCCGCTGTCGATCACCCTGCTGATGGAGATCATCGGCGACCTGCTGCCGCCGGGCGTGCTGAACATCGTCCAGGGCTTCGGCCGCGAGGCCGGCGAGGCGCTGGCCACCAGCAAGCGCATCGCCAAGATCGCCTTCACCGGTTCCACCCCGGTCGGCTCGCACATCATGAAATGCGCCGCCGAGAACATCATCCCGAGCACCGTGGAGCTGGGCGGCAAGAGCCCGAACATCTTCTTCGAGGACATCATGCGCGCCGAGCCGGCGTTCATCGAGAAGGCCGCCGAGGGCCTGGTGCTGGGCTTCTTCAACCAGGGCGAGGTGTGCACCTGCCCGTCCCGCGCGATCGTGCAGGAGAGCATCTACGACGCGTTCATGGCCGAGGTGCTGAAGAAGGTCAAGCAGATCAAGCGCGGCAACCCGCTGGACACCGACATCATGGTCGGCGCCCAGGCCTCGCAGCAGCAGTACGACAAGATCCTCAGCTACCTCGAGATCGCCCAGCAGGAGGGCGCCCAGGTGCTCACCGGCGGCGGCGCCGAGCGCCTGTCCGGCGACCTGGCCAACGGTTACTACATCCAGCCGACCCTGCTCAAGGGCGACAACAAGATGCGCGTGTTCCAGGAGGAAATCTTCGGCCCGGTGATCGGCGTGACCACCTTCAAGGACGAGGCCGAGGCGCTGGCCATCGCCAACGACACCGAGTTCGGCCTGGGCGCCGGGGTGTGGAGCCGCGACATCAACATCGCCTACCGCATGGGCCGCGGCATCAAGGCCGGCCGCGTGTGGACCAACTGCTACCACCTGTACCCGGCGCACGCCGCCTTCGGCGGCTACAAGAAGTCCGGCGTCGGCCGCGAGACCCACAAGATGATGCTCGACCACTACCAGCAGACCAAGAACCTGCTGGTGAGCTACGACATCAACCCGCTGGGCTTCTTCTGACCCGGGGCGCGCCCGCTTCGCGGCGGGCGCCGACAGCTTTTTCATCGAGCGCAGGGAAGCGCTTCCGTCGCCGGCCCAACTGAGCGTGGGCCGCCTGTGCGGCCATTGTCCGGCAGATGGATTGATGTCCCGCGCGGTCCCAGGCCGCGCTTTTTTTCGATGAGCCTCCGGGCGTCCTGCCCTCTCCCACACCGCCTACTCCCTTCGGAGCGGCAGGTCCTGTCGAACGCGGCGCTGCCGCGTTTTTTCTTTTCCGCGAGGCGGCGAAGGCGTCGCGCCGGTGCGACAGCCGTCCCGTCCGCTGCAACAGGTGTCGCGCTCCGCCGCGCCTTTCCAGAGTCCCGCCGTTTCTCCGCAGGCCGCGTGCCGCCTGGCCTGCGGCCATCCGTCGCGGTGCTGGCACAGCCGTTGCTCCTGTGCCTGCAAGCCCCGGCGTGGCCGCCGTGGCAACAACAAGAATCGGAGACACTCCATGAGATCGATTGGCCTCACCGCGCCTTCCGCCTGCCCGTCATCCGGCCGGCATCCCGCTCTGCGTACTCCTCGCCGTGCCCTGTTCGCCGCCATGCTGCTGGCCGGTTTCGCCCATACCGCCCAGGCCGCCGAGACACCG
This sequence comes from Pseudomonas sp. GD04015, assembly GCF_029837675.1. Classification (NCBI taxonomy): domain Bacteria; kingdom Pseudomonadati; phylum Pseudomonadota; class Gammaproteobacteria; order Pseudomonadales; family Pseudomonadaceae; genus Pseudomonas; species Pseudomonas sp. GD04015. Next base: position 9,401 of record NZ_JAOEEE010000047.1, on the reverse strand, counting down.
GCCAACGTCGACGGCAAGCGCATCGTCGCCGCCGACCGGGAGCCGGGCAACTGGATGAGCCACGGCCGTACCTACGACGAGCAGCGCTACAGCCCGCTCGAACAGATCAACCAGCAGAACGTCGGCAAGCTCGGCCTGGCCTGGAGCTACAAGCTCGACCTCGACCGTGGCGTGGAAGCCACGCCGATCGTGGTCGACGGCGTGATGTACACCACCGGGCCGTTCTCGGTGGTCTACGCGCTGGACGCGCGCAACGGCGAGCTGCTGTGGAAGTACGACCCGCAGTCGGATCGCTCGCGCGCCGGCGAGGCCTGCTGCGACGCGGTCAACCGTGGCGTGGCGGTGTGGAAGGGCAAGGTCTACGTCGGCGTGCTCGACGGCCGCCTGGAAGCCATCGACGCCCGGACCGGCAAGCGCGTCTGGTCGGTCGACACCCGCGCCGACCACAAACGCAGCTACACCATCACCGGCGCGCCGCGGGTGGTGAACGGCAAGGTGGTCATCGGCAACGGCGGCGCCGAGTTCGGCGTGCGCGGCTACGTCACCGCCTACGACGCCGAGAGCGGCAAGCAGGCCTGGCGCTTCTACACCGTGCCGGGCGACCCCAAGCTGCCGCCGGAAGACAAGGCCATGGAGATCGCGGCCAAGACCTGGCACGGCGACGCCTTCGTCGAGCAGGGCGGCGGCGGCACCGCGTGGGACTCCTTCGCCTTCGACCCGGAGTTGAACCTGCTCTACATCGGCGTCGGCAACGGCTCGCTGTGGGACCCGAAATGGCGCAGTCAGGCCAAGGGCGACAACCTGTTCCTGTCCTCCATCGTCGCGGTCGATGCCGACACCGGCGAATACGCCTGGCACTACCAGACCACCCCGGGCGACGCCTGGGACTTCACCGCCACCCAGCACATGATCCTCGCCGAACTGGAGATCGAGGGTAAACCGCGCAAGGTGCTGATGCAGGCACCGAAGAACGGCTTCTTCTACGTCATCGACCGCGCCACCGGCGAGCTGCTCTCGGCCAAGGGCATCGTCCCGCAGAACTGGACCAAGGGCATGGACATGAAGACCGGCCGGCCCATCGTCGACGAGGAGAACGCCGCCTACTGGAAGAACGGCAAGCGCAACCTGGTGACCCCGGCGTTCTGGGGCGCGCACGACTGGCACCCGATGTCGTTCAACCCGAAGACCGGGCTGGTGTACATCCCGGCGCACATCATGTCCGCCTACTACGAGCACATCCCCGAGGCGCCCACCCGCAACCCGTTCAAGAGCATGTACCAGCTCGGCCTGCGCACCGGGATGATGCCGGAGGGCGCCGACGGCCTGCTGGAGATGGCCAAGACCTGGTCCGGCAAGCTGATCGCCTGGGACCCGGTCAAGCAGGAGGCGGCCTGGGAAGTGCCCTACGTGACCATCTTCAACGGCGGCACCCTGAGCACCGCCGGCAACCTGGTGTTCGAGGGCAGCGCCGACGGCCGGGTGATCGCCTACGCCGCCGAGGACGGCAAGAAGCTCTGGGAGCAGCCGGCCGCCAGCGGCGTGATGGCCGCGCCGATTACCTACTCGGTGGACGGCGAGCAGTACGTCACCTTCATGGCCGGCTGGGGCGGTGCCTTCTCCACCTTCGCCGGCGCCCTGTCGCTACGCGCCGGCGTGCAGCCGTTCGCCCAGGTGCTCACCTACAAGCTCGGCGGCACCGCCAGGCTGCGCGAGCCGGCGCCGCCGGCCGACGCGCCGAAGCCGCCGCCGCTGACCGCCGACGCGGCCACCGTGGAGGCCGGCGCCAAGCTCTACGACGGCCACTGCTCGCAGTGCCACGGCATCCACGCGGTGAGCGGCGGCGTGCTGCCGGACCTGCGCAAGCTCACCCCGGAGAAGCACCAGATGTTCCTCGGCATCCTCTACGGCGGCCGCGTGCCGGACGGCATGCCGTCGTTCGCCGAGGCCTTCGATGCCAAGCAGGTGGACCAGATCCATCAGTACCTGATCAAGCGCGCCCACGACCTGCAGCAGGAAGGCGACGCCTGGAAGAAATTCAGCGCCAAGTGATCCACGCGGGCGTGCGCCGCCGTGGCGCGCGCCCGTCCGCCCACTCCGCACAGCGAGAGCGACCATGAGCGACATCACCACCTACCAGCACTACATCGACAACACCTTCGTCGGCAGCGACAGCCTGATCGAGGTGCGCAACCCGGCCAACGCCGCGCTGCTGGCGCGCATCCCCGAGGCCGGCGCCGAGCAGGTCGAGCGCGCCATCGCCGCCGCCCGCGCCGCGCAGAAGGGCTGGGCCGCCAGGCCGGCCATCGAGCGCGCCGGCTACCTGCGCCAGATCGCCGCCAAGGTGCGCGCCAACGCGCCGCGCCTGGCGCGCATCATCACCACCGAGGGCGGCAAGGTGCCGGCCCTGGCCGAGGTGGAAGTCAACTTCACCGCCGACTACCTGGACTACATGGCCGAATGGGCGCGCCGCCTGGAGGGCGAGGTGCTGACCAGCGACCGCGCCGGCGAGCACATCTTCCTGCTGCGTAAGCCGCTCGGCGTGGTGGCCGGCATCCTGCCGTGGAACTTCCCGTTCTTCCTCATCGCGCGGAAGATGGCGCCGGCGCTGATCACCGGCAACACCATCGTGATCAAACCCAGCGAGGAAACCCCGATCAACTGCTTCGAGTTCGCCAGGCTGGTGGCCGAGACCGACCTGCCGCGCGGCGTGTTCAACGTGGTCGGCGGCACCGGCGCGGGCGCCGGCAGCGCCCTGACCAGCCATGCCGGGGTGGACCTGATCAGCTTCACCGGCAGTGTCGGCACCGGCTCTCGGATCATGGCCGCGGCGGCGCCGAACATCACCAAGCTCAACCTGGAGCTGGGCGGCAAGGCGCCGGCCATCGTCCTCGCCGACGCCGACCTGGAGCTGGCGGTGAACGCCATCAAGGCCTCGCGGGTGATCAACACCGGGCAGGTGTGCAACTGCGCCGAGCGTGTCTACGTCGAGCGCAAGGTGGCCGACCAGTTCATCGACAGGATCGCCTCGGCGATGGCCGCCACCCGCTACGGCGACCCCTCCGTCGAGGCCGACCTGGACATGGGGCCGCTGATCAACCAGGCCGGCCTGGACAAGGTCGCGCAGATGGTCCGCACGGCGGCCGGGCAGGGCGCCCAGGTGGTCACCGGCGGCGCGCTGGCGGACAAGGGCCGTGGCTTCCACTACCAGCCCACGGTGCTGGCCGGCTGCACGGCGGACATGGAGATCATGCGCAAGGAAGTCTTCGGCCCGGTGCTGCCGATCCAGATCGTCGACGACCTCGACGAGGCCATCGCCCTGGCCAACGACAGCGAGTACGGCCTGACCTCGTCCATCTACACCCGCAACCTGAGCACCGCGCTCAAGGCCAGCCGCGAGCTGGACTTCGGCGAGACCTACATCAACCGCGAGAACTTCGAGGCCATGCAGGGCTTCCACGCCGGCACGCGCAAGTCCGGCATCGGCGGCGCGGACGGCAAGCACGGCCTGTACGAGTACACCCACACCCACGTGATCTACGCGCAGGAGTGACCGGGCATGCTTGAGCGGGGAAGGGCGCTGGCCCGACCCCGCTCCTTTTTCCTGGCATTGCGCGCGATGCCAGGCGAAAGGAGCGGGAGTACCGGTTGGACTTGGGGAGGGCACATGGTGCGCATGGCGCACCCTACTTGTACCTGCCGGATGGATCGGCTCCCAGGGCGCGGGCGGCGTGTCGCGCCGGACTCAGAAAAGTTCGTTGGGCTGGACGATGCCGTGTTTCTTCATCTTGCGATACAGCGTGGAGCGGGCGATGCCGAACGCCTCGGCCACCGCGCTGATGTTCCAGCGCTGTTCGCGCAGAGCGGCGTACAGGTGGCGCGCCTCGTCGTCGCCCAGCCGCGCGGCCAGCTCGCCGTTCGCCGAAGTGCTCGCGGTGGCGGGCGGCAAGGGCGCCTGATGCAGCTCCGCCGGCAGGCAGTCCAGGTCGATGCGGCCGTTCTCGGCCAGGGCGGCGGCGTAGCGCAGGCAGTTGAGCAACTGGCGGATGTTGCCCGGCCACCGATGGGTGCGCAGGCGCTCGCGCACCACGTCGTCCAGGCGCAGGTCGGGGGCGAGGCCGGCCAGCAGCTGGTCGATCAGCGCGTCGCGGTCGCCGCGTTCGCGCAGGGCCGGCAGGTGCAGGGTCATGCCGCTGAGGCGGTAGAACAGGTCCTCGCGGAACTGCCGGCCCTGGATCATCGCCGCCAGGTCCTGGTGGGTGGCGGACACCACCTGCACGTCCAGCGCCACCGGCGCGTCGGCGCCGAGGGGGAACAGCTCGCGCTCGGCCAGCACGCGCAGCAGGCGGGTCTGCAGGTGGGCGGGCATGTCGCCGATCTCGTCGAGGAACAGGGTGCCGCCGTTGGCCAGTTCCAGCTTGCCCTTCATGCCCTTCTTGCTGGCGCCGGTGAAGCTGCCGCCACGGTAGCCGAACAGCTCGCTCTCGATCAGGCTCTCCGGGATCGCCGCGCAGTTCAGCGCGACGAAGGGCCCGGCGTGCCGCGCGCTGGCCTGGTGAATGGCGCGGGCGAAGGCCTCCTTGCCGGTGCCGGTCTCGCCGGTGACGAGGATCGGGATGCCCTTGTCGAGCACCTTGCGCAGGCGCCGCACGCCGTCCTGCAGGCGCGCGTCGCCACCGCTGAGGCGCTGCAGGTCCGGGTGCCCGGGCTGCGTGGCTGCCGTGCTCGCCGCGCGGCGGGGCTGGGCCGCGGGAATGCGCAGGCCGATGTCCACCAGCGCCTCGTCGAACAGGGTGCGCAGGCGCACGCCCCGGGCGCCGCCGTGGGTCAGGCCGAGCAGTTCGTCGACACCGGCCGGCAACAGTTGGTCGATGCGGCTGCCGAGCAGGTCGATGCCATGCGCCGCGCAGGCGGCGAAGGCCGCGTGGTTGGCGCCGATCACCCGGCCGCCCTCGTCGAGGGCCAGCAACTGTTCGTTGGCCAGGTCGGCGATGTCGTCGCGCGGCTTCAGCGACAGGCTCAGGCGGTCGCGGTAGCGCTGGCGGAAGCTGGCGTTCTCGATCAGCCGGGCATACATGATCACCAGCTGCAGGGTGAGGTATTGCGCCTCCTTCGGCCCGTCGCTGTTCAGGCAGGTGGCGTTGAGGCAGCCGCGCAGGGCGTTCTGTGCGTCGTAGATCGGCGCCACCGAGCAGCTCAGACGGAAGTTGGAGACCAGGAAGTGCTCCTGGCGGTGGATGGTCATCGGCTGGCCGGCGGCCAGGGTGGTGCCGATGCCGTTGGTGCCGGCGATGGATTCGTCCCAGCGCGCGCCGACGATCAGCCCGGCCTGGGTATAGAGGTCGCGCTGGCGCGGCAGGCGGGCGTCGAGGGTGACGCCATGCTCGTCGCTGAGCAGCACGGCGAAGCCGGCCGGCACCACGCGCCTGGCCAGGCCGCTGACGCCCTGGCCGGCGATGGCCAGGTACTCCTCGTGCAGGGCCTGGTGCTCGCGCAGCTCGGTGGCGGTGAGGATGCTCTTCTCGACGGGGCCGCGTGGATCGAGCCGGTGCTCCACCACGCTGCGGTACCAGGAGCGGGCGATCAGCCCGTCGGGGCGGATGCCGCGCTCGGGGAAGTGGTCCGCGACGAAGGCGGCGAGGTCGTTCGGGCAGGTTTCCAAGGCATGGGCGGTCATGGGCACTCCCGTCGGCCGCGGATCGTGCCGCGGCGCGTTGTTGTTTTTCATGGAGCCGTTCGTTTGGCGTCGTGTCCCAACCTTACTCCGGGCGGGAGCGAAGTGCAGTCATCCATCCGTCGAACGGCGAGAGGCGCAGCAAGTGCCGTGCCGCCTCGCCCGCATCGTGGCGCGGCCCCTGCCGGCGCGGTTTTCCGCGCTCCGGGGCGGCGCCGGCCGGGACAGTTGTCGCAGTGCTGCGACACCTGTAGCGGGCGGGGCGACAGCTGTCGCGCCCGTCCTACCAAATCAGGGGGGCAATTCCTTCGAAAGTATCATTCGGAGGGGGCGACCCTGGTGTTTAACTCGAATGGCCGTAATCCATCGGCCTACAAGAAGAGGATCGACCCATGTGGACCAAGCCTAGCTATACCGACCTGCGCATTGGCTTCGAAGTGACCCTGTACTTCGCCAATCGTTGATCCGCACAGCCCCGGTCCGCCGGGGCTTCACCCGGAGCAGTCCGTATGCTCGTCCAGATTCTCGGGTCGGCCGCCGGTGGCGGCTTTCCCCAATGGAACTGCAACTGTCGCAACTGCCGTGGCCTGCGCGAAGGCACGCTGAACGTGCGGCCGCGCACCCAGTCGTCCATCGCCCTGTCCGACGACGGGGTCAACTGGATTCTGTGCAACGCTTCGCCGGACATCCGTGCCCAGCTGGAAGCCTTCCCGGCGCTGCAGCCGGCGCGGGCGGTGCGCGACACCGGCATCGCCGCCATCGTCCTGCTCGACAGCCAGATCGACCACACCACCGGGCTGCTCAGCCTGCGCGAGGGCTGCCCGCACGAGGTGTGGTGCACGGAGATGGTCCACCAGGACCTGACCAGCGGCTTCCCGCTGTTCGACATGCTCTCGCACTGGCCGGGTGGCGGCTTGCACTGGCGCCCCATCGCTTTGGAAGGCTCCTTCACCATCGCCGCCTGCCCACAGCTGGAGTTCGTCCCGTTCCCGCTGCACAGCGCCGCGCCGCCCTATTCGCCGCACCGCAACGACCCGCACCCCGGCGACAACATCGGCCTGCTGGTGCGCGACCGGCGCACCGGCGGCACGCTGTTCTACGCCCCCGGCCTGGGCCAGGTGGACGCCGGGCTGCGCGCACGCATGGCGACCGCCGACTGCCTGCTGGTGGACGGCACCTTCTGGCGCGACGACGAGATGATCCGCGCCGAGGTCGGCGGCAAGCTGGGCAGCCAGCTCGGCCACCTGCAGCAGAGCGGCCCGCACGGCATGATCGCGGCGTTGCAGGGCCTGGCCGCGCGCAAGGTGCTCATTCATATCAACAACACCAATCCGATCCTCGACGAGGACTCGGCCGAGCGCGCCGAACTGGCCGCGCACGGCATCGAGGTCGCCTTCGACGGCATGGGCATCGAACTCTGAGGAGCCTGGCATGAATGAGCCGGCCATGACCCCCGAGGCATTCGAACAGGCGCTGCGCGCCAAGGGTGCCTGCTACCACATCCACCACCCGTTCCACGTCGCCATGTACCAGGGCCGCGCCAGCCGCGAGCAGATCCAGGGCTGGGTGGCCAACCGCTTCTACTACCAGGTGAACATCCCGCTGAAGGATGCCGCGATCCTGGCCAACTGCCCGGACCGCGACGCCCGCCGCGAGTGGATTCAGCGCATCCTCGACCATGACGGCGCGCCGGGCGTCGCTACGTCGGGAGAGGAGGGCGGCATCGAGGCCTGGCTGCGCCTGGCCGAGGCGGTGGGCCTGGAGCGCGAGCAGGTGCTGTCCCTGGAGCTGGTGCTGCCGGGCGTGCGCTTCGCCGTGGATGCCTACGTCAACTTCGCCCGCCGCGCGTCCTGGCAGGAGGCGGCCAGCAGCTCGCTGACCGAACTGTTCGCCCCGCAGATCCACCAGTCGCGCCTGGACAGCTGGCCGCAGCACTACCCGTGGATCGACCCAGCCGGCTACGACTACTTCCGCAAGCGCCTGAAGGAGGCGCGCCGCGACGTCGAGCACGGCCTGCGCATCACCCTCGAACACTACCGCACCCGCGAGGCCCAGGAGCGCATGCTGAACATCCTGCAGTTCAAGCTCGACGTGCTGTGGAGCATGCTCGACGCCATGAGCATGGCCTACGAACTGCAGCGCCCGCCGTACCACACAGTGACCCGTGAGCGCGTGTGGCACCGTGGCATCGCGCCATGAGCCGGGGTCAGCCGGTGCACACGGCGCACCCTACATACGTCGCCATGCACACCGTCGTGCCCCGCGTAGGGTGCGCCGCGCGCACCAAATCGAACTCCACTTTTGTCGCACACACCGCATGGGAGCCCACGCCATGACCGTACACCTGTTCTCCAGCGTGCCGGCCATCCGCCGCGGCTTCCGCCTGCAGTTCGAGCCGGCCCAGGGCTGCCACGTGCTGCTCTACCCGGAGGGCATGATCAAGCTCAACGAGAGCGCCGGCGAGATTCTCAAGCTGGTGGACGGCCAGCGCAGCGTGGCGACCCTGGTGGCCGAGCTGCAGAGCCGCTTCCCGGAAGTGCCGGGCATCGACGAAGACATCCTGGCGTTCCTCGAGGTGGCCCATGCCCAGTTCTGGATCGAGTTGCGCTAAGCCCGGCGTGCAGGTCGGCCCGCCGTTCTGGCTGCTGGCCGAGCTGACCTACCGCTGCCCGCTGCAGTGCCCGTACTGCTCCAACCCGCTGGACTTCGCCCGCCAGGGCGAGGAGCTGAGCACCGCCGAGTGGATCGAGGTGTTCCGCCAGGCCCGCGAGCTGGGCGCGGCGCAGCTTGGCTTCTCCGGCGGCGAGCCACTGGTGCGCCAGGACCTGGCCGAGCTGATCCGCGCGGCCCGCGATCTGGGCTACTACACTAATCTGATCACCTCCGGCATCGGCCTCACCGAGGCCAAGGTGGCGGCCTTCGCCGAGGCCGGGCTCGACCACATCCAGATCAGCTTCCAGGCCGCCGACGAGGAGCTCAACAACCTGCTCGCCGGCAGCGGCAAGGCCTACGCGCAGAAGGTCGCCATGGCCCGCGCGGTGAAGGCCCACGGCTACCCGATGGTGCTCAACTTCGTCACCCACCGGCACAACATCGACCGCATCGACCGCATCATCGAGCTATGCCTTGAACTGGAGGCGGACTTCGTCGAACTCGCCACCTGCCAGTTCTACGGCTGGGCCCAGCTCAACCGCGCCGGCCTGCTGCCGAGCAAGGCGCAGCTGGAGCGTGCCGAGCGCATCACCAACGAATACCGGGCGCGGCTGGCGGCGCAGAACCACCCGTGCAAACTGATCTTCGTCACCCCCGATTACTACGAGGAGCGCCCCAAGGCCTGCATGAACGGCTGGGGCAACCTGTTCCTCGATGTCACCCCGGATGGCACCGCCTTACCCTGCCACAGCGCCCGGCAGCTGCCGGTGAAATTCCCCAACGTGCGCGAACACGACATCCGCCACATCTGGTACGACTCCTTCGGCTTCAACCGCTTCCGTGGCGACGACTGGATGCCTGAGCCGTGCCGCACCTGCGACGAGAAGGAACGTGACTTCGGCGGCTGCCGCTGCCAGGCGTTCATGCTCACCGGCACGGCGGAGAACGCCGACCCGGTCTGCGCCAAGTCGGCCCACCACGGCATGATCCTCGACGCCCGGCGCGAGGCGGAACAGGGCGGCGCCGGCCTCGGCGAACTGACCTTCCGCAACGACAAGGCCTCGCGGCTGATCTGCAA
>NZ_JAOEEE010000046.1:0-34979 GCF_029837675.1 Pseudomonas sp. GD04015 | reverse complement strand
TGAATATCGCGGTAGCGGAAATCGAGGCACCGGTGGAAGCGGAGTCACTCTACGGGTTCGACGAGAACCCGCTGCTGGCCCGCCAGGCCCGGCAGGAATCCAACGCCCGCAGCTATCCGCGGCGGATTCCCCTGGCGCTCAAGCGCGCCCGCGGCATCCACGTGGAGGACGTCGAGGGGCGGCGCTTCATCGACTGCCTGGCCGGCGCCGGCACCCTGGCGCTCGGCCACAACCACCCGGTGGTGGTCGAGGCGATCCGCCAGGTGCTGGCCGACGAACTGCCGCTGCACACCCTGGACCTCACCACGCCGGTCAAGGACCAGTTCGTCCAAGACCTGTTCGGCGTGCTGCCGGCGGAATTCGCCCGCCAGGCCAAGGTCCAGTTCTGCGGCCCGACCGGCACCGATGCGGTGGAAGCGGCCCTCAAGCTAGTGCGTACCGCCACCGGGCGCAGCACGGTACTGGCCTTCCAGGGCGGCTACCACGGCATGAGCCAGGGCGCGCTGGGGCTGATGGGCAACCTCAAGGCCAAGACGCCGCTGGGCTCGCTGCTCAGCCACGGCGTGCAGTTCCTGCCGTTCCCCTACGACTACCGTTGCCCGTTCGGGCTGGGGGGCGAGCAGGGTGTCCAGGTGGGCCTGCACTACATCGCCAACCTGCTCGACGACCCGGAAGGCGGCGTGCAGCCGCCGGCCGCGGTGATCGTCGAGGCGGTGCAGGGCGAGGCGGGCGCCATTCCGGCAGCCGACACCTGGCTGCGCGGCCTGCGCGAGATCACCGCGCGAGCCGGCATCCCGTTGATCATCGACGAGATCCAGACCGGCTTCGCCCGCACCGGGCAGATGTTCGCCTTCGAACACGCACACATAGTGCCGGATGTGGTGGTGCTGTCCAAGGCCATCGGCGGCAGCCTGCCGCTGTCCGTGGTGGTCTACCAGGACTGGCTGGACAAATGGCAGCCCGGCGCCCACGCCGGCACCTTCCGTGGCAACCAGATGGCCATGGCCGCCGGCTCGGCGGTGATCCGCTATCTCCAGGAGCACGACCTGGCGCGACATGCGGAGCAGGTCGGCCAGCACCTGCGCGAATGCTTGCAGGCGGTGCAGCGGATTCACCCGCAACTGGGCGACGTGCGTGGGCGCGGGCTGATGCTCGGCGTAGAGATCGTCGACCCGGCCGGGGTGCCGGATACCCTCGGCCATCCGCCGTACCACCCGGCCCTGGCCTCGGCGATCCAGCGCGAATGCCTCAAGCGTGGGCTGATCCTCGAACTGGGCGGCCGCCACGGCAGCGTGGTGCGCTTCCTGCCGCCGCTGATCATCACCCACGAGGAGGTCGAGCAGGTGGCGGACATCTTCGCCCGTGCGGTGTCGGCGGCGCTCGCCGCCGGCTAATTTCCCGACGCCTCCATTCGTTGTTCCGTACGAGCCCTTGCAGGGGCATTCCCGATCCAACGCACACAAGGACACACGTCATGACTTCCGTTTTCGATCGCGAGGACATCCTCTTCCAGGTCGTCGTCAACCACGAGGAGCAGTACTCCATCTGGCCGGACTACAAGGAGATTCCCAAGGGCTGGCGCAAGGCGGGCAAGAGCGGCTTCAAGAAGGAGTGCCTGGCCTACATCGAAGAAGTGTGGACCGACATGCGTCCCCTGAGCCTGCGCATCAAGATGGAAGCGATGGCCAAGGAGCGCGAAGGCGCCGCCGTCAACTGAGGTCGCCGACCGTGTCGAAACTGAACCTGTTCTGCCTGCCGTACTCCGGCGCCAGCGCCATGGTCTACAGCCGCTGGCGGCGTAGCCTGCCGGACTGGCTGGAGGTGCGGCCGGTGGAGCTGCCGGGGCGCGGTGCGCGCCTCGGCGAACCTCTGCAGACCGACATGCACGCTCTGGCCCGGCAACTGGCCGGTGAGCTGGCGCCGCGCCTGGGGCAATCCTACGCGCTGTTCGGGCACAGCCTCGGCGCGCTGCTGGCCTTCGAGATCGCCCATGCCCTGCGCGACTCGGGCCAGCCGGCGCCGTTGGCGCTGCTCGCCTCCGGCACGGCGGCGCCGACCCGGCGCGAGGACTACGAAAAGGACTATTCGCAGCCCAAGAGCGACGCGGAACTGGTCGCCGAACTGCGCGACCTGCAGGGCACGCCGGAAGAAGTCCTCGCCAACGAAGAGCTGATGGGCCTGACCCTGCCGATCCTGCGCGCCGACTTCCTGATGTGCGGGCGCTACCAGTGCCGGCAACGGCCGCGTCTCGAACTGCCGATCCACGTTCTGGGCGGCAAGGAGGACAAGAGCAGCATGGAGCAGCTGCTGGCCTGGCAGGACGAGACTGCCACCGGCTTTTCGCTGGACATGATCGCGGGTGGGCACTTCTTCATTCACGAGCACGAGAGTCGGGTCCTGAAACTGATCAGGAGCAACCTGAGCGTTCACCTGCGCCGCATTCAACCCCGCTCCGCCATGGTGGCGGGCGCCTGAGGTATCACCACATGAGCGAACTGCTGGGCTTCGATATCCGTCCGCTGCAGGCGGGAATGGGCAATCTGCCGCTGCTGGTACAGGCGCCGGAGCCTGGGCTGGATCTGCGCGAGGCCTTTGCCGAGCTGAAGCCCCTGGTCGACCGTCACCTGCTGGGTTGTGGAGGGATTCTGTTCCGTGGTTTCGAGGTCGGTGGGGCGGAGGCCTTCCGCGAGTTCGCGGCCGCCTTCGGCCATCCGCTGCTGAACTACGAGTTCGGTTCCACGCCGCGCAGCAATGTCACCCAGGGGGTGTATACCTCCACCGAATATCCGGCCCACCAGAGTATTCCCCTGCACAACGAGCAGGCCTACACCCTGGAATGGCCGATGAAGATCTGGTTCTACAGCGTGATCCCGGCGGAAACCGGCGGCGAGACCCCGATCGCCGACAGCCGGGAAGTCTATCGGCGGGTGCCGGCGCGCATCCGCGAGCGCCTCGTGGATAAAGGGCTGATGTATGTGCGCAACTACGGCGGCGGCCTCGACGTGGCCTGGGAGCAGGTGTTCAACACCGAGGATCGCCAGGTCGTGGAACAGTACTGCCGCGCCCACGCCATCCAGTGCGAGTGGAAGGACGATGGCGAGTTGCGTACCCGCCAGGTCTGCCAGGCGGTGGCCTGCCACCCGCTGACCCGGGACATGGTGTGGTTCAACCAGGCCCATCTGTTCCATGTTTCCAACCTGCCACCGGAGGTGCGCGAAAGCCTGCTCGACGTGGTTGACGAGGAGGACCTGCCGCGCAACGTCTACTACGGCGACGGTACGCCGCTCGAGGATGCCCTGCTCGACGAGGTGCGCGGGGTGCTGGACGACTGCACCATCAGCTTCCCCTGGCTGCGGGACGATGTACTGATGCTCGACAACATGCTGGCCGCCCATGCGCGTTCGCCCTTCACCGGCAAACGCAAGGTGGTGGTGGCGATGGCCGAGGGCTACTCGGAACGCATTGCGTAGGACGGGGACGGATAGGCGCGCACCGTATCCGGTGCGCGCGGTGAGCCCTAGCCCAGAACCTTGCCGTGCCGCCAGTAGCCCATGAAGCTGGACGCGCGACGATCCAGTCCCAACTCTCCGATGAAGTGGCGACGGATCGCCATCACCGCCGCCGACTCGCCCGCCACCCAGGCATAGAACGCCGTGTCGACGGGGCTGGCCAGCTCCCAGGGCAGCTCCCGGTCGATATCCACCTGATCCAGCGGCATCCAGTTCTCTTCGCGTGGTGCCGAGCTGGGCAGCGTAGCCAGTTCGTGGGCGGCCTCGATCATCCTGGCTCCATGCCTTGCTCCCGTCTCCGCGCGTGGCAACCAGTGTAAGCGGGTCAACGGGCCGCGTGGCAATGGCAGAGCGTCCCGCTCGGTGGGAATTTCCAGAAAGGCCTGCACCACCGGGGCGTCCTGGCGCTCGGCCAGTTGCTCGATGATGCCGGCGATGGCTGGCAGCGCCGTCTCGTCGCCGATCAGCAATACATGGCGCACGTCGGTTGGCGGGCGCCATTCGTAACCCCCGGGATCGCTCGGATAGCGGATATCCGGTGCCACCATCTGCAGGCGGTCTCCCGGTCGGGCATGGGTAGCCCAGGCGGAGGCGGGGCCGGTCTCGCCGTGCAGGACGAAATCCACGTCCACCTCGAGCGCTTCATGGCGTAGCGCGCGAATGGTGTAGGTGCGCATCGGCGGTCGAGATTGCGGATCGAGAGCGCGAAGGTTCTTGTGCCAGTCGCCTTCATGGGGGAGTTGCGGTGGCGAGCCATCGGGCGCGGGAAACAGCAGTTTGATCCGCTGGTCCGGCGCCAGGGTGCGCATCCGTGCGACGTCCGGCCCGGTGAAGACGAACCGTCCGAGCGATGGGCTGAGTTCGGTTCGCCGTTTCAGCTCCACGTCGAACAGGCTGTAGCTGGAGGCCCTGGTCAGGCCTGTGCGCTGGGCCAGGTTGCGCAGGTTCTGCGCCAGTGTTTCGGCAAGGCTCATGATGCTGCCCTCTGTGATGGGAATCCGCCTGGGTGACGAATGCCGGGCGCGGGCATTTAGCCAGAGGGCCGAAGGGCAGGCGGGCCGCTAATTTTCTGTTTTCGCCATCCGTTCAAAGGGGATCGCCGCTCCTTGTACGGATGAAGACTCATGAATGCAGAAAACGCCCTGAAACTCGCCCGCCGCTTCATCGAGCTGCCTCAGGAGAAGCGCCGTCTGTTTCTGGATGGCTTGCGGGAGGAGGGGGTGGATTTCTCCCTGCTGCCCATACCGGCCGACGTCGCCGCGGCTGACCGCGCCGTGCTCTCCTACGCCCAGCGGCGCATGTGGTTTCTCTGGCAGCTCGACCCGCACGGCGCGGCCTATAACCTGCCGATGGCGGTACGCCTGAAGGGCAAGCTGAACCAGGCCTCGCTGCAGGGTGCCTTCGACGCGCTGGTCATCCGTCACGAAAGCCTGCGTTGCCGTTTCGTCCAGGAGGATGGCGATGTTTACCAACAGGTGCTGGAACCGGGCCCGGTGCCCATCGGCGTCGATGACCTGACGGCGCTGCCGACTGCCGACCTCCGCGAACAGCGGGTGGAGGAGCTGGCCGCGGCGGAGGCGCGAACGCCGTTCGATCTCACCGCCGGGCCATTGCTGCGGGTACGGCTGCTGCAGTTGGAGGATCAGGAGCATGTGCTGCTGCTGACCCTGCACCACATCATCGCCGATGGTTGGTCTCTGAACCTGCTGATCGACGAGTTCCTGCGTCTCTACGATGCCGCCTCCGCGGGGGAGAAAACCGAGCTGGCGGCTCTGCCGATCCACTACCGTGACTATGCACTGTGGCAGCGCAGCTGGCTGGAGGCGGGTGAGAAGGAGCGGCAACTGGCCTACTGGCGCGAGAAGCTCGGGGACCGGCATGAGCCTCTGGAGCTGCCGACCGACCACCCCCGCCCGGCAGCCCTGAGCCATAGGGGCGCCCGCCATGCCTTCCAGGTGGAGGAAGGCTTGGCCGAGCGCTTGCGGGCCCTGGCCCGGCAGCACAATGTCACTCTGTTCGTGGTCCTGTTGGCAGCGTTCAAGCTGCTCCTGCAACGCTACAGCGGGCAGACCGGCATTCGCGTCGGCGTACCGGTCGCCAATCGCCACCGCACCGAGGTGGAGGGGCTGATAGGTTGCTTCATCAATACCCAGGTCCTGCACACCGACCTCGACCCGCTGCTCGATGTCACTGGCTTGCTGGCGAGGGTGCGCGAGACGGTGCTGGGTGCCCAGGCCCATCAGGACCTCCCGTTCGAGTCGTTGGTGGATGCGCTGCAGTTGGAACGCAGCCTGGATCGCAACCCGCTGTTCCAGGTGATGTTCAACCACCAGCCCAGGGTTGCGGATGTCGGCGAGCTGAGCAGCCGGTCCGGCCTGGTGGCACGACCGCTGCAGCGTAAAGACTGCACGGTGCAGTTCGACCTGACCCTGGATACCTACGAGCAGGGCGGCAAGCTCTGCGTGGCGTTCACCTACGCCCTGGACCTGTTCGAGGCCGCCAGCATCGCGCGCCTGGCAGGGCACTGGCGCAATCTGTTGGAGGCCTTGTGCATCCAGCCGGAGCGGCCGCTTGCCGAGCTGCCGCTATTGGGCGCGCAAGAGCGGCAGCGGACCCTGCTGGACTGGAACCCGCCGGTGGAGTCCCGGGCTGGCGGCCTTTGCCTCCAGGCCTTGATCGAGGAGCAGGTGGCGAAGGCGCCAGAGGCCGTGGCGGTGGTATTCGAGGGGCAATCCTTGACCTACGGCGAGCTGAACCGCCGGGCCAACCGACTGGCCCATGCCCTGCGTCGGCGCGGCGTGGGTCCGGACGTGTTGGTGGGGATCGCCGTGGAGCGCAGCCTGGAGATGCTGGTAGGGCTGCTGGGCATCCTCAAGGCCGGTGGCGCCTACGTGCCACTGGACCCTGAGTATCCCCAGGATCGTCTGGCCTACATGCTGGAAGACAGCGGTATCAGGTTGTTGCTGACCCAGACCCACCTGCTGGATCGGCTACCGTTGTCCACTTCGGTCACCAGCCTGAGCCTTGACCGGGCCGCGGAGTGGCAAGAAGCCGATGACGAGGGCAATCTCCCGATCACGGTCGGGCCGGAGAACCTGGCCTATGTGATCTACACCTCGGGCTCCACAGGCAAGCCCAAGGGCGCGCTGCTGCCCCATGCCAATGTGCTGCGGCTGTTCAGCGCCACCGAGCACTGGTTCCATTTCGGTAATCAGGATGTCTGGACGCTGTTCCACTCCTACGCTTTCGACTTCTCCGTGTGGGAGATCTTCGGTGCGCTGCTCCACGGTGGTCGCCTGGTGGTGGTGCCCCGCGACATCACCCGTTCTCCCGAGGATTTCCACCAGTTGCTGCTGCGCGAACGGGTGACGGTGTTGAACCAGACGCCGTCGGCCTTCAAGCAATTGATGCCGGTTGCCTGCGCGGCGGAACAGGGCGCCCCGGCGCTTAGCCTGCGCCATGTGGTGTTCGGCGGCGAAGCGCTGGAGGTGCGCAGCCTGCGCCCCTGGTTAGAGCGCTTCGGCGGCGAGGCTCCCAGCCTGATCAACATGTACGGAATCACCGAGACGACGGTCCACGTGAGCCATCGGCCGATTCGTCTGGACGACCTGGAACAGGCGGTTTCCAGCCCCATCGGTGCGGTGATCCCCGATCTCTCCTGGTATGTGCTGGAGGATGGCGGCAGCCCCGTTGTACAGGGGGGCACCGGCGAGCTGTACGTGGGCCGCGCCGGCCTTGCCCGGGGCTATCACAATCGCCCGGCGCTCACCGCAGAGCGCTTCGTCCCGGACCCGTTCGACCCGGTGGGTGGTGGCCGGCTGTACCGCACCGGCGACCTGGCGCGCTACCGTGCCGCTGGCGTGGTGGAGTACGTGGGGCGTATCGATCATCAGGTGAAGATTCGGGGTTTCCGCATCGAGTTGGGGGAAATAGAGGCGCAACTGCTGGCCCAGGACCCGGTGCGCGAGGCGGTGGTGCTGGCCCAAGAGGGGCCGGGAGGCAAGCAACTGGTGGGCTATGTGGTGTCGAGCGAACCGCTGCCAGCCGACGCCCAGGTCACGTTGCGCGAGCAGCTGAAGACGGCGCTCAGGGCCAGGCTACCGGACTACATGGTGCCGGCGCATCTGCTGTTCCTGGATGACCTGCCGCTGACCGCCAATGGCAAACTTGATCGCAAGGCGCTGCCGCAGCCGGATGCCAGCCAGGGGCAGCAGGCCTTCGTGGCGCCGGAGAGTGAACTGGAGCGGCAACTGGCAGCCATCTGGCAGGACGTGCTGCAACTGGAGCGGGTGGGCCTGACCGACAACTTCTTCGAGCTGGGTGGCGACTCCATCGTCTCTCTCCAAGTGGTGAGCCGCGCGCGCCAGGCGGGCATCCGCCTGTCGCCCAAGGACCTCTTCCAGAATCAGACCGTACAAGGACTGGCGACGGTGGCGGGGCGTGACGCCAGTATTGCCATCGACCAGGGGCCGGTTGCCGGGCCCATGCCGCTGACCCCCATCCAGCACGGGTTCTTCGCCGAAGCGATTCCGCAACGCCATTACTGGAACCAGGCGCTCCTGCTGCAGCCGGTGGATGCCCTTGACGAGATTGCTCTGCGCAACGCGCTGCTGGCGCTACAGGCCCACCACGACGCGCTGCGCCTGCGCTTCGAACCCGCGGACGGCGAATGGTGCGCCGAACACAGCGCCGAGCCCGACGATGTGCTCTGGGTCGCCCGCCTGGATGACGCGGCAGAACTGACGGCATGGATCGAGCGTACCCAGGCCAGCCTGAGCCTGGAGCGAGGGCCGCTGCTACGGGCCCTGCTGGTGACCCTGCCCGATGCCAGTCAGCGGTTGCTGCTGGTGATTCACCACCTGGTGGTGGACGGCGTTTCCTGGCGGATCCTGCTGGAGGACCTGCAACAGGTCTATCGGGCTCCGCACACACCTCTGCCGGCCAAGACCAGCGCCTTTCAGGCTTGGGGAGAGCGGTTGGCTGCCCATGCGGTGGAGCGCGAGTCAGAGCTTGCTTATTGGCAGGGCCAGCTGGGAGGCTCAAGCGATCGACTGCCGGTGGTCAATCCTGCCGGCGGACGCCAGCGCAAACATGCCAGGGTGGTCAGCGCGGGGCTCTCACGTGAAACTACCCGGCGTCTGTTGCAGGAGGCGCCGGCGGCCTATCGCACTCAGGTCAACGATCTGCTGTTGACCGCCCTGGCCCGGGTGATCGCCCACTGGACCGGACAGGACGAAGTCTTGGTGCGCCTGGAAGGCCACGGCCGTGAAGCCCTGTTCGATGACATCGACCTGAGCCGCACGGTCGGCTGGTTTACCAGCCTGTACCCGGTCCGGTTGAGTCCTCGGGCGGCCCTGGGTGACTCCATCAAGACCATCAAGGAGCAGCTACGGGCGGTGCCGGACAAGGGCATCGGCTATGGTGTGCTGCGCCACCTGGGGCGTGCTCCGGTGCGTCAGGCGCTGGCGGCGCTGCCCCGTGGCGAGATCGTCTTCAACTACCTGGGGCAGTTCGATGGCAGCTTCTCCGCCGAGCACGGCCTCTGGTTGCCTGCCCCGGAGGGCAGCGGGGCTGGCCAGAGCCCGGAGGCGCCGCTGGATGGCCTGCTGAGCGTGGAGGGGCAGGTCTACGAGGGTGAGTTGAGTCTGGGCTGGACCTTCAGTCGCGAGGTGTTCGACGAGACCGTGGTGCAGCACCTCGCGGACGAGTACGTCGAGGAACTGGATGCCCTGGTGGCGCATTGCTGTGACCATGGCAATCGCGGCGTGACGCCGTCGGACTTCCCCCTGGCGGACATCGTCCAGGCGCAACTGGATGCCCTGCCGGTGCCCGTAGAGCAGATCGCCGACCTCTACGGGCTGTCGCCGATGCAGCAGGGGATGCTGTTCCACAGCCTCTACAACCAGCGCGGCGGTCATTACATCAATCAACTGCGGGTGACGGTGGAGGGGCTGGACGGAGTGCGTTTCCGCCAGGCCTGGCAGGCGACCCTGGACGCCCACGACATCCTGCGCAGCGGATTCCTCTGGCAAGGCGGCCAGCAGCAGCCGCTGCAAGTAGTCTATCGCCAAGTGGCGCTGCCCTTCGTCGAGCACGACTGGCGCGGCCAGACCACACTCGACCAGGACCTGGACGATTTGGCCACCGAGGAACGCCGGCAGGGCTTCGTGCTGGAACAGGCGCCGCTCCTGCGCCTGGTACTGGTGCGGGTCGACGAGCAGCGCCATCAGCTGATCTATACCCATCACCACATCCTGATGGACGGTTGGAGCAACTCGCGGCTGCTCGGCGAGGTGCTGCAGCGTTATGCCGGCCAGCCGGTGCCGGCGCCCACAGGGCGTTACCGGGATTACATCCGCTGGCTGCAGCGGCAGGACCCGGCCGCCAGCGAGGCTTTCTGGAAGGAACAACTGGCCGAACTGAACGAGCCGACGCGATTGGCGCATGTCATGGCCCATCGGGTCGTCGTGGCTCAGGGCCATGCCGACCATCACCAGGTCTTCGAAGGCGAATTCGCCGGGCGACTGAAACAGTTCGCCCAGGACCATAAGGTCACGGTGAATACCCTGGTGCAGTCGGCCTGGCTGCTCCTGTTGCAGCATTACAGCGGCCAGGAGACGGTATGCTTCGGCGCCACGGTCGCCGGCCGCCCCGCCGAACTGGCCGGGGTGGAAGAGCAGATCGGCCTGTTCATCAATACCCTGCCGGTGATCGGTGTCCCTCGGGCCGACCTTCGTGTGGTCGACTGGGTGGCGCAGGTCCAGGCGCGCAACCTCGATCTGCGGGAGTTCGAGTACACGCCCCTGTACGAGGTCCAGCGCTGGGCGGGGCAGGGCGGCGATGGCCTGTTCGACAGCCTGCTGGTCTTCGAGAACTATCCGGTGTCCGCCGTGCTGCAACAGGCGGCTCCGGCGGGTCTGCACTTCGGCGTGGCACACAGTGAGGAGCAGACCAGCTTTCCACTGATGCTGGAAGTGGGGTTGGGCGAGACTCTCACCGTGCGCTACGGCTACGACCGCCGCCACTTCGACGGCCCGGCGGTTGCCGCTTTGGCGCGGCACTTCGGCAACCTGCTGCGTGCCCTGGTGCAGGACGGCCAGGCGAGGCTGGGTGAGTTGGCCATGCTGGACCAGGACGAGTACCGCCAGGTGGTGCGGGGCTGGAATCCGTTGCCTGCTGATCCGCTGCCGTTCCGCTGCATCCACCAGGGGTTCGAGGCCCAGGTGGAAAAGACGCCGGAGGCTCTGGCCCTGGTGGCCGGTGAGCGTGAGCTGAGCTATGGAGAGTTGAATCGCCAGGCCAACCGCCTGGCCTACAAGCTGCGTGAGCGTGGTGTGGGCCAGGACGTGCTGGTGGGCATCGCCCTGAAACGTGACCTGGACCTGGCAGTGGCTCTGCTGGCGGTGCTCAAGGCTGGCGGCGCCTATGTGCCGTTGGACCCGGAATATCCTCCGGAGCGGGTGGCCTACATGTTGAAGGACAGCCAGGCCCTGTTGCTGCTGTCCCAGTCATCCCTGCAGGAGAGGTTGCCCCAGGTGCTGGGCACCGAGGTGCTGCTACTCGACCAGCTCGACCTGACGGCCTACCCGGACAGCAATCCATGCAACCTGACGCAACCTGCCAGCCTTGCCTACAGCATCTACACGTCGGGCTCCACCGGCCTGCCGAAGGGCGTGCTGATTGAGCACCGCAATGTGGCCGCCTTGATCGACTGGGCCTTGTCGGTGTACAGCGTGGGCGACCTGCAAGGCGTGCTGGCTTCCACCTCCATCTGTTTCGACCTGTCGGTGTGGGAGCTTTTCGTCACCCTCGCGGCAGGCGGCTATGCAGTGCTGGCGGCTAACGCTCTGGAGCTGCCGCACCTGCCGGCTCGGGAGCGGGTGCGCCTGGTCAACACGGTACCGTCGGCGATCAAGGCCCTGAGCGAGGCTGGCCAATTGCCGGCTTCGGTACGGATCGTCAACCTGGCTGGCGAAGCGCTCAAGCAATCCCTGGTGGAAGACCTCTACCGCAGTGGGCAGGTGCGCCAGGTCTACGACCTTTACGGGCCCTCCGAGGACACCACCTATTCCACCTGCACCCTGCGTACTCCGGGTGGGCGCGCCAACATTGGCCGGCCCATCTCCAACAGTGCGGTGTATCTGCTGGATACCATGGGCCAGCCAGTGCCGGCCGGTGTTGCCGCCGAGCTGTGCATGGCCGGCGCCGGCCTGGCCAGGGGTTACCTGAATCGCCCGGCGCTGACCGCCGAGAAATTCCTGCCCGATCCCTTCGGTGAGCCGGGCAGCCGGCTGTACCGTACTGGCGATCTGGCGCGCTGCCGCGACGATGGGGTGATCGAGTACGTCGGGCGTATCGACCACCAGGTAAAGATTCGCGGCTTCAGGATCGAACTGGGGGAAATCGAGACCAAACTGCAGGAACAGGATGCTGTGCGCGAGGCCGTGGTGCTGGCTCTGGACGCCATGGGCGGCCTGCAACTGGTGGCTTATGCGGTGCCCCAGCAGCCATTGGCCGAGAGCGGCCATGACAAGCTACGCGACGAACTCAAGGCTGCCCTCAAGGCTGCGCTACCGGACTACATGGTTCCGGCCCACCTGTTGTTCCTCGACCATTTGCCGCTGACCCCCAACGGCAAGCTGGACCGCAAGGCGCTGCCGAAACCCGATGCCAGTCAGTCGCAACAGGTCTACGTGGCGCCGCGTACGGAGCGGGAACGGCACATCGCTGCCATCTGGGCCGAGGTGCTCAAGGTGGAGCGGGTCGGCCTGACCGACCACTTCTTCGAACTGGGCGGCCATTCTCTGCTGGCGACCCAGGTGATCTCCCGGGTCCGCCAGGCCCTGGCCATCGAGTTGCCCTTGCGGGAGCTGTTCGAGGCGCCGACGCTCGCCGCCTTCGTCCAGCGTATCGACGGTGCGGCGGGCAACGGCGCACCGGCCTTTGCCACGGCCGATCGTGCACAACCCCTGGTGCTGTCCTATGCCCAGCAGCGCCAGTGGTTCCTCTGGCAGCTGGCGCCAACGAGCGCCGCCTACCACATTCCCACGACCTTGCGCCTGAAAGGGGTGCTGGATATTCCCGCGCTGCAACGCAGCTTCGATGCCCTGGTGCAGCGCCACGAATCCCTGCGCACCACCTTCCAGCAGGTGGGCGAGCAGGCTGTGCAGGTGATCCATCCGCAGCTACCGGTGGAACTGGTGGTCGTGCCCGTGGTGGAGAGGGACTTGTCGTTCACCATCGAAGAAGAAGTACAGCGTCCCTTCGATCTGGAACACGGCCCCTTGCTGCGAGTGAAACTGCTGCAACTGGTGGTGGACGAGCATGTGCTGGTGTTGACCCTGCACCATATCGTCACCGATGGCTGGTCGACGCCGGTCATGGTGGACGAGCTGGTGCGGTTCTACGAGGGCTTCAGCATGGGAGTCGAGGTGTCGCTGCCGCCGCTGGAATTCCAGTATGCCGATTACGCCCTGTGGCAACGCCAATGGATGGATGCCGGCGAACGTGAGCGGCAACTGGCCTACTGGCAGGCACAACTGGGTGATGAGCAGCCGGTGCTGGAATTGCCTACCGACCACCCACGCCCGGCGGTGCAGAGCCATGCCGGTGCGAGCCTGGACTTCGTGCTGGACGACGAACTGGCCCGGGCCCTGAAGCAGCGAGCCCAGGAGCAGGGGGTGACCCTGTTCATGCTACTGCTGGCCTCGTTCCAGACGCTGCTGCACCGCTACAGCGGGCAGGACGACATCCGTGTCGGCGTGCCCATCGCCAACCGCAACCGCCTGGAAACCGAAGGGCTGATCGGCTTCTTCGTCAACACCCAGGTACTCAAGGCCACCTTCACGCCGCAACTCGGCTTCGATGATCTGTTGCAACAGGTGAAGGCCACGGCCCTGGGTGCACAAGCCCACCAGGACCTGCCTTTCGAGCAACTGGTGGAGGTGCTGCAGCCGGAGCGCAACCTCAGCCGCAGTCCGCTGTTCCAGGTGATGTTCAACCACCAGCGTGTGCCGGAGGCCGGTCTCCAAGGCGTGTCGGGGCTGACGCTGGAAGCATTGGCATGGCCACGGCAGGCCACGCAGTTCGATCTGAGCCTGGAGACAATGGAGCGTGAGCAGGGCATCCAGGCGTCGCTGATCTACTGCACCGCGCTGTTCGAGTCGAACACCATCAAGCGGCTTGGGCGGCACTGGGTCCGGCTGCTGGAGGCAATGGTCCGTGCTCCGCACCGGCCCGTTTCCGAACTGCCGATGCTGGGGGCGGATGAGTTCCAGCGGATCGTCCATGAGCGCAACGCCACGGCGGCCGATTTTCCGGCCACTTACTGCCTCCAGGCACTGATCGAGGCTCAGGTGACGAAGGCGCCCGAAGCCACGGCACTGGTATTTGGCGAAACGACCCTCAGCTACGACGAACTGAATCTCCGGGCCAACCGGCTGGCCCATGCCCTGCGGGAGCGGGGCGTGGGGCCGGACGTGCTGGTGGGTATCGCGGTGGAGCGCAGTCTGGAAATGGTGGTGGGGCTGCTGGGCATTCTCAAGGCCGGCGGCGCCTATGTGCCGTTGGATCCGGAGTACCCGAGCGACCGCCTGAGCTACATGCTGGAAGACAGCGGCATCGGCCTGTTGCTGACCCAGTCCCACCTCACCGCTACGCTGCCGATTCCCGAGGGCATCCAGTGTCTGGAGCTGGACAGCCACGATGGCTGGCTGGATGGCTACTCCGACGAGGATCCGCTGAGCCTCTGCACCCCGGACAACCTCGCTTATGTGATCTATACCTCCGGCTCTACCGGCAGGCCGAAAGGCGCTGGCAACTCGCACCGGGCCCTGGTGAATCGGTTGTGGTGGATGCAGAAGGCCTATGGCCTCGGTACGAGCGACCGGGTCTTGCAGAAGACGCCGTTCAGTTTCGACGTATCGGTCTGGGAGTTCTTCTGGCCGCTGCTGAGCGGGGCGCGATTGGTGTTGGCGCAACCGGGCGAGCACCGGGAGCCGGAGCGATTGGTAGAGACCATCAATCGTCACGGGGTGACGACGCTGCACTTCGTACCTTCGATGTTGCAGGTATTCATGGCCGGCGAGGGGGCGGCCAGTTGCCGGAGTATCGCCCGCATGGTGTGCAGCGGCGAGGCACTGCCCATCGAGTTGGTCCGCCAGGTCCGCCAGCGCCTGCCGGCGGCCGGGCTGTTCAATCTCTACGGGCCGACCGAGGCGGCCATCGACGTTACCCACTGGACCTGTGGCCAGGAGGAGGGCGCGGGGGTGCCGATCGGACGGCCCATCGACAACCTCAAGACCCATGTACTGGAGCCCGGGTTGCTCCCGGCGGTCGATGGCGGTGCCGGTGAACTCTATCTGGGTGGCGTGGGCCTTGCCCGTGGCTATCACGCACGGCCCGGCCTGACCGCCGAGCGTTTCGTGCCCGACCCTTTCGACACCACCGGCGGCCGCCTGTATCGCACAGGCGACCTGGCTCGCTACCGGGGCGATGGCGTAATCGATTACCTGGGACGCCTGGATCATCAGGTGAAGGTGCGCGGCCTGCGCATCGAATTGGGTGAGATTGAAGCACGCCTGCTGGAGCAGGCAGAGGTACGCGAGGCCGTGGTGCTGGCACGGGATGGCCTCGGCGGCAAGCAGTTGGTGGGCTACGTGGTGCCGCTCCACGGCGTTCCCGAGGACGGCGCACGGGCCCTGGGCGATCGGCTCAAGACTGCGCTGCGCGCCGGCCTGCCGGATTACATGGTACCGGCGCATCTGGTCTTCCTCGACGGGCTGCCGGTCACCCCCAACGGCAAGCTGGACCGCAAGGCGCTGCCGGAGCCCGATGCCAGCCAGCAGCAAGCCTACGTGGCTCCGCGCACAGAGCTGGAGCAGCAGGTCGCTGCCATATGGGCCGAGGTGCTGGAGGTGGAGCAGGCCGGCCTGTCCGACCACTTCTTCGAGCTGGGTGGGCATTCCCTGCTGGCTACCCAGGTAGTGGTACGGGTACGCGAACGGATCGGGATTGAGATGGCGTTGCGGGAACTGTTCGAGTTCCCCGTCCTGGCCGCTTTCAGCGAAGCGATCGAGAGCAAGCGCTTGGCGAGTGCCCCCCTCCAGGACGAATTGGCTAAATCCTTGGAGGCTCTAAAACGTCTTACTGCGGAGGAAATAGATGAGCTGATTTCTTAAGGCGGTCAAAGCCGCCAGCGTCGCTCCTGCTGCCTCGCCACTGTTTTTCAAGAAGCTGCCAGGAGAGGTCCCGTGCAAGAACTGCTCGACTCCGTCGGATCGTTGTCCAGCAAAGAGCGCAAGGCGTTGGCCGCGCTGCTGAAGCGCCAGGGTGTGAACCTGTATGGGGTCACGCCCATTTCCCCTCGGGAGAAGGGAGAGCGCTTGACGCTCTCCTACGCTCAGCAGCGCCAGTGGTTCCTCTGGCAACTGGAGCCGGACAGCGCCGCCTACCACATCTCGCTGGCCCTGCGTTTGAAGGGCCAGCTGGATCTCCAGGCGCTGCAACGCAGCTTCGCCGCGCTGATCCACCGCCACGAGTCGCTGCGCACCACCTTCCGCGAGGAAGGCGAGTCGGTGGTTCAGGTCATCCATGGCGACCTGCCTATCGAACTGGCTCTGGAAACCCTCGACTCCACCGATCCGCAGGCCCTGTCGCGCCGGCTCGATGACGGGATACAACGTCCCTTCGATCTGGAGAACGGCCCGCTGCTGCGGGTTCGCTTGCTGCGCCTGGCGGCAGACGAGCACGTCATGGTGTTGACCCTGCATCACATTGTCACCGACGGCTGGTCCATGCCGATCATGGTGGAGGAACTGGTGCAGTGCTACGAGGGCTACCGCGCGGGGCACGAGGTGAGCCTGCCGGCGTTGCCGATTCAGTACGCCGACTATGCGCTGTGGCAGCGCAACTGGATGGAAGCGGGGGAGCGCGAGCGGCAACTGACCTACTGGACCGAGCAACTGGGGGGCGAGCAGCCAGTGCTGGAGCTGCCTATCGACCGGCCGCGTCCGGCGCTTCAGCGCCATGAAGGCGATAGCCTGGATCTGACACTGGATGCCGGACTGTCCCATGCTCTGAAGCAGTTGGCCCAAGAGCGCGGCGTCACGCTGTTCATGCTGCTGCTGGCCTCCTTCCAGGCGCTGCTGCACCGCTACAGCGGACAGGACGACATCCGCGTCGGCGTCCCCACCGCCAACCGCAATCGCGTGGAGACCGAGCGGCTGATCGGGTTCTTCGTCAACACCCAGGTGCTGAAAGCCGACTTCGTGCCGTCGCTCACCTTCGACGATCTGCTGCAACAGACCAAGCAGCGGGTACTGGGTGGCCAGGCCCATCAGGACCTGCCCTTCGAGCAACTGGTCGAGGCCTTGCAGCCTGAGCGCAGCCTGAGCCACGGTCCGCTGTTCCAGGTGATGTTCAACCACCAGCGGGAGGCCCGTCGTGGCACCTGGCAACTGGATGGGTTGAGCCTAGAAGGCATGGATCGGGACCTGCTGATCACTCATTTCGACCTGACCCTGAATACCTTCGAGACCGAGCATGGTCTCCAGGCCTCTCTGGTCTACGACACGGCGCTGTTCGAACGCGGTACAAGCCAGCGCCTGCTGGAACACTGGCTCAACCTGCTGGCGGGCATCGTCCGTCAGCCGCAAAAGGCCGTGGCCGAGCTGCCCATGCTGGGCGAGGCCGAGCGTCAGACCATACTCGGTATCTTTACCCAGCGCTGGAGCCGCGAGGCGGCGGGCCGCCCGGTGCAGCGGCTGTTCGAGGAACAGGTATCGCGGGACCCCGGGGCCATCGCCGTGGTCTGCGAAGGGCACAGCCTCACCTATGGCCAGCTGGACCAGCAGGCCAACCGCCTGGCCCATCGCCTGCGGGAACTGGGTGTCGGCCCCGAGGTACGGGTGGCCATCGCCCTTCCGCGCTCGGTGGAGACCCTGGTGGCCTTCCTCGCGGTGCTGAAGGCCGGCGGCGCCTACGTGCCCCTGGATGTGGCCTATCCGCCGGAGCGCCTGCTCTACCTCATGGAGGACTGCGCCGCTGCGCTGGTGCTGACCCGTAGTGACGTCCAGGCGGGCCTGCCGATCCCCTCGGGGCTGCCTGTGCTGGCCCTGGACCGGGCCGATGCCTGGCAGCATCTGCCGGCGACCGCGCCAGCGGTCGTACTGGCCGAGGGCAACCTGGCCTATGTGATCTACACCTCCGGCTCCACCGGCCAGCCCAAAGGGGTGGCAGTGGCTCACGGCCCCCTGGCGATGCATTGCCTGGCCATTGGCGAACGCTACGAAATGTCCCCCGGGGACTGCGAGCTGCAGTTCATGTCCCTGGCCTTCGACGGCGCCCATGAGCGCTGGCTGACCACTCTGATCCACGGCGCACGTCTGCTCCTTCGCGGCGACGAGCTCTGGACCCCGGAACAGACCTACCGTGTCATGCAACAGCAGGGCGTGACCGTGACGGCGCTGCCGCCGGTGTATCTGCAGCAGTTGGCCGAGCACGCGGAGCGTGAAGGCAACCCTCCGGCGGTACGCATCTACTGCTTCGGCGGCGACGCCGTACCCCAGGCCAGCTACGATCTGGCCTGGCGGGCCCTGCGCCCGCAATACATCTTCAACGGCTACGGCCCGACGGAAACGGTGGTCACGCCACTGCTCTGGAAGGCGCGCCGGGAAGACGCCTGCGGAGCGGCCTACGCCCCCATTGGCACGCTGGTGGGCGGGCGCAGCGGCTATGTGCTGGATGCCGGACTGAATCTGCTGCCCGTGGGCATGGCCGGCGAACTCTACCTGGGTGGCCAGGGTGTGGCCCGTGGTTACCTGGAGCGTCCGGGGCTTACCGCCGAGCGCTTCGTGCCGGACCCCTTCGGCGAGCTGGGGGCTCGGCTCTACCGCAGTGGCGACCTGACCCGTGCTCGGCCCAATGGGCTGGTGGATTACCTGGGGCGTATCGACCACCAAGTAAAGATCCGTGGCTTCCGCATCGAGCTGGGCGAGATCGAGGCCGCGTTGCAAGCGCATGCGGACATCCGCGAGGCGGTGGTGGTGGACATGGACGGCCCCATCGGCAAGCAACTGGTGGGCTTCCTCATCGCCACCGCTGGGCAAGCCGAGCAGCAGGAGGCGCTGCGGACAGAGCTGCGTGAGCAGTTGAAGGCGTCCCTACCGGACTACATGGTGCCGGCCCATCTGCTGTTCCTTGACCATTTGCCGCTGACCCCCAACGGCAAGCTGGACCGCAAGGCCCTGCCGCAGCCGGATGCCAGCCAGTCGCAACAGTCCTATGCGGCACCGCGTACGGAGCGGGAGCAGCTCGTCGCCGCTATCTGGGCCGAGGTGCTCAAAGTGGAGCGGGTCGGCCTGACCGACCATTTCTTCGAGCTGGGTGGCCATTCCCTGCTGGCGACCCAGGTGATCTCCCGGGTTCGCCAGGCCCTGGCCATCGAACTGCCCTTGCGGGAGCTGTTCGAGGCGCCGACGCTCTCCGCCTTCGTCCAGCGTATCGACGGTGCGGTGGGCAACGGCGCACCGGCCTTCGCCACGGCCGATCGTGCACAACCCCTGGTGCTGTCCTATGCCCAGCAGCGCCAGTGGTTCCTCTGGCAACTGGAGCCAACGAGCGCCGCCTACCACATCCCCACGGCCTTGCGCCTGAAGGGGGCGCTGGATATTCCCGCGCTGCAACGCAGCTTCGATGCCCTGGTGCAGCGCCACGAATCCCTGCGCACCACCTTCCAGCAGGTGGGCGAGCAGGCTGTGCAGGTGATTCACCCTCAGTTGCCGGTGGACCTAATGGTGGAAGCGGCGACTGAGGAGACCTTGCAAGCGTTGATCGAAGTCGAAGTACAACGCCCCTTCGATCTGGAACACGGCCCCTTGCTGCGAGTGAAACTGCTGCAACTGGTGGCGGACGAACATGTGCTGGTGCTGACCCTGCACCACATCGTCACCGATGGCTGGTCGACGCCGATCATGGTGGACGAGTTGGTGCAGCTCTACGAGGGCTTCAGCACCGGCAAGGAAGTGTCGTTGCCAGTCTTGGCGTTTCAGTATGCCGACTACGCCCTGTGGCAACGGCAGTGGATGGATGCCGGCGAACGTGAGCGGCAGCTGGCCTACTGGCAGGCACAACTGGGTGATGAGCAGCCGGTGCTGGAACTGCCCACCGACCACCCGCGCCCGGCGGTGCAGAGCCATGCCGGTGCGAGCCTGGACTTCGTGCTGGACGACGAACTGGCCTGGGCCCTGAAGCAGCACGCCCAGAAGCAGGGTGTGACCCTGTTCATGCTGCTGCTGGCCTCGTTCCAGACGCTGCTGCACCGCTACAGCGGGCAGGACGACATCCGTGTCGGGGTGCCGATCGCCAACCGCAATCGACTGGAAACCGAAGGGCTGATCGGCTTCTTCGTCAACACCCAGGTACTCAAGGCCACCTTCACGCCGCAACTCGGCTTCGATGATCTGTTGCAACAGGTGAAGGCCACGGCCCTGGGCGCGCAAGCCCACCAGGACCTGCCTTTCGAGCAACTGGTGGAGGTGCTGCAACCGGAGCGCAGCCTGAGCCACAGCCCGCTGTTCCAGGTGGTGTTCAACCACCAGCGCGAGGTCGCAGGCGAAGTTCGGTACCTGCCACACCTGCAGGTGGAAGGCGTGGCCTGGGAGAACCATACCGCGCAGTTCGACCTGAGCCTGGATACCGTGGAAGGCGAGCAGGGCATCGGTGCCTCGCTGACCTACTGCACGGCGCTGTTCGAGGGCCGTACCCTCGAGCGCCTGCGGGACTGCTGGATCACCCTGTTGCAGGGTATCGTTGCCCAACCGGGGCAGCGTATCGGCGACCTGCCGCTGCTGGATGCGAAGGCCGAGCAACGATTGCTACAGGACTGGAACAGCGCAACCACCCGGTTCCCGGTGACGGACTGCCTGCACCAGCGAATCGAAGCCCAGGCGGCCAAGACCCCCGAGGCCACGGCCCTGGTCTATGGAGATCAGTCTCTCAGCTACGGCGAGCTGAACCGCCGGGCCAACCGGCTGGCTCATGCCCTGCGTGCCCGTGGCGTCGGCCCGGACGTGCTGGTGGGTATCGCGGTGGAGCGCAGTCTAGAAATGGTGGTGGGGTTGCTGGGCATCCTCAAGGCCGGCGGCGCCTATGTGCCGCTGGACCCGGAGTATCCGAGCGACCGCCTGAGCTACATGCTGGAAGACAGCGGCATTGGTCTGTTGCTGACCCAGTCCCACCTCACATCGACGCTGCCGATTCCCGAAAGCATTCAATGCCTGGCACTGGACGGCGAGGAAGACTGGTTGGACGGCCAGCCCGAGCACAACCCGGTCAATCTGTGCACCCCGGACAACCTGGCCTATGTGATCTACACCTCGGGCTCCACCGGCAAGCCGAAAGGCACGCTGCTGCCGCACCACAACGTGTCGCGGCTGTTCGAGGCCACGGAGGACTGGTTCCAGTTCGATGCGCGGGACGTGTGGGCGGTGTTCCACTCCTACGCCTTCGATTTCTCGGTGTGGGAGCTGTTTGGCGCGCTGCTCTACGGCGGCACGGCGGTGCTGGTAGCGAAGGAAGTGTCGCGCTCGCCGGAGGACTTCCTGGCCTTGCTGGTGCGGGACGGGGTGACGGTACTGAACCAGACGCCGTCGGCCTTCAAGCAACTGATTCCGGTGGCTTGCGCGGCGGCCGAGGCCGGCCAGTCCCTGGCCCTGCGCTATGTGGTCTTCGGTGGCGAGGCCCTGGACGTGGGCAGCCTGGAGCCTTGGTTCGACGGCTTCGGCGATGACCAGCCGCAACTGGTGAACATGTACGGCATCACCGAAACCACGGTGCACGTGACCTATCGGCCGCTGTCTCGGGCGGACCTGGAACAGGCGGCGGTGAGCCCCATCGGCGAGGTGATCCCGGACCTGTCCTGGTACCTGCTGGACGGCCAGCTGAACCCGGCGGCGCCGGGCAGCCATGGCGAGCTGCACATCGGCCGGGCGGGGCTGGCCCGGGGTTATCACCGCCGCGCGGCGCTGACCGCCGAGCGCTTTATCCCCGATCCCTTCGACACCAGTGCCCAGGGCGGTGGTCGGTTGTACCGCAGCGGCGATCTGGCCCGGGATCGGGGCGAAGGGGTGATCGAGTATGCGGGTCGGATCGATCACCAGGTGAAGATCCGTGGTTTCCGCATCGAACTAGGCGAGATCGAGGCGAAGCTGCAGGAGCACCCGGCGATCCGCGAAGCGGTGGTGCTGGACAGGGAGGGCCCTGGCGGCAAGCAGCTGGTGGGTTATCTGCTGACCGACTCCGTGGAGGAGGAGGTCCAGGCCGGTCTGCGGGTGGAGCTGCGCGAGCGGCTGAAGGCGGTGCTGCCGGACTACATGGTGCCGGCGCACCTGCTGTTCCTCGACCACCTGCCGCTGACCGGCAACGGCAAGCTGGACCGCAAGGCGCTGCCGGAGCCGGATGCCAGCCAGTCGCAGCAGGTCTACGTGGCACCGCGCACGGTGCTGGAGCAGAGCATCGCCGCTATCTGGGCCGAAGTGCTGAAGGTGGAGCGGGTGGGACTCACCGACAACTTCTTCGAGCTGGGGGGGGATTCCATCGTCTCGATCCAGGTGGTCAGCCGTGCCCGTCAGGCCGGTATCCATTTCACTCCCAAGGAGCTGTTCCAGCACCAGACGGTGCAAGGCCTGGCCAGCATCGCCCGGCAAGGCGAAGCGGCAGTGCTGGTCGACCAGGGGCCGCTGGTCGGTGAGGCCGCGCTGCTGCCGATCCAGCATTACTTCTTCGAGGAGGCCATCCCCGAGCGTCATCACTGGAACCAGTCGGTGCTGCTCAAGGCAGGCCAGCCGCTGGACGCCGAGTTGCTGGAGCAGGCCCTGCGGGCCCTGGCCAGCCAGCACGACGCCCTGCGCCTCGTATTCGTCCAGCAGAGCGATGGGGCCTGGAGCGCCCATTACCGCCCCCTGGCCGAACAGGAACAGGCCTGGGCAGACAGCCCTTTGCTGTGGCAGGCGGAAGTGAGCGATTCCGAGGCACTGGAGGCACTCTGCGACAAGGCCCAGCGCAGCCTGGATCTGTGTCGTGGGCCCTTGTTGCGGGCCGTGCTGGCGAATCTGGCCGATGGCAGCCAGCGGTTGTTGCTGGCGATCCATCACCTGGTGGTGGATGGCGTGTCCTGGCGCATCCTGCTGGATGATCTACAGACCGCCTACGGACAACTGGCCGCAAGCACGCCGGTGGTTCTGCCAGCCAAGACCAGTTCTACTCGGGGCTGGGCTGAGCGCCTTGCCCGCTACGCCACGGGCGAAGGCCGGCAGGAAGAGGCTTACTGGCTGCAGCAGCTAGGGGGGATTTCTGCCGACCTGCCCTGTGACAACCCCGGGGGGGGCTTTGCAGCAGCGCCATGTCGCCACCATCCACACCCGGCTGGATTCCGGCTACACCCGCAAGCTGCTGCAGCAGGCGCCGGCGGCCTATCGCACCCAGGTCAACGATCTGTTGCTGACGGCGCTGGCCCGGGTCATTGCCCGCTGGACCGGAGAGGATTCGGTGCGGGTGCAACTGGAAGGCCACGGTCGCGAAGACCTGTTCGACGAGATCGACTTGACTCGCACCCTCGGCTGGTTCACCAGCCTGTACCCTGTGCGGTTGAGCCCGGCGGATACCCTGGAAGGCTCGCTCAAGCGGATCAAGGAACAACTGCGCGGCATCCCCGCCAAGGGCGTCGGCTTCGGCGCGCTGCGCTACCTGGGCGAGCCGGCGACGCGGCTACGGCTCGCGGCGCTGCCACCAGCACGGATCACCTTCAACTACCTTGGCCAGTTCGACGGCAGCTTCGTTGGAGACGGCGAGGGCGCCTTCTTCGTGCCGGCCGAGGAGCGGGCCGGCGCCAATCTGAGCGCCGACGCGCCGCTGGGCAACTGGCTGTCCATCAACGGCCAGGTGTTCGCCAGCGAGCTGAGCATGGGCTGGAGCTTCAGCCGCGAGATGTTCCGGGAAGCCACCATTCAGCACCTGGCCGACGCCTATGCCGAGGAGCTGCGCCAACTGATCGACCATTGCGTCCAGGGGCAGGCCTCGGCGGTGACGCCCTCGGACTTCCCCCTGGCCGGGCTGACTCAGGAGCAACTGGACTGCCTGCCGCTGCCGGCACGGGAAATCGACGATCTCTACCCGTTGTCGCCCATGCAGCAGGGCATGCTCTTCCACACCCTTCTCGAACAGGAGAGCGGCAGCTACATCAACCAGTTGCGGGTCGACGTGCAAGGGCTTGATGTGGAGCGCTTCCGCCACGCCTGGGACGTGGTGGTGGAGCGCCAGGAGGTGCTTCGGGCCAGCTTCGTCACCCTGTTCGAGCAACCGCTGCAGGTGATCCGCAAACGCCTCGAGCTGCCTTTCACGGTGCTCGACTGGTCCCAGCATGCTCAACTCCAGCAGGACCTGGACGCCTGGGCCCTGGCCGACCGCCAGCGGGGCTTTGACTTACTGCGCGATCCGCTGCTGCGCCTGGGGGTGATCCGCACCGGCGAAAACAGCCATCACCTGATCTACACCAGTCACCACATCCTCATGGACGGCTGGAGCAACTCCCAGTTGCTGGGTGAGGTGCTGCAGGTGTATGGCCGGGAGGCCTGCATCCCCTACGCCGGCCGCTATCGCGACTACATCGAGTGGCTCGCCGCCCAGGATAGCCAGGTCAGTGAAGCTTTCTGGAGAGGCCAGTTGCAGCCGCTGGAAGAACCGACCTTCCTGGTCCAGGCGCTCAAGCGCGACGAGACCGTGGACGATGCCGGCCATGATGATCACTACCAGGTAGTGGATGCGCAGCGCACCCAGGCCCTGGGAGAGTTCGCCCGCCAGCAGCGGCTGACGGTCAACACCCTGGTGCAGTCGGCCTGGCTGCTGCTGTTGCAGCGCTACACCGGCCAGGACTGCGTGGCCTTCGGCGCCACGGTGGCGGGACGTCCGGCGGACCTGCCGGGGGTGGAGCGGCAACTGGGCCTGTTCATCAACACCTTGCCGGTCATCGCCAGCCCGAGACCGGAGCTGACTGTGGGGCAATGGCTGGAACAGGTGCAGGGGCAGAACCTGGCGCTGCGCGAGCACGAACATACCCCGCTGTTCGAGATTCAGCGCTGGGCGGGCCGCAGTGGCGACGGGCTGTTCGACAGCATCCTGGTGTTCGAGAACTACCCGGTGTCGGAGGTGCTGCAACAGGGGGCCCCAGCGGGCCTGCGCTTCTCCGCAACGGAGAACCACGAACGCACCAACTACCCGCTGACCCTGACCCTCGGGCTGGCAGACGAACTGACGATTCACTACAGCTACGACCGCCGTTACTTCAGCGCGGCCTCCATCGGCGCCATCGCCGGGCACTTCGGTAACCTGCTGGAAGGACTCATTGCCGACGCGGAGCGCCCGCTGGCCGAGCTATCGATGCTGGCCGAAGGCGAACGCCAGCGGGTTCTCGGCCCCTGGAGTCGCACGGCGGACAGCCACCCGGCGGCGCTCTGTGTTCACCAGCTTATCGAGGCACAGGTGGCCAGGACCCCTGATGCCACGGCGCTGGTATGTGGCAGCCAGTCTCTCGGATACGCTGAACTGAACCGCCGCGCCAACCAACTGGCTCACGCTCTGCGTGCTCGTGGCGTCGGTCCGGATGTGCTGGTGGGCATCGCGGTGGAGCGCAGCCTGGAAATGGTGGTGGGGCTGCTAGGTATCCTCAAGGCTGGTGGTGCCTATGTGCCTCTGGACCCGGAGTACCCCCGCGAACGACTCAGCTACATGCTGGCCGACAGTGGCATCGGTCTGTTGCTGACCCAGGCGCATCTGAGAGAGCAGCTGGGCGTTCCGGAGGGGGGTCAATGCCTGCTGCTGGAGGCCGGCGAAGACTGGCTGGAGGGCCATGCCGAAAGCAATCCGGTAAGCATCAACGGGCCGCAGAACCTGGCCTACGTGATCTATACCTCCGGCTCTACCGGTCAGCCCAAGGGCGCGGCGGTGCGCCGGGGCAGCTTCGGCAACCTCCTGCGCTGGTACCGCGAGGGTTGTGGCCTGACCCCACGCGACGGCGTGCTGCTTATCAGCTCCCATGGTTTTGATCTGACCCAGAAGAACATCTACGGCGTGCTCTGTGTCGGTGGCCAACTGCACCTGCCGGCGCCGGGCTACGATCCCCTGGGCCATCGCCAGCAGATCGAGGATCACCGTCTGACAGTGGTCAACTGTGCCCCGAGCGCGTTCTATCCGATGCTCCAAGGCGAGCATTCGAAACTGCGCTCCCTGCGTCATCTGCTCCTCGGTGGCGAGCCGATCCAGCCGGGCGAACTGGCAGGATGGCTGAGTGCGTCCCACGCGGCGGAGGTCGTGGTGCAGAACACCTACGGCCCCACCGAATGCACCGACGTGGTGATCGGCCACGCCCTGCCGGGGCCCGCTATCGTGGGGCGCGCCGGGCTGCCCATCGGGCGGCCCTTGCCGGGGGTAACGGTGCGCCTGCTGGGAACGGCAGGTGAGCTGGTCGCGCCGGGCGTGGTGGGCGAGCTGTTCATCGGCGGCGACTGCGTCGGCGAAGGCTACTGGCGGCGTCCGGGGCTGACGGCGGAGCGCTTCCTGCCCGACCCGTTCGATGACGGCGAGCAGGGCGGCGGCCGGCTCTACCGCAGCGGCGATCTGGCCCGTTTCGGCGATGACGGTCTGATCGAATACCTGGGCCGGGTCGACCACCAAGTGAAGATTCGTGGTCTGCGCATCGAACTTGGCGAGATCGAGGTGAAGCTGCGCGCCCTGCCGGCGATCCGCGAGGCGGTGGTGCTGGCCGTGGACGGGCCCGGTGGTCAGCAACTGGCTGCTTACCTGGTGGCGGAATCCTCTCCGGCGGATGCCCAGGCTCTGCGTGGTCGCCTGCGGGATGCGCTACGGGCGGAGCTGCCGGACTACATGGTGCCAAGCCATTTCCTGTTCCTCGACCGTCTGCCCCTGAACCCCAACGGCAAGCTGGACCGCAAGGCTCTGCCGCAGCCGGACGCCAGCCTGCATCAACAGGCTTACGTGGCGCCGCGCACGGAACTGGAGGAGCGCCTGGTGGCCATCTGGGCCGAGGTGCTGAAGGTGGAGCGGGTCGGACTTTCCGACAACTTCTTCGAGCTGGGCGGGCACTCCCTGCTGGCCGCCCAGGCCATTTCCCAAATCAATGCGCAGCTCGGCATCGACGTGCCGCTGCGCCTCATTTTCGAGAACCCTATGTTGAGCGAATTTGCCATGGCGCTGGAAAGCGACGGCCTGTCCCTGAGTGAGGATGGCCTGAGTGATATCGAGAAACTCATGGACGCTCTGGCGGAGGCATGACGATGGACAGAACAGCCGCAGAACGTATCGCCAAGCGCTTCGTCAGCCTTCCGCTGGATCAGCGCCGGAGCATTCTCGACAGGATGGTGGAAACCGGCCAGAGCTTCCGCCTGCTGCCGATCATGCCCACCCGCCAGGACGCGGAGCGTATCCCCCTGTCCTATGCGCAGCAGCGCCTGCTGTTCCTCTGGCAGATGGAGCCGGACAGCACCTTCTACAACGTGCCCATGGCGGTGCGCCTGCGTGGTGAACTGGACAGTGGGGCCATGGAGCGGGCGTTGCAGGCGCTGGTTCGTCGCCACGAAGCCCTGCGCACCCGCTTCGTCTCCGTGGACGGCAGCTACTACCAGGAGGTGCTGGAGGAGGCACCGCTACGCCTGGAGATGGAGGCCTGTATGGCGGGCCTGGACGAGGACGCGCTTCGGGCGCGGGTGCGCGACGAGCTGTCCCGGCCTTTCGACCTGCTCCAGGGACCGTTGCTGCGGGCCAAGCTGCTGCGACTGGCCGATGACGAGTACGTGCTGACCCTGTGCATGCACCACATCGTCTCCGACGGCTGGTCGAGCGAGCTGATGGTGGAGGAGTTCGTCCAGCTCTACGGGGCGGAGGTGGAAGGGCGCGGTGCCGCACTGACCGAGCTGCCGATCCAGTACGCCGACTACGCGATCTGGCAACGGGCCTGGCTGGAGGCCGGGGAGGGTGAGCGGCAACTGGCCTACTGGCAGGCGCAACTGGGTGACGAACAGCCAGTGCTGAGCCTGCCCCTGGACCATGAGCGCCCCGCCAGCCCGAGCTTCCGGGGCAGGCTGGTGCGTGCCGACATCGACCCGGCGCTGGCCGACCGCCTGCGGGCTCATGCACGCGGCAACGGCCACACCCTGTTCATGCTGGTGCTCGCGGCGGTGGCGGTGGTGCTGTCGCGCTACAGCGGCCAGGCGGACATCCGCATCGGCGCGCCGAACGCCGGGCGCAACCGCAAGGAGCTTGAAGGCCTGATCGGCTTCTTCATCAACACCCAGGTCCTGCGTGTGCAGGTGGACGAGTGCGCCACCTTCCACGAACTGGCCGAGCAGGTCCGGGCCGTGGTGGCTGGCGCGCAATCCCATCAGGACCTGCCCTTCGAGCAACTGGTGGATGCCCTGGCGCCGGAGCGTCATCTGGGCCACAACCCGCTATTCCAGTTCAAGATCAACCAGAACGTCGCCCGGGAAACCGGCGCCCGCCGCCTGGCCGGCCTGGTGGTCGAGGGCTACCCCCTGGAAACCGTGGACGCGCACTTCGACCTGGCCTTCGATTTCACCGATACCCCCGAGGGGATAGACGCGACCTTCACCTACGCCACCGACCTGTTCGACGCGGCTACCATCGAGCGCCTGGCCGGCTCCTTGCGCGCCGTGCTGGAGACCCTGGTGAGCGCACCGCACACCCGCCTGCTGGAGCACCCCGAGGTGGTTCGAGAGGTAGGCGCGCCGGCCCGTAGTGACTATCCCTGTGCCGATTTCCTCGCTCTCTGGCAGTACGCGCTGGAGCAGCCGGCCGAGGGGCATGTGCGTTGCGGCGAGCAGGTGGTCGGCTACCCGGAACTGGAGCAGGCATCCAACCGACTGGCCCGTCACCTCCAGGCCCGGGGCGTCGGCACCGGCTCCATCGTCGCCCTTTGCCAGGCGCGCTCGGTGGAGTGGGTGACGGCGGTACTGGCGGTGCTCAAGAGCGGAGGGGCCTACCTGCCCCTGGATGACCAGCAACCTCTCGAACGCGTCCAGCAACTGCTGGATGACAGTGGCGCTGCCATGCTGATCCACGACCGCGTCGATGAACGCTTTTCCGCCATCGTCGGGGCTAGGACCCTGGCTTACGAGCCTGCTGCCTGGGCCGGCTACGACGCCAAGCCGCTGCTCTTGGACCTCGATCCGCAGCAGGCTGCCTACCTGATCTATACCTCGGGCTCCACGGGCAACCCCAAGGGCGTGGTGGTCAGTCATGGCGCCCTGGCCAACTACCTGCAGGCGGTGCTCGAGCGCCTGAAACTACCGACGGACGCCAGCCTGGCCATGGTTTCCACCATCGCCGCCGACCTGGGGCACACCATGCTCTTCGGCGCCCTGGCCTCCGGGCGCCCGCTGCACCTGCTGGCCCATGAACTGGCGTTCGACCCGGACGCCTTCGCGGGCTACATGGCGAGCCACCAGGTGGCCGTACTGAAACTGGTGCCGAGCCACCTGCAGGGCTTGCTGCAGGCCGCCCGTCCGGCTGATGTGCTGCCGGCCCACGCCCTGGTGCTGGGTGGGGAGGCCTGTCCCTGGCCACTGGTGGAGAATGTCCGCCAGCTCAAGCCGGGTTGCCGGGTCATCAACCACTACGGTCCCACGGAGACCACCGTGGGCATGCTCACCCACGAGGTGCACGATGTCCTCGGGGGCAGCCGCAGCGTACCGGTGGGTGCGCCCCTGGCGAACGGTCAGGCGCTAATCTTCGATCCTTACCTTAACCCCGCCATGCCGGGCGTCGCGGGCGAGCTCTACCTGGGAGGCGCAGGCCTGGCCCAGGGCTACCTGGGCCGTCCGGCGCTGACCGCCGAGCGCTTCGTGCCGGCCGCCTTCGGTGACCGGCTCTATCGCACCGGCGACCTGGCCCGCGAGGCCAACGGTAGCGTGCTGGAGTTCATCGGTCGCGCCGACGACCAGGTGAAAATCCGTGGCTACCGGGTCGAGCCCGGCGAAGTGACCCAGGCGCTACTGGGCCTCGCCGGTGTGAAGGAAGCCGTGGTCCGGGCGATCCCGCTGGAAAGCGACCGGGCCCGTCTGCAATTGGTGGCCTATTGCGCCGTGGTAGAAGATGTCACCGCCGAGGCGTTGCAGCAGGCGCTGCGGGAGCGCCTGCCGGACTACATGGTGCCGGCGCATATCCTGCTGCTGGAGCGCCTGCCCCTCACCGCCAACGGCAAGCTGGATCGCAAGGCTCTGCCGGAAGCCGGAGTGGCTACCCAGGAACATGTCGAACCGACCGGTGAGATCGAAGAGGCGCTGGCAGCGATCTGGGCCGAAGTGCTGAAGCGGGAGAAGGTCGGGGCCTCCGACAACTTCTTCGAGCTGGGCGGCGACTCGATCCTGAGCCTGCAGATCATCGCCCGGGCCAAGCGCCGTGGCTTAAAGCTGACCCCCAAACAACTGTTCGAGCAGCAGACCATCCGCGAACTGGCGCAGGTGGCCAAGCCCATCGAAGAGCGGAAGACGGCTGCCGCGCCTATTACCGCTCCCGAGACCGCTCCCTTCGCCCTCTCGGGATTGAGCCCGGCGCAGCTGGAGACACTGCCGATTCCCCTGGCGGACTTGGAGGACGTCTATCCGCTGTCGCCGATGCAGGAGGGCATGCTGTTCCATGCGGTGTTCGCCGCCGGCAATGGCGACTACGTCAACCAGACGCGGGTGAATGTCGACGGCATGGATGTCCCACGCATGCGCGCTGCCTGGCAGGCGGCGGTGGATCGCCACGAGGTGCTGCGAGCCAGCTTCCTGAATACCCTCGGTCGGCCGTTGCAACTGATCCAGCGACGCGTCGAGGTGCCCTTCACCGAACTGGACTGGCGCGGTCGGGCTGACCTGGATAGCGCCCTGGATGACTGGGCCCAGGCGGACTACCGCAGTGGCTTCGACATGGAGCATGGACCTCTGCTGCGCCTGGCGGTGATCCGCATCGGGGAGCGTACCCACCACCTGATCCTGACCATGCACCACATTCTCATGGATGGCTGGAGCAATTCCCAACTCCTGGGCGAGGTGCTGCAGGTGTACGCCGGGCGTGCCCTCGAAGCCCAGGAAGGCCACTACCGCGATTACATCCAATGGCTGGGCCAGCAGGACAAGGCCCAGGCCGAAACTTTCTGGAGTGAGCGTCTGTGCCAGTTGGAGGAGCCGACCCTGCTGGCTCCGACGATTCGCCAGCGCGGCCTGGGCGAAGGCTATGGCGAGCACCTGCATCTGCTCAGTGGCGAGCAGAGCCGCACGCTGCACGAATTCGCCCGCCAGCAGCGAGTCACCCTCAATACCCTGATGCAGGCGGCCTGGTTGCTGCTGCTACAGCGCTACACCGGCCAGGAGTCCGTCTCCTTCGGTGCCACGGTGGCGGGGCGGCCGATGGAGTTGAAGGGCGTGGACCGGCAACTGGGGCTATTCATCAATACCCTACCGGTGATCGCCAGTCCCCGCCCGGAACAATCGGTGGGCGAATGGCTGAGACAGGTCCAGGACGAGAACCTCAAACTGCGGGAATTCGAGCATAGCCCGTTGTATGACATCCAGAGCTGGGCTGGCTGGGGCGGCAAGGCCCTGTTCGATAACATCCTGGTGTTCGAGAACTACCCGGTGGCGGACGCACTCCGCGACGCCTCCCCCGAGGGGCTGGTGTTCCGCGATCTGCTGGGCAAGGGGCAGACCAACTACCCATTGACCCTGACCATCGAGGCCGGCGAGACCCTGTCGATCCACTACAGCCACGACCGCCAGCACTTCAGCGAGGCTACCATCGCCCAGATCGCCGGGCATTTCGGCCGGCTGCTGGAGGCCCTCGTGGCTGACGCCCAGACCTGCCTGGCGGACCTGTCCTGGCAGACCGAGGACGAGCAGTGTCGAGTGATCCACGACTGGGGTCGCGCGCCGGCCGGCCATCCGGGTGGCCAGTGCATTCACCTCCTGATCGAGGCCCAGGTGGAGCGCACGCCGGAGGCGGTGGCCCTGGTGTTCGGCGACCAGTGCCTGAGCTACCGCCAGCTGAACCAGCGTGCCAACCGCATCGCCCACCACCTGCGCGAACTGGGTGTGGGCCCGGACGTGGCCGTGGGCGTTGCCCTGGAGCGTGGCCTGGAGATGGTGGTGGGGTTGCTGGGCATCCTCAAGGCGGGCGGTGCCTACGTTCCGCTGGACCCGCAATACCCGGCGGAACGCCTGAACTACATGATGGAAGACAGCGGAATTCGCCTGCTCCTGACCCAGTCCCGGGTAGAGCAACGGCTGTTGCTACCGGCGGGCGTGCGCAGCCTCTACCTGGAGCCAGGCAGCCTCTGGCCGGAAGGCTATCCGGAGGAGAACCCGGTCAGCCTCGCCGAGCCGCAGAACCTCGCATACATCATGTACACCTCGGGCTCCACCGGGCGGCCCAAGGGCGTTGACATCAGTCACGACTCCCTGAGCCGGCATGCCTTCGTGTCCCTCGGCTTCTTCAACCTTTCCGCCAGCGACCGCATCCTGCAGTTCGCCACCTTCAACTTCGATGGCTTCGTCGAGCAGCTCTATCCTGCGCTGGTGTGCGGTGCTTCGGTGGTGATCCGTGGGCAGGACATCTGGGACAGCGAGACCTTCTACCGCGAGTTGATCGACAAGGACATCAGCGTGGTCGATCTGACCACGGCCTACTGGTTCCTGCTGGCCACGGACTTTGCCGCCAAGGGGCCGAGGGACTATGGCCGTCTGCACCAGGTCCACTCCGGGGGCGAGGCGATGCCGCCGGAAGGGGTAGCCGCCTGGAAGCAGGCCGGTCTAGGCCATGTGCGCCTGCTGAACACCTATGGCCCGACCGAGGCCACCGTGACCGTCACTGCCCACGACTGCACGGCGTACCTCACCGGGAGCGCCGCGCTGCCTCTGTCGATGCCCGTAGGCCGGCCGCTGGAAGGCCGCGCCATCTACCTGCTGGACCGCGCCGGGAACCTCGTTCCCTGCGGGGCCGTGGGTGAACTGGTGATCGGCGGCGAACTCCTTGCCCGTGGTTACCACCAACGCCCTGCGCTGACTGCCGAACGCTTCATTCCAGACCCTTTCGATGAAGCCGGCGGTGGCCGTCTGTATCGCACCGGCGACCTGGCCCGCCACGGTGAGGGCGGTGTGATCGAGTACGTGGGGCGCATCGACCACCAGGTGAAGATCCGCGGCTTCCGCATCGAGCCGGGCGAGATCGAGGCTCGTCTGCTGGAGCAGGCTAGCGTGCGCGAAGCGGCGGTATTGGCTCTGGATGGCCCCAACGGCAAGCAACTGGTGGGCTACGTGGTGGCCGCCGATCCGGAGGCCATTGGCGAGGACGAGTTGCGGGAAGAACTGCGGCTGGCCCTGAAGGCGAACCTGCCGGATTACATGTGGCCAGCGCACCTGCTGTTTCTGCCGCGACTGCCCCTGAGCCCCAACGGCAAGCTGGACCGCAAGGCCCTGCCGGCGCCGGATGCCAGCCTGCTGCTGCGCCAGTTCGTGGCTCCGGTCAGCGAACTGGAACAGCAGGTGGCGGCGGCCTGGGCCGAGGTGCTGAAGCTGGAGAGGGTAGGCCTTGCCGACAACTTCTTCGAGCTGGGCGGGCATTCGCTGCTGGCGACCCAGGTGACCGGCCGCCTGCAGATCGCCCTCGGGGTCAACCTGCCCCTGGCGTTGCTCTTCGAGGCGGCGAACCTGCAGGCCTACGCAGTGGCCATCGCGGGCCTGCAGCCCAGCAGCGCTGCGGATATGGATGAGTTGCACGACTTTATGAGTGAGCTTGAGGCGGTTTGAGATGTCGATCGATAAGAACATGGAACTGGTGTACCGATTCGTTCAACTGCCCCTGCCGCAACGTGGACAGTTTCTGGCGAAGCTGACGGCAAAGGGCATCAGTCTTGCCCAGTTCCCTATCCCGGTGCTGCGCACCGATGTCGAGCGTCTGCCGCTGTCCTTCGCCCAGCAACGGCAATGGTTTCTCTGGCAGCTGGAGCCGGAAAGCACGGCCTACCACATGCCGACGGTGCTGCGCCTGCGCGGGCATCTGGATATCGGGGCCTTGCGCCGCAGCTTCCAGCAACTGATCGAGCGCCATGAAACCCTGCGTACCAATTTCCGCCAGGATG
Source organism: Pseudomonas sp. GD04015 (assembly GCF_029837675.1). Taxonomy (NCBI): domain Bacteria; kingdom Pseudomonadati; phylum Pseudomonadota; class Gammaproteobacteria; order Pseudomonadales; family Pseudomonadaceae; genus Pseudomonas; species Pseudomonas sp. GD04015. The sequence continues at coordinate 1,268 of NZ_JAOEEE010000046.1, read as the reverse complement.
CGGGGCAGGCCTGGCAGGTGATTCATTCCGAGACTCGCTTCGAACTCGCGCTGGATATGCTGGATGACCCGGAGGAGGCGGAGATCCGTGAGCGGATCGAGGCCGAGATCCGCCAGGTCTTCGATCTGGAGCACGGCCAGCTGCTGCGAGTACGGCTGCTGCGCCTCGGCGAGGACGACCACATCCTGGTGATGACCCTGCACCACATTGTCTCGGATGGCTGGTCGGCGCCGGTGATGGTGGACGAGCTGATCCAGCTCTACATCGGTTGCCGCGAGGGTGGCAGGGCGGCCCTGCCGGCGCTGCCGATCCAGTACGCCGATTACGCCATCTGGCAACGCAGCTGGATGGAGGCGGGCGAGCGGGAGCGACAACTGGCCTATTGGCGGGCCCAGTTGGGCGACGAGCAACCGGTGCTGCAGCTGCCCACCGACCGGGCGCGCCCGGCGGTGCAGAGCTTCGCCGGGGCAACCTTGGGGATCGAACTCGACGCCGACCTGGCCGGGGCATTGAAGCTGCTGGCCCAGGAGCAGGGCGTCACTCTGTTCATGGTGCTCCTGACCTCCTTCCAGTCGCTGCTGCATCGCTACACCGGGCAGCGCGATATCCGCGTCGGCGTGCCTATCGCTAACCGCAACCGGGTGGAGACGGAGCGATTGATCGGCTTCTTCGTGAACACTCAGGTGCTCAAGGCCGAGTTCGAGCCGGATACCTCGTTCAGCGAGTTGCTGTGCCAGGTCAAGCTGCGCGTGGTTGGCGCCCAGGCTCACCAGGATCTGCCCTTCGAGCAACTGGTGGATGCCCTGCAACCGGAGCGCAGCCTGAGCCAGAGCCCGCTGTTCCAGGTGATGTTCAACCATCAGAGCGAATCCCGGGGCGAGGCGCGGCAACTGCCTGGCCTGAGGGTGGAGGCGGTGGGCCGCGAGAACCACACGGCGCAGTTCGATCTGACCCTGGATACCTTCGAGTATGCCGGAGGTATCGGCGCCTCCCTGAGTTATGCCACCGCGCTGTTCAACCGGGAAACCATCGAGCGCATGGGCCGCCATTGGACCCAGTTGCTTCGCGGGGTCGTGGCCAGCACGGCGCAACGTGTCGCTGAACTGCCGCTGCTGACGGAGGATGAGCGCGAGCGCCTGGATGCGTGGAACCCGGCCGTCGAGGCGGTGGTCGAGACGAGCATTCACCGGCTGATCGAGGCGCAGGTGACGCGGACTCCCGAGGCCATCGCGCTAGTAGCTGGCGAGCGTAGCTTGAGCTACGCCGAG